>CAYGNE010000004.1:23153-66540 GCA_964351155.1 uncultured Rhodobacterales bacterium | reverse complement strand
CCTCGCGGGCGGCAGAGCTGATGGCGCTGGCGAGCCTTCCCCGGGAGGATGAGCCGCAGATCTCGGTGCCGCTGGTCGATATCCACGTTCAGGCACACGGGCTTCGCGCCGAGGACGCGATGAAGCTGGTGACCGAGCCGCTGGAAACCATCGTCAAGGGTATCGACCAGGTCGAACATGTCTATTCCAACACGCGGGATGACGCGGCCATGGTCACGGCCCGGTTCGAAGTGGGTGTGTCCGCGGATACGGCCATTCTTCGGGTGCGCGACAAGATTCTCGCCAACATGGACCGGATACCGGTTGGCATCCCCGAACCGCTGGTTGTCGGGCGCGGCATCAACGATGTCGCCATCGTCACGCTGACCCTGAGCCCGGACGGGAAGAACCCGAGCATCACGGCGGCGGACCTGACCCGCGTTGCGCGCGAAGTCGAGGTGCGGCTGACGAGAATCGAGGATGTCGGTCTCACCTATCTGATCGGAGAGGAAAGCGAGGCGCTGCGGGTGGCGCCCGATCCCGAGCGGCTGGCGCTTTACGGTATCACGCTGCAACAGCTTGCAGGGAAGGTGCAGGGTGCCAACAACGCCGCCCCGACCGGGAACCTGCGCCAGGACGGGCAGCAGGTCGATCTGGTGATCGGCAAGACCCTGGGCACGCCGGAAGAGATCGGGAACCTCGAACTGACCGCGCGCGACGGGCGCACGGTTTATGTGCGCGACGTTGCCGATGTGAGCCTTGTTTCGGGGATGGAAGAGGCCCATGTCGCGACGCTGCATCGGGGCGCGGACGGGGACATTGCACGGCACCCGGCGGTGACGCTGGCGCTGGCCAAGCGGGCCGGGGCAAACGCCGTGGTGGTGGCCGAGGATAT
Organism: uncultured Rhodobacterales bacterium; assembly: GCA_964351155.1. Classification (GTDB taxonomy): domain Bacteria; phylum Pseudomonadota; class Alphaproteobacteria; order Rhodobacterales; family Rhodobacteraceae; genus CAYGNE01. Next base: position 65,666 of record CAYGNE010000004.1, on the reverse strand, counting down.
CCTGAACCAGGTCAGCGAGATGGAAGGAACGGTCATCCCGGACAGCATCCGGGTCGAGATCACGCGAAATTACGGCGAGACCGCGGACGAGAAAGCCAACGAGCTGTTGTTTCACCTGGCGCTTGCGACGGTGTCCATCGTCGCGCTGGTCCTGGTCGCGATCGGATGGCGCGAGGCGGTGGTCGTAGCAATTGTCATTCCGGTGACCATTCTGCTGACGCTGTTTGCCGCCTGGATCATGGGGTACACGCTCAACCGGGTATCGCTGTTCGCGCTGATCTTTTCGATCGGCATCCTGGTGGATGATGCGATTGTCGTGATCGAGAACATCTCGCGCCACTGGGGCATGAAGCGTCCCGACCAGAGCCGTTTCGGCGCCGCCGTCGCGGCGGTGGCCGAGGTCGGCAACCCCACCATCGTGGCGACGCTGACCGTTGTCGTGGCGCTGTTGCCGATGTTGTTCGTGTCCGGGCTGATGGGGCCCTACATGAGTCCGATCCCGGCAAACGCGTCGGCGGCGATGATCTTTTCGTTTTTCGTCGCGGTCATGATCACGCCCTGGCTGATGCTGAAGATCGCCGGGAACGCGCCGGCGCATCACGACAACGGGGCGAGCGGTTTGCCGGGCGGACGGCTTGGCCGGATCTATGCCGCGACCGTCCGGCCGATCCTGGCCAGCAAGGCAAGAAGCGCCATGTTCCTGGCCGTTGTCGTGGTTCTGTCCTTTGGCGCGCTTGCGATGCTGTACACCAAGGACGTGACGGTCAAACTGCTGCCCTTTGACAACAAATCGGAGCTTTCCATCGTTATCGATCTGCCCGAAGGGTCCTCGGTCGAGGCCACCGATGCGGTTGCGCAGGCGGCAGCGCGGATCGCTCTGGCGCTGCCCGAAATACATTCGGCGCAGACCCATGCGGGCACCGCGTCGGCGTTCAATTTCAACGGGCTGGTCCGGCATTACTTTTTGCGGCAGAGCCCCGAGATGGGCGATGTCCAGCTCAACCTTGCGGCCAAGCATCACCGTGACCGGACCAGCCATGACATCGCGCTGGACCTGCGGGCGCGGCTGGCGACGCTGGCGACTCCCTCGGGCACAGTTCTCAAGGTTGTCGAACCGCCGCCCGGTCCGCCGGTCATTGCGACCCTGCTGGCGGAGGTCTACGGGCCCGACGCGGATACCCGCCGGGCGGTGGCCGGACATGTCCGCAAGGCGTTCGAGGATGTGCCGTTTGTTGTCGATGTCGATGACAGTTTCGGCGTGCGCCCGTTGCGGCTCAGGGCCGGGCTGAAGCCATCCGATCTGGATTTCTACCGCGCCCAGGAAGCCGATGTCCTGCAGACGCTGCAGCTGTTGAACGGATCGGTGACGGTCGGATACTCGCACCGGGGCGACGGCCGCCGCCCGATCCCGATCATCATTGCGCGGGACAAGTCCGACCGGGTCATGGATGCCGCCGTGCTGTCGACGCCGGTGCCCGCCAATGCCCTGCCCGGTGGCCGGGGGGTCGTGGAGCTCGGCGATGTGGTCACGATCAGCGCCGAACGCGCGTCCTATCCGATCTTCCGGCACAACGGGTACGAGGTGATCATGGTCACCGGAGAGCTTGCCGGTGACTATGAGGCACCGCTTTACGGGATGCTCGCGGTCGCCGACCGGATCGACGCCATGGACTGGCCCGAAGGCACCAAGCCCGAGATCCGCCTGAACGGGCAACCGCGGAGCACCGAGGCACCGGTGCTCTTGTGGGACGGCGAATGGGAGGTCACGTGGGTGACGTTCCGCGACATGGGCGCGGCGTTCGGCGTCGCATTGCTTGGCATCTACATTCTGGTCGTCGCGCAGTTCGGCAGTTTCCGCCTGCCGCTGGTGGTTCTGACGCCGGTTCCGCTGACGTTTTTCGGGATCATGATCGGCCACTGGCTGTTCAACGCGCCGTTCTCGGCGACGTCGATGATCGGGTTCATCGCGCTGGCCGGCATCATCGTCCGGAATTCCATCCTGCTGATCGATTTCATCCGCCATGCCGACCCGGAAGGCCGCATCACGGTCGATATCCTGATCGAAGCGGGGGCGACAAGGTTCAAGCCGATCCTTCTGACCGCGCTGGCGGCGATGATCGGGGCGGCGGTGATCCTGGTCGATCCGATCTTTCAGGGCCTGGCCGTGTCGCTTCTGTTCGGGCTGCTGTCATCGACCGCCTTCACGGTCATCGTCATTCCGGCGATCTATCGTCTTGCCAAGATGTAGACGGATGACAGGCGGCGGGCGCCATCGGGCAAGGCAGATCGGCGTCAAACCTGCACGGTGAGCGCACCGGGGCCTGATGGGCCGCCGAGACCCGGTTTGCACCGCGCGCAGGTCCCGGACGTCGGTGTTGCGCTGAGACCCGGTCTTGCCCGCCTGGAGGACCGGCGGGACGGGATCGGATGTTGCGCGCCGTCACGGCCCGTCATGGTCCGGCGAGATTGCTGAAAACCACGGGGCCGAGCAGAACGCCCACGGCCACGGCAACCAGAATTCCGACCAGGTCCAGGGGTGCGCCGGCCCGCAGCATGTCGGCGCGTGTCACATGCGCAGAACTGAACACGATGGCGTTCGGCGGGGTCGCAACCGGCAGCATGAACCCGACCGACGCCGCCAGCGCCACCGGCAGTAGGAAGCTGATCGGATTGGCATCCAGGGACATCGCGGTCGCGCCGGCGATTGGCAGGAAAATCGCGGCCATCGCCGTGTTGCTGGCCAGTTCGCCGACATAAACGATCAGGGCGGCGATGATGAAAATCAGAACCAGGGTGGGCAGATCATTCATCCAACCGGTCTGCGCGCCGATCCAGGCCGCCAGCCCGGACTGATCGACGATCCCGGCCAGTGCGAGGCCGCCGCCGAACAGGACAAGCACGTCCCAGCGCAGAGTGGCGGCGCTGTCCCAGTCCAGGAGTCTCTGGTTCTGATCCGCGGGGATGATGAACAGGAGAACCGCCGCGATCATCGCGATACCGGCATCCGTCAGCGCGAGTCCGGGCATCGCCCAATCCGCCAGGGGCCGAAACACCCAGGCCAGGGCAGTCAGGCCCGCAACTGCCGCGACGCGTCGTTCGGCAGGCGTCATCGCGGTCTGCTCTCCGGTGCCCGTGGAGCGGAATCCCCCGGTGCCAAGACCGGGTGTAACGTGGGCCAGAATGGCCCATGCTGCGACCAGAAGGATGGCCGACACCGGTAAACCGACCATGGCCCAGCGGGCAAACCCGATCTCGATCCCGTAGGTTGTACTGACATAGGCGGCAAAGATCGCGTTCGGCGGCGTGCCGATCAGCGACCCCATCCCGCCGATGGTCGCGGCAAATGCGACACCGAGCATCAGCGCCGTGCCGAACCCCGGGTTTTGCCGTTGCGCCCCGGCGATTGCCGCGGCGATCGGCGCGATGACCATTGCCGCGGCGGTATTGCTTATCCAAAGGCTGAGAAAGGCGGTGACCGCCATGACCGCGGCCAGGATGCCGCCCTGGCTCTGATGGGCATATCCAAGCAGCGTGTATGCCAGGCGGCGGTGCAGGCCGGGTTTTTCGATTGCCCTGGCCAACAGGAACCCGCCGAGGAACAGGATCACGATGGGGTGGCTGTAAAACGCGGCGACATCGCCCAGCGGCATGAGGCCGAGCAAAGGCGCGACGGCGAGCGGCAGGAGCGCCGTGGCGGCAAGTGGCACGACCCCGGTCAGCCACCACAGGGCCATGACCGCCGCAAGACCCGCCGCCGGCCATGCCCGGGGCGGCATGTCTTGGGGTGGGTGCAGGATCAGTGACGCCAGCAGAACCATCACTCCCAGCCCGATCGCAACCTGTCTGGCGTTCATGTCCACCTCCGGAGCGCCGCGCGGCGCCCACTATGCGCAAGCATGCCCGGATCTCCGATCCGCCGGGCGCGGACGGATCGTGATACCTCACCTGAATGTGGGCGATGCCCCGGAAAATTGGAATGCGCCGTTTGTCCCACCCGGCAGGTATGCAGGTTGGAGAGCCATGCGGTGGTACGGGATTGCCGATGCCCGGCGCGGGCCGCGCCCCAAAAGCGCAACGAAACGCGCTCGTTATGTCGCGCGTGGCAGTGCCGGAACCGGTTGTCGCCGGTCCCGGCATTGCGTTTGCCAAAGGCGGTACCCGCAGGTACCGCCGCTGCGTTCAGGCGTCAGTTCAGCGATGCGATGAAGTCGTCGACCTCGGTGAGGGACAGATATTGAACCTCTTCGGTGCCGCTATCGGTGAATTTCCAGACAACGGCCGGGGCCGAGACATCGCCGTTGGCATCAAAGCGCACATTGCCGGTGGCCCCCTGGTACATCACGCTTCCGCCGCCGGCCAGAACGTCGCGCGCGGCGGCGAAACCGGCGGCATCCGCCGTGACCGGCGTGCCGCCCGGATCGGTGACCCGCGCGACGGCGGCGGCGACCTGGTCGCCGGTGGCGTCCTTGCCGGCGGCTTCCATCGCCAGCAGCGCGATCATCGTGGCGTCGTAGCTGTTGGCCAGCCCCGGACCGTTCGGTTCGGAGTCAAACCGCGCCTTGTAGGCGGCGACGAAGGCATCGGCGCTGGCCACCCGTGGCGAGGCCGTGTCGGTGCCCAGCGCGCTGCCGAGATACTGCAGGCCGACATTTTCCCGGAACTCGTCGGATTTAAGCGAGTTGGCCAGGATCATGTTCTGGGTGCCGCCCAGCGAGAGCCATTCGCGCACCGCGGCGGTGCCTTCGGTCGGATAGAGCGCAAGGTACAGCGCGTCGGGATTGCCCGACAGGGCCTCGGTCACCTCGGCGCGGTAGGAGGGCTGACCGTCATTGATCGCCACGGCGGTGGTGACGTTGACGCCAAGGGCGGCGAAATCGCGCGCGATCAGGTTCTTGAGATCCTGGCCCCAGTCATCGTTCTTGAACAGGATGGCGATGGATTTGTGGCCCTGATCCGCCGCGACCTTTGCACCGACCGCCGCCTGCACGCCGGTGGTGGCGAATGTGCGGAAGAACAACCCGTCGGTCTTGCCCTCTTCGGAAAGAGTGGTGAAGGCGGTCGAGGATGAGCAGCAGGACATCTGCATCACCTTGCCGGGGACCGAGACCGAGGTCAGGATCGGCATGGAAACCCCAGAGGACACCGCACCCAGAAGCACCTGCACGCCATCCAGATCGACCAGGGCCTTGGCCGCGTCCACGCCGACCTTGGGGTCGACCTGGGTGTCGCGCAACACCATTTCGATCTGACAGCCCGCAACACCGCCTGCCGCGTTCACGGTATCGACCGCGAACTGCGCCGTTTCGGCGATCGGGCGGCCCCAGTCCACCGATGTTGGCAGAACCGCACCGATCTTGGTGGTGCAGTCCTGCGCCATCGCGCCGCCGGCGACCAGCGCGAGACCGATCGCGGTTCCCAGCCTGAGAGCCAGGGTGGTTGTCTTGGATATTGTCACTTTTCTTCTCCCTGTGGATTGGGCCGGCGGTCGAACCGGCCCGATTGCGATACGACCAGCCGCTCGGGAAACAGGCCCTGGGGCCTCCAGAGCAGCATGCCGACGATGACCAGGCCAATCAGGATGTACTGAATCGACCCGGCGTAGATTTGCGCCTCGACCGGCGCGAAACGGGACAGGGCCCAGCCGCTGGCGGTCCAGGCGGCCCAGATCAGAAAGGCGCCGAACACCGCGCCCCGGTTGTTGCCCGCGCCACCCACGATCAGCATCGCCCAGATCTGGAAGGTGAGCGTGGGCAGAACGTCCTGCGGGCTGACGAAGGCATAGAATGTGCCGTAGAGGCCGCCCGCCAGCCCCATGATGACCGACCCGGTGACAAATGCCGTCAACCGGATGCGCGCCGGGTTCTTGCCCAGTGACCGCGCGGCGGTTTCATCCTCGCGGATCGCGCGCAACAGCCGGCCAAAGGGCGACCCGACAAGCGTTTGCAGAAAACGATAGGTGGCCACGAGAAGCAACACAACCACCATGAGGAACACGAGATTGTACAGGAACCCGTCGCCGAGAACCTCGCGCAGGGGCCGTTCGAACCCGCGCAACCCCTTGGCTCCGCCAGACAGGCCTTCGGCATTACGCATCAGGTTTTCAAAGGCAACCGCCACGCCAAAGGTCGAGATCGCCAGGTAATCGTGCCGCATCCGCAGCGTCAGCACGCCCACGACCCAGGCCAGGAGGCCCGCCGCCGCCATGCCGCCCATCAGGGCAAGCGGGTAGAACAGGCCAAAACCGCCGACATGGTCGTGTTGCGGTGTACCGCCCAGCAGGAGCGTGCCGTAGGCGCCGGCGCCGAAAAAGGCCACCACGCCGCCGTTGAACAGCCCCGTGTTGCCCCATTGCAGGTTCAGCCCCAGCACGGCGATGGCCAGGATCGAGGCGACCGTGGTGAAGAACACCAGATAAGAGACGATACCGATCATGCCCGCGCCTCGCCGAACAACCCGTTCGGGCGGATCAGCAGAACCGCAAGGATGATCAGGAACGGCACCGAGGGGCTGTAGCCCGAAGGCAGCACCATCAGCGCCATGTTCGCCGCCAGTCCGACGATGAAACCGCCCAGAAGCGCGCCATAGATTGACCCGATGCCACCCACGATGGTGGCGGCAAAAATCGGCAGCACAAGGTCCCGGCCGATGGTCGGGCTGATCTGGTTGGTCAATCCGTAGAACACGCCGGCCAGGGCGGCCAGCCCGCCACCCAGCAACCAGACGATCACGATCATGCGTTGCAGGTTGATGCCATTGACCTGTGCCAGCCCGGCGTTTTCCGCCACCGCGCGCAAGGCATAACCGAAAGTGGTGCGAGACAGGACGAGGTGCAGCGCCAGCATGATGACGAGGGTGATCGCAAGGGTCGCCAGCTGGTCGGGTTTGACCAGGATCAGCGGATCGCGGCTCAAGACCGTGGCGAACACGATGTCCTGGCTGAAGAGCTTGGTCTGCAGGCCAAAGATCAGCCCGATGCCGTTCCGGATGATCAGCGCCAGTCCGAAGGCGGCAAAGACCATCGACAGTTCTTCGCCCTTTTCGCGCACCCGCCGGAAGATCAGCCGGTCGAACAGGACCGCGCTTGCTCCGGTCACCGCCATCGCCAGCATGATGGCCAGAACCAGCGCCCAGGTCATCGACAGCGGCCCGATCTGCGCGGCGAGCGCCGGCATCAGCGCCTTGAACACCTGATCGAAGACCAGCGCGGAATACGCCCCGATGGACAACAGCTCGGCATGGCTGAAATTGGCGAACCGCAGCATATGCATGACCATGGTCAGCCCTGTCGCGCCCAGCGACAGGATCGCGCCCACCAGAATGCCGTCGAGAACATGCTGGATCATGTACCCGCCCTCAGCCGCTTGCCGCCAAGGTAGATGTCGGCCACCGTCGGATTTCCGAGCAGGTCGGCCGCCTTTCCGTCGATCTGGTTGCGGCCCTCGGCAAGGATGAAACAGTGGTCGGCCAGACGCAGCGCCTGGTTCACGTTCTGCTCGACAAGCACAACGGTGACACCGGTCGCGGTCAGCCCGCGGGCCAGTCCCAGGACCTCCTGGGCGGCCTTGGGTGCCAGCCCGGCAGAGGGTTCATCCATCAGGAGCAGGCGCGGCCCGGAAGCCAGCGCCATGGCCACCGCGAGGAACTGGCGCTGGCCGCCCGACAAGGCCCCGGCCTTGTCCCGCAGCTTGTCGGCGAGTGCCGGAAACTGCGCCAGGAGTTCCTGAAGGCGTGCGGCCGCGTCATCGGCCCTGCGCAGGGCGAGATCGAGGTTCTGGCGCACGGTCATGGTGCGAAAGATATTGTCGGTCTGTGGCACATAGGCCATGCCGTGGGCGGCAATGCGGTCGGGCCGGATATGGGTGATATCGGCCTTGTCATGCAGGATCGTTCCGGCCGAAACCGGCACAATCCCCGCGATGGCCTTGATCAGCGTCGATTTCCCGGCCCCGTTGGGACCGATGATCACGGTCACCGACCCGCGTTCGGCCCGAAGTGTCACGTCACGCAGGATCGGCAGATCGGGCACATAGCCCGCGGTGATGGCGTCAACCGAAAGCGCGGCATCAGGCATCGGCGGCCGCCCCCAGATAGGCATCGAGCAGAACCGGGTTCGACTGCGCCTCTTGGGCGGTGCCCTCGAACACCACGCGCCCCTGTGCCAGGGCGATGATCGGGTCGCAATGGCGCATGATGAAATCCATGTCATGTTCGATGATGACAAATGTCTTTCCCTGCCGGTTGAGGTCCTCGATCTTTTCAATCAGCGTTCCGGCCAGTGTCGGGTTGACCCCGGCAGCGGGTTCGTCCAGCAGGATGACCCGTGGATCGCCCATCAGGACACGCGCCAGTTCCAGCAGTTTCATCTGGCCGCCCGATATCTTGCCGGCGGGATGATCGGCCAGCGGGGCCAGCGTCATGAAGTCGAGCACGTCCATGGCGCGGTCGCGAATGGCGCGCTCTTGGGCCAGCACGGCCCGGCGCGAAAGAAACGGCCCGCCCAGCCGTTCACCGGTCTGGCCCGGCGGGGCAAGCATCACGTTTTCCAGCACGGACATGCGCGAGAACGGACGCGGGATCTGGAAGGTACGGCCCAGCCCCATGGCAAACAACCGATCCGGCGGTACCGCCGTCACGTCTGTGCCGTTTAGCGTTACGCTGCCCGACGTTGGCTTCAGGTTGCCGGTGATGGCGTTGAACAGGGTTGTCTTGCCGGCGCCGTTGGGACCGATCAGGCCGGTCATGGAACCGCGCCGGATCGCAAGCGACACGTTTTCCACGGCGCGGAAGGGGCCGAAATCGACGGTCAACGCCTGTGTCGCAAACACCGCGTCAACCATCCGGGTGCGCCAGTATCTGGTCGTCCGGGCGAGTGTTCAGGTTGTATTTCATGATCCGCCCGTGCCGGGATGTCCGATCGCTTTCCAAGCCGTAAACCGGCCCGTCAGGCCCCTTCGCCCGGGCCTGGACCGCCGCGATTTCGGCATGGTCCTCTGCGTCGAGCGCAAAATCGAAGACCTGCAGCGTTTTGGGCAGGTGGCGCGCATAACGCGCGCCCACGATCGCGGCGGCGACCCGTGGCTGTTCCAGCACCCAGCGGGTGGCGACGGAACTGAGCGACACGCCGTGCCGTGCGCCGACCTGACGCAACGTGTGCAGCAGCGCCTGGAACTGGTCCCATGGGCCGAACTCGTCGATGATCAGCCGGTATTTCACCAGGCTGCGGTTGGCGAATGCAAAGCCGGGGTCCGGCCGGTCCAGCCAGTTTTCCGTCAGGAACCCCCCCGCGAGGGTACCATAGCACAACAGATGCATGTCACGCGCCCCGGCCCAGTCCGCCAGACCATTGGCCGGCCGACGGTCAAGAACCGAGTATTGCACCTGAACCGAGGCAATATCAAAACCCGCATCGGCAAAGCGGCCGATCTGGGCCGCATCCCAGTTGGTGGTTCCGAGATTGGCAATCTTGCCCTTTTTCCGGCAGTCCTTCAGCACGTCCAGCGCGGCACCGGCATTTCCAAGGCCCAGATCCCACCAGTAGAACTGTACGAGGTGCAGGCGTTCGATCTTCAGCCGTTGCAGCGAGCGGTCTATGATCGCTTCGACCTCGTCCGGCCGCAGGGTGGCGAGCCGGGTCAGGTCCGGCACCAGCTTGGTGTGGACAATCACGCGGTTGGCCGCCCTGGCGCCACGCCTGCGGCGCAGGTCGCCGATGAAGTCGCCGATCATTTCTTCGACACCGGTGTAGATGTCGGCGCAATCGAAGGTCACGATGCCGGCGTCGACAAACGCCTCCATATCCGAAATCGCGGCGGCACGGTCGACCGCGCCATGGTCCCCGGCCAATTGCCAGCCACCCCTGATCACCCTCGAGATCCGGTGGCCGGGGCGCAGATCAATGGTTTCCGGTGCGCTCAAGGTTCGTCGTCCTTCTGCCAGTAGGGCCGGTCTCGCTGCGCGGGCAGCCCGGTGGTTTCGGCATGCGAAAACCACCGTTTGCCGGTCCGGGTGACACGGAACCGCCCACCGCAATGCGGGTCGGGGCAGGCGATTTCCGCATCTGTCGACATCCAGTCCGCCGGGTCGGTCATACGCTGCTTGGCCGGCAGCAGCGGCAGGAGCGCCGCCAGCGCATACATCGAAACCTTTTGCCCGGCTTCAAAGATCAGGGTTTCGCCTTCGACGCGGAAATGTTCGCCCTGGACATGCCGGCAGACAGGGGTGCGGCCGTCCAGGACGGTCTCGACCTTCAGGTCGTAAAGCCAGAAGCCGCCTTGCCGGCTCATTCCGCCACTCCAGTTTGATTTCTTGACTGTTATCTGTGATATTTTATCATAGATATGTGATTTGATTTTTGTCAATCTGGCTCCGGACCGGCAAGAACCTCACAGTGAAGCCATGGAGATACGCCAATGTGTGCGGCTCGAATCGCGCCGATCGACCAGAGCAGCCTGCGTGACTGCGCCTATCAGGCCCTGCGCGAAGCCTTCACCCGGGGCGAATTCGCGCCGGGGGATGTCCTGTCGCTGCGCGGGCTTGCCGATCAGCTTGGGACGTCCATGACGCCCGTACGCGAAGCCGTCAGGCGGCTGGTCGCCGAGGGCGCGCTGATTGACACCCGCAGCCGGACCCTGCTGGTGCCGCCGTTCAGCGCGCGGCGGATGGCCGATCTGAAATCCGCCCGGCTGGCGCTGGAGACCATGGTTCTGGATCAGGCCATGGACAATATCGACGCGGACGGGATCGCCGCGTTGAAGGCGGTTCTGGTCGCGCCGTCCGGCGAGCGGCAGGACGGACCGGACCTGATTCAGAACTACAATTTCCATTTTGGCCTGTACCGGCATTGCGGTTCGGAAGTCCTGTTGCCGATGGTCGAGGCGTTGTGGGTGCAGTACGGAGCCTATCTGAACCTGATCATCCGGCACCGCGCCGCGGGCCGGATCGCGGAACACAAGCATCACTACGAGATCATCGATGCGCTTGAGCGCGGCGACAGGGATGCGGCGCGCGCGGCGTTGATTGAGGATGTGGAACGGTCCTTTCGCGTGCTGCAGGCCGGAACTGTCGATGTCCCGGACGAATCCGGCATGACCCCGGGAACATCGGCATGACGCCCGAGCGCCTTGAACTTGCCCCCGGGCTTGTCATCAGCCGGGTCCTGACCGGGTTGTGGCAGGTGGCCGACATCGAACGCAAATCCGGCCGGATCGATCCCGAAGCAGGGGCCGATGACCTGCAGCGCTATGTGGATGCGGGGTTCGACACATTCGACATGGCCGATCATTACGGAACTGCCGAGATTATTGCCGGCGCATTGCTCAGACGCCATGAAGGGCGGGACACGCGCCCGGTCGCCCTGACCAAATGGTGCCCGCCGCCCGGCCCCATGACCATCGACATCGTGCGCAAGGGTGTCCAGGAGCGGCTGCAACGGCTTGGCGTAGACCGGGTGGACCTCTTGCAGTTCCATTGGTGGAGTTTTGAGCACCCCGGCTGGCTGGACGCGCTGCACGCGCTCGCCGCGCTGCGCGAGGACGGGCTGATCAGGGAAATCGGCGTCACGAATTTCGACGCCGCCCATCTGCATCTTGCGCTTGCGGATGGTGTGCCGGTGCGGACCAATCAGGTCTCCTTTTCGCTGGTGGACCGCCGCGCGGCCGGCGCGTTGTCCACCCTCACGGCGACGTCGCCGGTCCGGCTTCTGGGCTATGGCACGCTGTGCGGCGGGTTCCTGTCGGACAAGTGGCGCGGCGCGAAGGAACCGGATGACATCTCCGACTGGTCCAAGATGAAGTACAAGCGCTTCATCGACGCGAGCGGCGGCTGGGACGTGTTTCAGGGGTTGCTTTCGGCAGCCGGCGAGATCGCCGGCAAGCATGGCGTTTCGATTTCGAATGTCGCAACCCGCTGGGTTCTGGAACAAGACGGAGTGGCCGGTGTCATCATCGGTGCCCGGCTGGGCGAAAACATGCATGCAGCCGACAATGCCCGCCTGTTTTCCTACGCGCTGGATGCGGAAGATCATGACCGGCTGGCGCAGGCCTTTGCCGCGACCCGGCCGATCCCCGGCGATTGTGGCGATGAATACCGCAAACCCCCGTTTCTGACCGCGTCGGGCGATCTCAGCCATCATCTGGACCGGATGCCCCGGGTCCATGACAGCCAACCGGTACCGCACCGGCCCGGTGCGCGGAAGGTCGCAAGCGGGTCCGAATGGGAGGACATCGCGGGGTATTGCCGGGCCCAGCGCATCGGCGACCGCATTCTGGTTTCAGGTACCACGGCCACCGCAGGGGCCGACCGGGCCGTCGCGCCGGACGACGCGGGGGCGCAGACCACGTTCATCCTGGACAAGATCCTCGCGGCGCTTGCCGCGCTTGGCGGCAGCGCCGAGGATGTTGTCAGAACGCGCATCTACCTGACCGACGAGGACGATGTTCTTGCCGTATCGCACGCCCACGGGCGGGTTTTCGGGGACATCAAGCCGGCCAACACGCTTGTCGTCGTGGCCAGGCTCATCGGCGATTACCGCGTCGAGATCGAGGCCGAGGCGATCGTGTCCTGACGCCCCTCTTCAGCCCTGAAGCCGCACTGCGATGCGCCGGAACCCCAAGCTTTGCCTGAACGGGTCGGGCACGGTGCCCCCCGGCTCTCGGCACTGGACTCGCTGCACGCCGTCACCGAATAATCGCCCGGCGGCCAACAATGAGCAGTCAAAAATGCGATCGCATCTCGGGAGACCAAGCATGAAAGTAGGATTTATCGGCCTCGGCAACGTCGGCGGCAAACTAAGTGGCAGCCTGTTGCGCAACGGTTTCGATTTGACCGTGCACGATTTGAACCAGGACCTCGTCACTGCCTTTGCGAACCGCGGTGCCAATCGGGCGGACAGCCCGGCCGCGCTGATGCGCGACTGCGAGGTGGTTATCACCTGCCTGCCCTCGCCGGCTGCGTCGGATGCCGTCATGCAACAGATGCTGCCCGAAGTCGGCCCGGGCAAGATCTGGATGGAGATGTCCACAACCGACGAGGCCGAGGTCAAACGGCTTGGCACCATGGTGATCGCCGCCGGGGGCGCCGCGGTCGACTGCCCGGTGTCCGGCGGTTGCCACCGGGCCGCCACCGGCAACATCTCGATCTTTGCCGGCTGCGACCGGGCGACGTTCGATCGCATCGCGCCGTTCCTCAAGGTCATGGGCCGCCGCATCCTGCATACCGGGCCGCTCGGGTCGGCCTCGGTTCTGAAGGTCATGACCAACTATCTCGCCACGGCCAATCTGCTCACCTGTTGCGAAGCGCTGGTGACGATGAAGGCGGCGGGCATGGATATCAACACCACCTAAGAGGCGATCAAGATCTCCTAGGGCACCTCGTTCGTGCACGAAACGGAAAGCCAGGTGATCCTGAACGGATCGCGCGACATTTCCTTTACGATGGACCTCGTCAAGAAGGATATCGGCCTGTTCCAGGCCATCGCCGATCGCACCGGCGTGCCGCTGGAAATCTCGCCGATGATGATCGATATCTTCGCCGACGGCATTGCGCGCTATGGCGAGCGCGCCCAGTCCGACGACATTATCCGCCGTCTGGAAGAGGCCACCGGCCTGTCGATCCTCGCGCCCGGTTTTCCGGCTGAAATGACGGACGACGAACCGGAAGAACCCGGCTATGAGGTCATCCCGACCGGGCTGGAGCAGCCGCGGGCGAGCCGGAAACCGTGTTGACCAACCGGCCAACGCCAGCCACCGTCACGCTCACCTTGTCACCGTGCACGAGATATCGTTTCGGCGAGCGGCTTCCGCCGGTTCCGTCCGGCGACCCGGTGGCAATGATATCGCCCGGTTGCAGCGTGAAAAGATGCGACGCATAGGAAATCTGTTCGGCGACCGGGAAAATCATCTCGCGACCGAACGCCCGTTGCACGACGCTGTCGTTCAGTTCGACCGTCAGTTCCAGTTCCTGCGGAGGCGGCAGGTCCTGGGCCGTCGTGATCCACGGGCCCCACGCGCCGGACCGCGCAAAGTTCTTTCCCGCATAGACAGAGTGTTTTTGCCAGTCACGCACCGACCCGTCGTTGAAGGCGGCGTAGCCCAGGACATGGTCCATTGCTTCATCCGCCGAAACGTGGCGCGCGGTTCGACCGATGACGACGGCGATCTCGCCTTCGTAGTCGAAACTGAGCGCCGCTGTGCCTGTTGGTGCTTCAAGCACTTCGCCATGTGCCAGCAATGCCTCGCGCTCCTTGCCGAACAGGATGATGTTGTCAGGATCCGGCGGGGGCACCCCGTCAACCGGGTAAGGCTTGCGATAATTCATCCCGACGCAGATGATCTTGCGCGGGTTGGGAACCGGCGGAAGGAAGCGGATCGCTTCGACGGCAATGGCGTCGCCACGCGCGGTATCATCGCGCAGCTGTTCCAGCGCTCCGGCATCCAGCGCATCGCGCAAGGTCGGGAAACGGGCGCGGAAACTTTCGCTGGCGGGGATGACCTGGCCGCCGGAAAACACGCCGTAAAGCGGCTGCCCGTTCCAAAGAAATGAGCCGATGTTCATTCTTGCACCTTTGCAAAACGGCTTTCGCGTTGCCGCAGGATCGCGGTGAGCGTGTCGTTGTAGGGCGTGGGCACACCGGTTTCGCGGCCAAGAACCGGGACAATCCCGTTGATGGCATCCAGCTCTGACACCCGACCGGCCATATGGTCCAGCAACATCGACGGGCGTGCATGGGGCATGCCTGACCCAAAGGCCGTGACATAGGCCACCGGGTCGTCAAAGCCCAGCGGAATATCCTTGGCCCGGGCGATTGCGTAGGCCTCGTTCATGGCCCCCAGCGCGATGGCCCAGTGGTCGGCCTGCGCCATCAGCTCGCCAACCGTCTGGTCAAAGACCGTACAGGGCGCACTGAACGTCACGTTGCACAAGAATTTCTCCCAGATCAGCTGGGTGATGTTCTCAAATGCACGGGCGTCGAACCCGGCGTCCTGCCAGGTCTTTTCCATCTTTTTCAGGCGCGGCGTGAGGCCGCCGCCCGGTTCGCCGATACGGATCAGTTTCATGGCGTTGTGGTGCGCGTGACCCGGCCCCTTCATCGACGCACCAAAACCATCCGCAACACCCAGGAGAACGTTGTCGGGCGCGATATGCCGGCTGATCCGTTCGCCTGCGCCCAGGCCGTTCTGGATCGTCAGAACCAGCGCACCGGCGCCAATCACCGGGGCCGCGGCCCGCGCGGCGGGCCCGACGCCCGATGCCTTGGTCGCGATCAGGCACAGATCACAGGGCCCGACATCCGTGACCTCGGTCGTGGCGCGTATCGATTTGACCACACGATCGCCGCTGGCTCCTTCGAGCCGAAGCCCATGCGTGTTGATCGCCCGGACATGGTCGGCCCAGGTATCGACGGCCCAGACCTCGTGCCCGGCATCGGCAAGCAACGCGGCATAGACCGACCCCATCGCACCTACGCCCATCACCAGGATCTTCATGGTTGGCGCATCCTTTCTTCTGGTAGCTTGATGTCGAACCGCCTGCGCAGTTCCAGGTCGATCTCCGGGGGAATGTGGCCGGGGAAATGTGTCGCCAGCGTCGATTCGACCGTGTGCCGGGCGGCGCTGTTGATTGTCGGGGCGCCACTGGCGAGCCACGCGTCCGGTGCCTGCCTGTCTGCATGCGCCGGGTACACGAAATCGGATTTCATCCGCGCATAGGTGTCGGGGTGGCCAAGGAAATGCCCTTCGCCCCGCACCGTCTGGGCGATCACGTCGACGGAAAGGGTCTGATCGTTGACCTCGATCGGCATCGCGGCGCTCAGGATGGCACCCAGCATGTCATTGTCGATGACATAGGCCTCGAACGAGGTGGCCATCAGCCCGGCCTGCGTGCCTGCGGCCTGTGTCACCAGATTCGCGCCGGCCTGCACCGCCATGGTGACCGCAAGCGCCTTTTCGTAACCCGCCTGACCATCGGCGATCTTGCTGTCTGTGGCGCCCGCGATCGTCGAATTCGGCAACTGGTAGAAATGGGCCATCTGCGTCGCGGCCGCGGTCAGAATCGCCTGTTCACCACTGCCGCCGGCCATGCCGCCAGACCGCAGGTCGGTCACCATCGGGCGAGCGCCGTAGATTGCGATTGCGTCGGGGTTGGCGATCCATGCCAGCACCATGCCGGCAAGCGTTTCGGCATTGGTCTGCGCCAGGCATCCCGCGATCGTGACCGGGCTGGAGGCTCCCATCTGACCGAAGGTATTGACCATGACCGGCAGGCCGAGGCGCGCGCCTTTCAGCAACACGTCGCAGGCATCCGGGTCGAAGCGCAGCGGGGGCACCGCGTGGTTGACGTTCAGCGACAGGAAGGGACGTTGGCGAAATGCCTGCGCCGATCCCGCCAGGGCAAAGCACATTTCGGCAATGTCGCCGACATGGCCGGCACTGCTGGCGCTGGTCATCACGTGTTTTGATGTCCCCGCAAGCGCCGCATAGGCGGTGTTGATATCCAGTTCCCGCAACGTGGCCATGTCGCTGGCAACCATCGACCGCGAGAAAAACCGCACGTTTTCGAGTGTGTCGACAAGCCGCGCCGCATCGTAGAGATCAACCAGAGTTGCCGGGCGATATGCGCCATCGCGCAAATCGACGACCATGGGCGACGCACCACCTGATCCGGCATGGACCCGCGCGGCAGTCATTTCGATATCGTGGACCGGCGCGCGCCCGCATAATGTGAAATCCCGCCGAAGACCTGCAAGGGCTTCTTCCACCAGAGAACGGGGAAAGATCAGGCGACCGTTTTCGATCACCCGGCCGCCACGGTCCACGACCAGGTCGACCGAGGCCTGCGACGCGTCGCTCAGCCCGATTTCGTCAAGAATGTCAAACGAGGCAGCGCTGATGCGGCGCATGTCATCCGCGCTGAGCGGCCGCAATCGCCCGGTCACGGGCGCGGCCCGTCGAACCGGGGGGGTGCCGCCGGTTTTCTGGCGGCGGCGGCGCTGGCGAGTGGACGTCTTGTCCATTTTCCCTGTCTCTTGCGATTTCCCTCAAACCTTTCAACGGCGAACGTTCTCGACAAGCAAATTGTCGGACCGATATAGATTAAGAAAACAACACCCATGGGAGCCGAGTATGCCAAGACGGGCCAGAAACCTGCCGTTGACGGCGTTGCGAACCTTTGAAGTCGCGGCACGCAGGCTGAGTTTCAAGGATGCCGCGGACGAACTCTGTGTAAGCGCGACAACCGTGAGCAATCAGATCCGCCAGCTCGAGGCGGACTGGAACTGCAAACTGTTCATTCGAAAGACACGAGCGGTTGTGCTCACCGACGAAGGCCGGTCTCTCAGCCGGGTCGTGACCCGCGCCTTTGACGACATCCGGGCCGAAGTCGAAGTTCACATGAACCCGAACCGCAAATCGGTGACACTGGCCGTCGGGCCGATCTTTGGGTCGCGCTGGCTGGTGCCGCGGTTGGAACGGTTCCGGAAAAAATACCCGCGGATCGACCTCGTGCTGGACGAAAGCCCGAGGATCACCGATGCGGCGATGATGTCGTCGCATCTTGCGGTTGACTGGGGCACCGGGGACTGGTCCGGGCTGAACAGCCGCAAGCTGCTCGATATCACCTATTCGCCGGTGGTCCATCCGGAACTGGCGGACGCTTGCGGAGGCCTGAACGCGCCATCCGATCTGGTGCGGTTTCCCCTGATTCATCAAAGGGACAAATCCGAGTGGATCGCGTGGTTGAAACTGGCCGGCGTGGAAGAATTCGACCCGGTGGCCGAAACCACGATCAGGGATTCCAACCAGGTGCTCCAGGCCGCGCTTGATGGACAGGGGGTCTCGCTGGGTGTGTTTCCCTTTGTCGAGAAGGACGTGAAACGCGGGCACCTGCTCAAACCCTTTGACCTCGAACTCAGACCAGAAAGGTCGTTTTTCCTGCTGAGCCGTTCAAGCAGTTCGCGCACGCGGGAGATTTCCACCGTGCAGGACTGGCTGCTGCAAGAGGCGGCGATGTCACGCGATTGACAGCGGCGTCTCGACGATCCCGTTCCCGGACCTGCTGACTCGATAGGCACCCGCGCCGGGCACGGCGTTGCAGACCGCCTTGGGCCGGCCATCGTCAAAGACCACCGCAACGCCATCATCGATCGCAATGGAAACGGGCATCCGCCCCTCTGCGACGGTTTTGTGCAACGCTGAATGGCGGTCGGTTTCGGTCGAATAATGCGGGCAGGCCCCCAGCGGGATCAGCCCGAGCCCGGGCAGCGGGCGCATGGGGCCCTGGCCTGACCTGAACAGGAATGCATCAAACCAGCAGACAGCCCCGGCACTTACCCCGGAAAGGGTGACGCCGGCCCGGTATGCGTCTCCAAGAACGCGGTCCCACCCGTTCCGTCGCCAGGCGGCGACCATCGCTTCGGTGTCGCCGCCGCCCACATAAACAAGATCGATCCGTTCGAGTTCCCGGGCAAGTGCGGCAGCCGGCAATGTCATGGGCAAATGCACCCGTGTTTCACAAACCCCGGCAAACCGTGCGTCAAAGCGCCCGATCTTTTCCGGATCATCCCGGCTTGCCGTGCCGATGAATGCGATCCTGGGCCGCGCGGCGCCAGATTGCTGCACGCAGAAATCATCCAGTTCGGGGAATGTGCCGTGCGTAAAGCCACCTCCGCCAATCGCGATGATCTTCATTCTGGAACGCTCCCCAATATCCGGTTTCCGGATGCATCCCGCAACAATCTGTATTTGTGCGCCGCGTGTCAAAGGCCAACAGTGGAAAACGCAGGACTTCCCTTGTATCCGCTGGTGGGTCAAAAAAACACCATCTATCGGCGCACCGATTTGCGTTTGTCCGCAAGCGGCCCGGGGAGGGAACATTTTTCGAAGCGACGCGGGCACCGGCATCGCATCACAGGGAGGAAAACAAACATGAAGAAGCTGCTGACGATGGTGGCTGCATCGGCATTGATTGCCGGCGTGGCGGCCGCCGAGCCAACCGGAACATTCAGACAGGCCCACGAACTGGGCTTTGGCGCGCAATCCAGTCTCGACCCGATCTCGAAGGGACGCGTATTCCAGATCACCGAAAAGATCATGAACCGACTCGTGCGTCCCGGTCTGGATGGCAAACCCGAGGCGGATCTCGCGACCAGTTGGGAAGCCAACGACGACGCCACGGTGTGGACATTCAAGCTGCGCGAAGGCGTGAAGTTCCACGACGGCAGCACGTTCGAAGCCGCCGACGTCGTTTATTCTCTGAACCGCGTTCTGGACCCCGAGAGCGACAGCCCGGCCCGCTCTGCGGTCAAGATGATCACCAGCGTCGAGGCGCTTGATGACATGACCGTCCAGATCACGCTGGACACGCCCTTTGCCGACATGCCCCTGCAGTTGATGGATTATCGCCTGCGGATGCTGAACGAAGGTTCCGGCGACACGATCGCGACCACCGGCAACGGCACCGGCCCTTTCAAGGTGGAAACATTCGATGCCGAAGGCACGACCGTTCTGGTCGCCAATCCCGACTATTGGGAAGGCGCACCCGGAGTGGCGCGCATGGAAGTCATCGGTATCGCCGATGGTCAGGCACGGCTTCAGGCGCTGCTGGGCGGCCAGATCGACATGGAGCGCGGCATCACCGCGCAACAGCAGGTGATGCTGACCGGGTCGGACAAGTTCAATGTGCAGGTCATCCCCACCGGCAACTGGCGCGGACTGGTGTTCCGGACCGATGTCGAGCCGTTCAGCGATGTCCGGGTCCGCAAGGCCGTCCGCATGGCTGCCGATCGTGACGAGCTGGTGAAACTGGTTCTGGGCGGACAGGGCGTCGTGGCCTGTGACGCGCCGGTCGAACCCAACGACCAGTATCGCGCCGCCATGTCCTGCCCGCAGGATATCGAAGGTGCCAAGGCATTGCTGGCCGAAGCCGGATACCAGGACGGCATCGACATCGACGTGCATGTCTCGACGCTTGAACCCACGTGGCCGACACTTGCAGTGGCCTACCAGGAACAGGCGGCAGCCGCCGGCATTCGCGTGAACGTGGTACAGGCTCCGACTGACGGCTACTGGTCCGAAGTCTGGATGAAAAAGGATGTCGCCGCAACGCGCTGGAACGAACGTCCGGCCGACCAGGCGCTGCATGAAATCTATCTTTCCACCGCCAAGTGGAACGAGAGCTATTTCAAGGACGAGGCCTTTGACGCCTTGCTGGCCGAAGCCCGCCGCGAGCTGGATTTCGACAAGCGCAGAGCGATCTATGTCAAGGCGCAGGAACACCTCTGGGAAAATGCCGGCACGCTAATCCCCTACACGGTGACAAGGCTTGTCGGCGTCTCGTCGCGCGTCAAGAATCTTGACGAGGTCAAGAACGACGCCGTGCGCTGGCACATGATCACCGTCGATTGATCGCTTGATCGAAGAAGAGGCGCGGATGAACCGCGCCTCTTTGCGGACCGAACCCCTGACCTGCCGGATACACCAACATGCTGGGCATGCTTCTTCGTCGTCTCTTTCTGGGTGTGGTCACCGTTGCCATCGTTTCGGTCATCATCTTTGCCGGCGTGGAAATGCTGCCAGGAGATTCCTGCACGGCATTCCTGGAACGTGAAGCCAAGGGCAAGCTGCTGGAAAACTGCCGCGAGGCGCAGGGCCTGAACCGCCCGGCCATCGAACGCTATGTCGATTGGGCGTCAAGCGCGGTTCAGGGTGATCTGGGGGTGTCGGCCAATGGCCAGAAAAGCATCTCGGAACTGGTCGGCAACCGGCTGAAAAACTCTCTGCTGCTGGCGGCCTGCTCTCTGGCCCTGGGGGTACCTCTCGCGATATTCTTGGGCGTCGTTACGGGGCTTTGGCGGGACAGGCCCATCGACCTTACCCTGTCGACGCTGGCGATTTTCGCCATGACAATCCCGGAATTCGTGTCGGCCACGGTGCTGATCCTGCTGTTTTCCGTCTGGCTGGGCTGGTTCCCGGGAATTGTGCTCACACCTGCGCATGCGCCGGCCTCTGAATTCTTTCCCGAAATCCTGCTGCCGGTGCTGGTTCTGACCATGGTGATGACCGCGCATATCCTGCGCATGGTGCGCTCGTCGGTGATCGAGGTGATGGCCGGGGACTATGTGCAAATGGCGACGCTCAAGGGTGTGCCCTATTGGCGGATCGTGTTCCGGCATGCATTGCCCAATGCGCTGCTGCCCGCCATCAACGTCGTCGCGCTGACCATCGCGTGGCTTTTGGGCGGGGTCGTGGTGATCGAGGTGGTGTTCAACTATCCGGGACTTGGCCGGATGATGATCGATTCCATATCCGACCGCGATTTGCCGGTGGTGCAGGCCATCGCATTGATCGTGGCCACGGTCTATGTCGGGGTCAACCTTTCGGCAGACCTTTTGACGATGGTCGCCAATCCGCGCCTGCGAACAATGCATATGAGGCGCAAATGACCGTGACGACCGCTCCCGCTCAAAACAGTCGCGCGGCGCGAATACTGTTGGTGTTGCGCGACGTGGTGGCCCGCCCGTCGGGCGCGATCGGGCTGACTCTGGTTGTCGCGCATGTGGTTCTGGCGCTGATCAGCCCGCTGATCGTGCCCTATGACTACAAGGCGATGAATTCCACGATGATGCTGACCGGGCCGGAGGCTGCGCATTGGCTCGGCACCGACCACCTGGGACGCGATGTGTTCACCCGCGTCCTGCTGGGGGGGCGTGAGGCACTTCTCGTCACGGGTGTCGCCACCCCGATTGCCGTGGCATGGGGCGGGTTTGTCGGGATATTCTTTGGGCTCGTCGGAGGGCGTATCGACGAGGTGATGATGCGTGTGGTCGACGCTTTCCTGTCGCTGCCGTGGATCCTGAAGATGCTGGTTCTGATCGTGACCTTTGGCACCGGTATCGAGGTGCTGATCCCGACATTGGCCTTTTTCTATGGTATTCCGGTGATCCGCATTGCCCGCGCCGCCACCCACGACGTGGTGGCGCGCGATTTCGTTTCGGCCTCGCGCGCGCGGGGGCATGGGCGCATGACCATCATCCGGCGCGAACTGCTGCCCAATGTGCTTGATACGCTGATGGTCGAAGGCGCAATGCGCTGGTCGTGGATGCTGCTGGCCTTCTCGTCGCTGTCTTTCCTGGGCTTTGGCGTGTCACCGCCAACACCCGACTGGGGATTGATGATCGCGGATGCGCGCGGCTTCATGTCTTTCGCACCCTGGGGCGTGCTGGGCCCGGTCATCGCGCTGTCATCGCTGATTATCGGAATCAACCTGACAGCAGACGCGCTGGCCAAGGCGCTTGGCATCGATCGCGCACAGAAGGCGCCAGTATGACGCAATCGGTTATCGACATCCGCAATATTTCGGTCGGTTTCACCGGCAAGTCCGGCGCCACGCTGCCGGTGCTCCGCAATATCGACCTGGCGGTGGCCGAAGGCGAAAGCATCGGGATCGTCGGCGAAAGCGGTTCTGGAAAATCCACGCTGGCGCTGGCCGCGATGGGATACCTCAAACGCGGGCTGCGTTTGCTCGACGGATCGGTCGCGTTTCGCGGACAGGACATGTTTTCGCGCACGCGCGGCGAGCTGGAAAAGAT
The DNA here is from genome assembly GCA_964351155.1 of uncultured Rhodobacterales bacterium. Taxonomy (GTDB): domain Bacteria; phylum Pseudomonadota; class Alphaproteobacteria; order Rhodobacterales; family Rhodobacteraceae; genus CAYGNE01. The sequence goes on along the minus strand of CAYGNE010000004.1, from coordinate 43,087 downwards.
CAGGGGCGGCGAACTGGCGCTGATCCCGCAGAATTCGGGGCAGTCGCTGACGCCGACATTGCGGATCGGTGCGCAACTGATCGAGGCGCTGCGGCTGCATTCCTCGGTGCCGGCGTCCGAACATGTGTCCAAGGCAACCGAATTGCTCGGCCAGGTTCGTCTGCCCGACCCAAAGGCGATCCTGTCGCGTTTTCCGCATGAATTGTCCGGCGGGCAACAGCAGCGCGTTGCCGTGGCCATGGCGCTGGCGGGTGAGCCGCATGCCCTGTTGCTGGACGAGCCGACAACGGGTCTGGATGTGACCACGCAGGCGCATATCCTCGAACTGTTGCGCGACATCGCCCGCGAACGCGCAATGGCGATGGTCTATGTCAGTCACGACCTTGGCGCGATCGCACGGGTTTGCGACCGGGTGGTGGTGATGTACGCGGGCGAAGTGGTGCTGGAAGGTACCACGCGTCAGGTTCTGAAAACACCGGCGCATCCCTACGCGCGGGGGCTTTTGGCCTCGATCCCGCGACTTGCGGACCGCCATCTGCCGGTGGCGCTGGATGGCCGCCCCCCTGCCCCCGGCGGCGCGGGCGCGGGATGTTCATTTGTCACACGTTGCGCGCTGGCGCAGGACCGCTGCCGGGGCGAGCGGCCAGACCTGGCCAGAATGCCCGACGGAGAACTGGTGCGCTGTTTCTTTTCCGACAGGGCGGACCAGCTTTCGCTGAGCGGAAGCGGCGCGGTGCCGGTTCACGGCGGCCAGGACGGACCGTCGGCCCTGGAGCTCGGCGACCTTTCGATCAGTTACCGGCAACCCGGATTGTTCGACAAGATCCTTGGCCGGAGTGACGCAAGCGTCCCGACCGTCGATGATATCGAGATCACGGTGCGTCGCGGCGAGACCCTCGGTCTGGTCGGGGAGAGCGGATCGGGCAAGTCCACGATCCTGAAATCCATCGCCGGGTTGTTGCCCCCGGCGGGGGGCACCATCGCCGTTGCGGGTGGCGAGCCGCTTGCTCCAGCGGTCGAGAACCGCTCGCCCGATCACCTGCGCCGCATCCAGCTGATTTTTCAGAACCCTGACGACAGTCTGAACCCAAGGCATACGGTCGCCGAGATTCTCGAACAACCGCTCAGGCTTTATTTCGGCCTCAGCGGGCAGGCTCTGCATGACCGCAGCGTCGAGATCCTCGACCGGGTCCGTCTTGGCGCGCATTACCTTGACCGGCTGCCCAGTCAGTTGTCCGGAGGCGAGAAACAGCGTGTCGCCATCGCGCGCGCCTTTGCGGCCGACCCCGACCTGGTTCTGTGCGACGAGGTAACTTCGGCGCTGGATGTCTCGGTGCAGGCTGCGGTTCTCGACCTGCTCAACGAGCTGAAGGAAAAACAGGGCACCACGTATGTTTTCGTCAGCCATGATCTGGCGGTGGTGAAGTCGTTGTCGGACCGGGTTGCGGTGCTTTACCAGGGACGCCTGTGCGAGCTTGGTCCATCGGATCAGGTCTATGCTGTGCCATCGCACCCTTATACCGAGGTGCTTCTGGGTGCTGTACTGGAGCCTGATCCGGATACCGTGCCGACGCTTTCTGCGGACGATGTCGTGGAGTTGTCGCCACCTGCGCGCGGCTGTCCGTTCCAACGCCGGTGTCCGCGCAAGCTTGGCAGTATCTGTGACACCGAAACGCCCCCGTGGCACCGGGCGGCCGACGGGCATGCGATACGCTGCCATCATGGGATAGAGGATCTGGCTGCAGTCCAGTCACGTCCCGCAGCAGAATGAGGCGTACGGCAAAACTGGACCTGTCTGAAGCCCGGGTTCCAGTTGCCGTGGCCGATGCGCATGAGGTCGGGACGAGAATTCTGCGCTGCGCGGGTTGCCGACCGGAACTGGCACGCGAGATCGTTGATCATCTGATTGACGCGGACCTGTGCGGCGTGGAATCCCATGGCATTTTCCGGGCATCGCAATACGCAGGGGAGTACCGCCGCGGGTACATCCGGGCGGATGCGGTGCCAACCACCGACGCCAGCCAATCACCGACCCTGCAGGTCAACGGGAATGGTGGCATCGGCATCCCTGCCATGACTCTGGCGGTACGGGCCGGTATCGACGCGGCGCGGCAGCATGGTCTTGCCGCGATTGCCGTGCGTAACACGGGCCATACCGGCCGGCTCGGTGCCTTTGCCGAAACCGCGGCCGATGCCGGTTGCCTGTTCATCGCCTGTGGCGGCGGTGCCCGACAGAATTGGCGGATGGTCGCGCCTTATGGCGGACGCAAAGCCGTATTGCCGACGAATCCGTGGTGTCTGGGCATTCCGGGCGGTGACCACGGTCCGGTTATTCTGGATTGCGCGACCGGGCAAATCGCCGGCGGGTGGATCTATGCCGCGCGCCGAGCCGGCGCATTGCTGCCGGATGGTGCGATCATGGATGCAAATGGCGATCCCACGCGTGTTCCGGACGATTATTTCGACGGCGGAGCGATCCTGCCCAAGGGCGGCGTTCTGGGATACGGAATGGCCGTGATGGGTGAATTGATCTGTGACGCAATGCTCGGTCCTGCGTCAGTCGAGTGCAACACGTTCATTCTTGTGGTGGATATCCGGCGATATCGCGGGCCGGGAGCGCTGCGGGCAGCGGCCGAAAACATCCTGTCCGAACTGCGTCAATGCCCACCGGCGCAAGGGTTCGACCGTGTACAGGTGCCCGGAGAGCGCGAACGGAACCTGCGCTCGTCAAAAACCGAACTGGAGCTTCCGGCGCGGATATGGGCGGAGCTGCTTGCCGCCGCCGAGACGTCAGGCAAAGGGCAAATCTGAGATCTCACCGGTCCGGACCAGACCATCCTGGCTGTGCACCTTTACCGGTAGGCCGGCATGCCAGTACGCGCGCGCGATCATGCCCTGCCCGACATTGCGTTTGAGCCGCGGCGACCAGATTGCCGAGGTGATCCGGCCAACCTCCCGGTCATCAACCATGACGGGCCATGGCTTGGAACAGGTGGGGCAAGGCCCGCCGCCAAAGGCGACACCGCGGATTTCGCGGGCGACTCCGTCTGCTGCGATCTTTTGCAATGCCGCCCGGCCGATATGGTCGACCGATCCATCAAGCGAGCAGAACTTGCCCAGGCCGATTTCCAGGGGATTGTTTTCGCGGGTCATCTCGTTGCCATAGGAGAACAGACCTCCCTCGATACGTTCGATCAGGTTGGGGCAGCCGGGCGCGATGTTCAGCGGTTGACCCGCCGACCAGACCGCATCCCAGAGCGCGGTTCCCAGGTGTCCGCCTTCAAGGTAGATCTCAAACCCACCCTGCCGCGAATAACCCGAACGGGCGATCAACTGCCTTGTGTCCTCGAACGCGATCCAGCCGAACTTGAAGAAACCGATCTGGCGAACATGTTCGCCAAACAGCCCCGCCAGAAGGTCCTCGGACCTGGGCCCCTGCACCGCGAGCGGCGCGACATCCGGTTCGCAAATCTCGACATCCAACCCGCGCCCCAGGGCCAAACCCATCGCATACAACAGCAGGTCACTGTCCGCGATGGACAGCCAGAACTTGTCCTCTGCCAGTTTCAGCAATACCGGATCGTTGATCAGCCCGGCATTGGCGTCGATGATCGGGACATAGAGACAGTCACCGACCCGGGCCTTGCCGATGTTGCGCGGTGTCATCCACTGCACCAATGCCGCAGCATCCGGCCCCTGGATCTGGACCTGCCGCTGGCACGATACATCCCAGATCTGCACGTGTTCACGCAGGTGCCAGTAGTCCTCTTCCACGCTGGTCCGAAACGCCTTTGGCAGAAGCATGTGGTTGACGACGGAAAACCCGCGCACGCCCGCCTGTTCGACCCTGTCAGTGTAAGGCGTGCGCCGGATGCGCCGCGACATGTTGAGCCCATCCATCAGGACGACATCCACATCGAATAGGCGTTGGGATTGAGGATCACGGGCATATGGTAGGCTCCGTCGGGATCGGCCATGGCAAAGCGCAGGGCAATCTCGCGGACTGTCGCCGCCACATCACGCGCGGCCCAGTAGGACCCGGTTTCAAAGATCAGTTCATAGGTGGCGTCCGGGTCGATCAGGTCGGCCGGAATATCTGCCGCCAACCGCCCTCCATCATCGGTAACGGCGGTCAGCACAACGGTTCCCGCAGCCAGGTTGTGTAGTGTCACACGGATATTGCCGGCATGGGTTCCGTCACTGCCATTGAGCGTATGCGTAGTGAGTTTTGCCATTATCGAATTGATGCCTTGTCGCGCTTGTCCGTAGGCGCGGCGGCGATCAGGCCGGTCGCGCCGCGGTGTTTCAGGTTGACGACAGTCACCTTGCCGCCCGCCATGGCGCGCGGCAAGCCCGGTGCATGCCGATCGCGGGTTTTCACAAGTGCGCCATGCCCAACCCTGCCAGGGCACGCGGAGCGACGGCCAATACCCCGGAAACCCCTGGCGAAGTGTTTGGCATTCATGCACGGGCGCTCCTGTTGCTGACCGATGCAAGAAGGCCTTGGGTTGTTTTCGATGACGCGGGTGGTCGGCAATTCCTGTTGAAAAACCGCCGTGATCGACACGCCCGCTGACCGCTTGCGCCGTTTTCCCGCGAACCGGAATTTCGGCCAACGCCGCCCTGGATGACGCCGACGAACTGTCACGGCAACCGGTTTCCTGCTGTTTTGCAGGCGTCGCTTGCAGCCAGCATCATGTTGATCGGCCTTGATTTTCTTGATGAAGCGATTGGATTGCCCTCGCAACTGATTTGTCGGCAACTGCGAGGATAGCCCCCTGCCACTGGCTATCGCCAATCGAATTAGCGGGGCAGTTCATACATTGAGCCTATGTATGAGCGGCAATGCGGAACCGCTTTACTTCGCGAACGCGGGCATCCAGCTGCGCGGCAAGAACGTCTACAAATTCGAGCGCCGGCCGGGACAGGCGTTCCTTGCCCGGAGAAATCAGCGAGACATGGTATTTCAGGTCCTGCAGCACCGGCCGGAACACCACGCCGCCCATCATCACGGTTTGTTCGGCAGTGAACGGATCGCAAATCGCCAAAACCCCGGTTTCGCGGACAAGAGCGCCCGTAACGGGCATGTTCGTGGCCGACAATCGGGACCCGTGCTGCAGCTTTTCGGCAAGCGCCCTGTCCATTGACATCATGCTGTCGGGGAAAACCCCTCCGAATGTCACGAACGCCTCTTGCGTCGCCAGTTCTTCGAGGTCCACGGGTCCGCCCTGGTCGGCAAGCGGGTGCGTTTCGGGGATCAGGCACACATAAGGAGCCGCCGTCTGATACAGTATTTCAACACCGTCATAAGGCGGCTCCCGCCCCACGATGCCAAGGTCGAACTGATGCATCTGAACGGCATCAAGGATGGCGGGCGTGTTGCGGGACTGGATCATGAAACTGATATCAGGCAAGCGCTGATAGATCACATTCACGGCCTTGGGCAGTTCGACTGCCGCGATGGACTGGATTGTCCCGATCGTGATCTCGACTGCGTTGGTGGTCCGGATTGAATCGGCAAGCTCCTGCAACCTGTCTATGCCGACAAACATGCCTTCCACACCCTGATAGAACGTCTTCGCTTCGACGGTGGCGACGAGCCCGCGACCGGAACGAAGGAACAGCGCAAATCCGACCGCATGCTCCAGATCGGCGATCAAACGGCTGACACTGGGTTGCGAGATATGCATCATCGCGGCGGCTTCGGTGATCGAACCGCTGCGCATGGTGGCGCGAAAGGCTTCCAGTTGACGCATATTCATAACAGGAAAGCATACATCTGATAGATTGATCTGTCACGGCTATGAATGCGGCCAGGCAACCCAAATCGGAATTCCCGAAACCGTCATGGGTTGGTGGCCCGCACCTCTGCGCGCAACGGCGCGGAGCACGCGGTTTTGCGCGGGGGTCCGAGATGCGACGAGAACCAGGGTGCTTTCACCGGCAAAAAGCGCCATCGGTGCCTGTTACGGATTACCGGTCGACACTGTAGTGTTTCAAGAACGCGCGATCCGGTTCGACGCCGATGCCGGGGCCCTGCGGGATGGAAACATACCCTTCATTCCGTGCAACCTGCGCCTGGATATTCAGGGGTTCGGCCAGCAACTCGTCGCGGAACCGGTTGTCAGTGGTATCGAACTCCAACAGGGGTTCGCGCGGGTTCAGCCCCCCCGGCAGGGGCGGCATGGCGGCCAGAAGCTGCAGGTTGGTCGCCACGGCGACAGCCGAACCCCAGACATGGTTCACAACAGGAGTGAAATGCGCATGGCACAGTGCCAGCACCCGCAGATACTCGCTGATGCCGCCCAATGCGCAGACTTCGGGCTGTGCAATATCCAGACCGCGACATTCCAGCAGAGCCCGCCATCCCCAACGGTTGAATTCAGCCTCGCCGCCGGAAATGTTGACCGTCAGACCAGCGCGCAGTTCTCGGTAACCATCGTGATCCTCGGGCGCGACCGGCTCTTCGAACCAGTATGCGCCCAGTTCCTCGAGCGCCCGCCCGACGTAAAACGCATCATGCGTGGTATAGCAATGATTGGCGTCGACCATGAAATCGAAATCGTCGCCCACCCCCCTGCGAACCGCCTCGCAAAGCCTGACGTCGTGCTTGGGCCCCAACCCGACCTTCATCTTGGTGGCGGCGAAACCCATTGCCTTGATCGCCGCGGCCTCGTCCGCGAAACGTGCGGCCATGCTGGCGGTATCCTCGCGGCGCAGCATCATGCCATAGCCATAGACTTGCACCGATGTGCGATGGGCTCCGCCAATCAGCTTGTGAATAGGCAACCCCGCCACTTTGCCCGCGATATCCCAAAGGGCGATATCCACGCCTGACAACGCCTGCAGTGGCATACCTTTCTGGCCATGATCGCGCATCAGGTTGTAAACCTTGTGCCAGATTACATCTCGGTCCAGTGGATCGTCGCCCAGGATCATCGGTGCAATGACGGTCTCGACGATCCCCTTGTTGGCCAGCGCGACATTCCCTGGGCCGAAACACTCACCCCAGCCGGTAATGCCCTCGTCGGTCTGAACCTCGACCAGATGCGCCGTGCGCTTGGCATAGAATTGCTGCGAATAGCCCAGTTCATCGGGCATGTCATACTGAAGAACGTGGCTGATAACCCGGGTGATCTTCATGTCGGCTGGCCTCGGCAATCCGCCTGTTCAGATGTGCGCTTGGTGTGGTTCGGGTTATTCATTGCCGTCTCAATCAAACAGGGTTTCAATATTGTTCTTGATCCGGTCCCCGACATAGAGCGCCAGAGCCTGGATTGTAGATGTCGGGTTGACCGCGCCGGAAGTGACAAAAATCGAACCGTCGACGATAAAGAGGTTCTTCACATCGTGGGATCTGCCCCAGCCGTTGACCACGGATGTCTCCGGATCCAGACCCATCCGGCAGGTGCCCATCTGATGCCAGCCCGCGCGCCACCATACATTGTCGTCGCTCTTGCTGAGAACCCGCTTGGCCCCGGCAGCCAAAAGCAGCTCCGTGGCGCGCTCTTCTCCGTGTTTGAGCATACGCCTTGTGTTGTCGCCCAGCCGATAGGTGATCCTGGGTGCGGGAATGCCGTCGCTATCGGTCAGATCCGGGTCAAGCGTGACACGGTTGTGTTCCTCGGGCAGGTCCTCGGTCACCACGGTCAAACCGGCGAGGTACGGATAGACGTCGTCCATGATCTCGCGGTGTTCAGCGCCCCACGGGATCGGGTTGTCGACCCCGTAACCTCCCAGGGCATAGGTCATTGGCGTGGTGGAGCGTCCGGAATGCAGACCGTAGCCCCGGACAAAGCCGCGTGCGGGATCGGATTCATAGAACTCCTGGCTGAGGATCGAACAGGCCATAGGCCCTTCGTGGCCCTTCATCGGTTCGTCAAATACGCCGGCCACACCGGTCAGCGGGTGGAACATCAGGTTTCGCCCCACCATTCCCGAGCGATTGGCGAGCCCCTCGGGAAACAGGCTTGACGTCGAGTTCAACAACAAGCGCGGCGTTCCGACACCGTTGCAGGCCACTATGACCAACTCGGCCTTCTGCTCGTGGACTTGCCCGTCGGGCCCATGATAGAGAACGCCCGTGGCGAAGCCGGTGCGCTGATCGACGAGAATTTCGCGGACACGGGCATTGGTGCGCAACTCGACGCCCGCGTTTTCCAATATCGGCCAATAGGTGAAATTGGTGCCGCCCTTGGCGCCTGCGGCACAGCCCAGATCGCAAGTACCGGCGTTGACGCATTTTTGGCGCCCGCCATCGTCCTGGCTGAGGATCGCCACGTCCGAGGGCCACCAATGCCAGCCCATCTTGTTGAAACCGCGCGCCAGAGTCCGTCCCAGCTTGCCCATCGGAATCGGCGGATGCGGTGGCGTGTAGTCGGGATAGGCGGGGTTGCCACCAAGCCCCGACACGCCGGTATTGCGGTCATTCATGTCATAGAAAGGCGCAAGGGTATGGTAGTCCAGCGGCCAGTCCTCGCCCACGCCATCAAGGCTGCGGGTCCGGAAATCGGACGGGCGAAATCGCGGCCAATGCCCAAGAAAGTTGATGGTAGAACCGCCCACGCCGTTCCAGTTTACCGGGGTGATGCAACTGTCATTGGAATTGATCGGGTAGTCCTGCTTTAGCTTCCGCACGTTCGGGTCGCATGAGAACTCTCCATAGCGGGCAAGTTCATAATCGTCCCGCCGCGACGGAAAATCCTTGTCCGCCAGATGGTCGCCCTGCTCGAGACACATGATCCGCATTCGGGTTTCCAGCAGGGACCACGCGATGGCGGCACCCGAGGCGCCGGCACCGATGATCAGAACATCAACGGGCTCATGGCTCATGCCTTGCCTCCGGTCGGATCACGATAGACAGGGCCGCGCGCACGCACCGGAGCAGTCAGTTCCGCCAGCATTTCAGGGGTTTCGCGCGCAACATCATATCCCGTGGGGTGTACGGGGTGAGCGCCGACGCCAACCCTGGCACGCATGTCCGGACGGCAGTAGTAGCCCTTGTAGGTTTCGATCAGCAGGGAGGCGAAGGCGTCCGGCAACGTGGTTTCCAATTGGCGGACGACATCGGGAGATACCTCGCCTGCCATGCCCTGCGCACAATGCAACAGCGACGACACCCTGTTTCGGAATTCGCCATCCTGCATCGCCCTGTCCTCGATAAAGCCGGCCACGCCCAATTCACCCGCTCCGGGAATGGCGCGATCCGGATTGGCCGGGATGAGTTGATCGAGAATGGCGTCCAGCAACGCCCTGTCCTTTTTGCTCCAGCCCATCTCCTAAAGCCCTCCCGCGTCGCTGCGCGACACCGCGTCGATGGCCACCGCCAAAAGCAGGATGGCGCCGGACACCATCAGCTTGTCCGCGGCACTTGCCCCGGTCAGGTCCAGGCCGTTGCCAAGCGATCCGATCACCAGCGCGCCAAGGATCGCATTCCATACCGACCCGCGGCCGCCGAACAGCGATGTACCGCCGATCACCGCCGCGCCTATCGCTTCCAGCAGAAGCGATCCCCCCGCGAAAGCGGTGTAGCTGACCGAGCCGTAGCGTGACGCGCCAAAGATGCCACCGATAGCCGCCATCAGTCCGACTATGCCAAAGGCCGCCGCGCGGATGCGTTTGACTTTCATACCGACCCGCCGTGCGCTCTCGGCGTTGCCTCCCACGGCAAAGATCGACCGGCCAAACGGAGTCGAGGTGGTGACCCAGCCGAGAAGGGCGGTGATCGCGATCAGCAGTACCAGCAGAAGCGGCAGTGACCGGTAGGCATTCAGGGTCAGAATGACGGAAATCACGATGATCCCAAAAACCGCGACTTGCGTCCAAAGCGTCAAGGGGGTTTCCCGCTCCAGACCCTTGGCCTTGCGTCGAGCCTGGTTGCGCAGATTGGCACCGGCAAATAGCGCCACCACCCCCAATCCCAACGCCAAACCCCATAAATCCGGGATCAGAATTCGGGCGATCCCGCGCACAAAAGGGTCGCCAACATTGAGATTTCCCGTCGGCAGTATCTTCTGCATCAGGCCCTGATACCCGAGCAGGCCCGCCAGAGTGACGACAAAGGACGGGATACCGACATAGGCGACCAGCAAACCCTGCGCCAGACCCATCACGATTCCCACAGCCATGACGATCAGGCAGGCGATCCAGCCGGGCACACCATTCAGCACAAGTACTCCCAGCAGGGCCGCACAAACCCCCGCCGTGGCCGCAGCCGATAGATCGATGTCGCCCAGAAGCAGGACAATCGTGATGCCCACGGCCAAGGTCGCGATCACCGCCGATTGCATGAACAGGTTGTAGATGTTGCGCGGGCTCAGAAAGATGTTGCGGAAACTCTCCGCCTCGCCGGTCGCCAGATCGTAGAGCGGAAGCAGTAGCCCGAAATATCCCCAGATCGCGGCCAGCGCGAGCAGGACCGGAACAAATGCGCCGAACCGGGTTTCCCGCAGCGCTCGGAACCGGTCCAGCAGGCCGATCCTGGTATCAGGCTGCATCACCGGCCTCCTTGTCCAGACCACGGGTCATTGCGACGACGATTTCGTCAGGGGTGGTTTCGGCGGTCCGGTAAGTGGCCACGTTTTTACCATGACGCAAAACCGTGATCCGGTCGGAAACCTCGAAAATATCGCGCATGTTGTGCGAGATGTAGACAACTGCATGATTGGTTTCGCGCAGGCGTTTGACAACCTCCAGAACCTGACGGGTCTGGGCAACACCCAGCGCGGCGGTGGGTTCGTCGAGCATGACAACCGTGCTCTGGGCACCGACGGCGCGGGCGATGGCAATGGCCTGGCGCTGACCGCCCGACAATCCGCCAACCTTGGCGCGGACGGATTGCAGCGTGCGCACTTCGAGCCGGTCAATCGCCTGCCGTGCCTTCACTTCCATTTCCAGATCGTCCAGAGGCCGCAACAACCGGGGCAGAAAGCCCCAACCGGACCGGACCGGTTCGGCCCCAAGCGACAGGTTGGACGCGACATCGAGATTCTCGCAGAGCGCGAGATCCTGATAGACGATCTGTATACCCAGATCCGTGGCGTCGTTTGGTGTCGCAACCGTCACCGGGCCGCCATCAAGCAAGAACACACCCTCGTCGGCGACATGGGCACCGGCAAGCACTTTCATCAGGGTGGATTTTCCGGCGCCATTGTCACCGACCAGAGCCATGACTTCGCCGCGGGCCACCTCGAAATCGACACCGCACAAGGCATGCACGCCACCGAAATGCTTGTGGATTCCAACGACGTGCAGGTGCGCCGGTGGGGCGGAGTGCCCCACCTTGTCTTGATCCGAAGTCATGGCTCTCTCGACTACTTGCAGAAATCCGTTGCCGCGGCTTCGCCTTGACAGACCATGTCCTTGGAGATCGAAGTATCGTTCTCGATCACATAAGCCACGCCCTCGGCACCAACGGCGGAATAGGAACCGACGGGTACGTAAGCCACTTCTGCGCCGACACCGTTTGTTACTTTCTGCGGTGCCAGGTCGGAAAAATCCTCGCCTTTGACCAACCGGACCGTGACCTGGGCTGCCGCCGCGGCCATATCTTCCAGTGGACGCCAGCCGCATTGTGTCTGTTTTCCCAGCAACATCAGTTGTTGTGCCTGCACCGTACAGTCCAGACCGGAAACCGGAACCGTGCCGGCCATTCCCTGCTCTTCCATCGCGGCAATGGCAGCGCCGGCATTGCCGTCATTGGATGAAACGACGCCCTGCACGTTGTTGTTGAGCTGGGTCAGCGCCTGATCCATGGACCGGCGCGCGATGGCCGGATCCCAGCCGGGAGTCCAGTTTTCATAGCCCATCACCCGCGCCCCGCTTTCGAACAGTGGTGTCAGCGCGCGCAGCTGGCCATTGTGGATCACCGCCGCGTTCGGATCGGTGGGCGACCCCTTGAGCATCACGAGTGTATCGCCATCCTTGGTGTTTTCGATGACATGCATCGCCTGATCATATCCCATGCCTTCCAAATCGGCCTGCACCCAGAACGTGGTGTTCATCGAATTGATCATCCGGTCATAGGCGATCGTCGGCACGCCCTCTTCGGCAGCGGTATCGGCAATAATGGCAGAGCTTTCACCGTCGATCGGAATGACCACAAGAACCTTTGCCCCCTGGGTCAGCGCCTGTTCGGCCTGACGTTGCTGTGTGGCGGTGTCGTTGTTGGCGTTGAAGACCTCGACTTTCACTTCGGGTGCGATTTCACCCATGGTGCGCACAAATGCAGCGGCATCCTGCTGTTCCCAGCGCGGGTTCACGTTTTCTGGCAGCAGCAGCGCGACCATGTCTTCGGCCGATGCAGCGCCCGCGGCCACAAGGGCGGACGCAGCGACAGTTCCGGCCAACAGGCCTTTCGTAATTCTGGAAAACATCATATCCTCCTCGTTGATGTTTCGGGCGCTTAGCGCGTCCGGGTATCTGGTGGTGATTCCCCCGAAATTCGGGCCGATCTGGCGGAGCGAACCTGTTCCAACTTGTCTCGCTTCGCCGCCACTACCCCGACCACCAATCGGGCCAGCGGACCGTTCTTTTCATTCAGCCTTGTGGTTGTTCTTGTCTGTGGCCCTGAACTCGGGCAGCGCCGCCGCAAGCCGTTCATACGTATCGCCGAGATGTTCCTGCATCGCGGCGGATGCGGCGCGACTGTCCCTTGCCTCGATCGCGCTCAGCACCTTCCGGTGAAGCGGGACCGAATTCTTGTTGTTGCGCGGATCGCTGTTTGTCACCCGGATCGAACTGAGCAGGGCGGAAAAGATCACGCCCTCCATCGCCATCACGACCTCGTTGTTCGCCGCGCGCAGCACAGAACGGTGAAACAACGCGTCCGCAACGACGAAGTCCTGGATGGATTCGGCGCATTCCATCTTTGACTGGGCGCGGCGAATATCTTCGATCTGTTCGTGTGTCGCCGTTTTGGCAGCCCAGGCCGCGGCATTGGGTTCCAGCATCTGCCGCACGTCCATCAGCTGGCGCAGGAAATCCGGACGAGGCTCGACCCCCTGATGCCAGGCAAGAACATCGTCATCCAGAAGGTTCCAACTCGCCCTGCGGCGCACACGGGTTCCGCTGCCGCGCCGGACCTCCAGCAGACCTTTGCCGACAAGCAATTTCACTGCCTCCCGGACCACTGACTTGCTCACACCGAACCGGGTGCAAAGCTTGTTTTCGTCGTCGATCAACGCGCCTTCGCGGAAGTTTCCGGCAACTATCCGGCGTCCGATTTCACGGCAAACCTGCGATGCGAGGCCCGGAACTACGCCGGCCGCATCCTTCAGGTCATAGTACAGCAATTCGCTCATGTGATCAGCTAAACATCAGATGTTTTCATTGTCCAGATGTTTTATTCGCCAAGCCCGCGCCGCCACTACCCGTCGCGCGGGCGAAACAAGGCAAGGTGACCTGCAACTTCAATGTGACCAGCCAGGTTCGCCGATTGTCACAAATGCAGGATGCCGGAGGCAGAAATGCATCCGGCATCCAGTTGATCAAGCGACGAGATAGACGGCAATTTACCGGGCCAGAGCAGGACCTGGCCGGGTTTGCCCACGCAGGGGCATGCCCGGACTGCCGCAATGCGGCAATCCGGAGAATCGCTCACATCATTGCGCTTCGTAGGCGTGACGCATGACGTGGTAGATGTAGTTCTGCTCGACAGTGCCATCGAAAAGATGCGCCCAGGGGCCGTTGGCATAAATCGCAACGTCCACCGGGGAGTGGGTTTCCGAACTGCGCGGCAGAAGCGCTTCCTGAACATAATCCGGATCGGTTGCAATTTCCTGGGTCAGAACACGGCGGGTTCCGAAGAAGCTGCCATCGGCCTGTTCGGTCAGGACCGAACCCGCACCGTTGAGAAACCCGATCGCGGTATAGGGTTTTCCGTCGGACGCGGTTTCGAGATCCTCGCTGTGCTTTTCCCCATTATTGTCAATGGAATGGCAAAGGCCCTCGATCGGCGATCCACGGCCGCAATAGCCGTTGAAGGCCATCGCATGCGCATGGTCGGCAGTCACGACGATCAGCGTCTCTTCGGCATTGGTCATTTCGAGCGCCGCCGCGACCGCGTCGTCAAAGGCCACACCGTCGGTCATGCTGCGATAGGCGTTGCCCTCGTGATTGGCATGGTCGACGCGGCCGCCTTCGACCAACAGGAAGTATCCATCCTGGTTGTTGGACAGATAGGTGATGGCCGCCTGGGTCATCTCGACGATCGAGGGTTCGCCTTCGCGGTCGTGTTCGTATTGCATGTGCGAGCTTTCAAACAGGCCAAGCACGGGCGTCGAATGGTCCAGCGTCACGCCGCCCATGGTGGTGCTGTCCCAAGCGGTCTGGAAGCCGGCCTCTTCGGCCTCCTGCCAGAGATTGCGCCCGTCGTCACGCTTGCCGGTCTTGCCTTCCTGATCCTCGACTTCCTTGGGCAGGAAGTTGCGGCGGCCGCCGCCAAGAGCGATGTCCACCTTGCCGGACTTCATATCCTCGATGAGCTGCAAGGCGATGTCAGGCACGGTGCAGCCTTCTGGCAGGTTGCTGTCGGCCTCGTGGTTGCGATCAGCAGCGTTGGAATAGAGAGCCGCCGGGGTCGCATGGGTGATGCGGGCGGTACTGACGACGCCGACGGATTTGCCCATGCTGTCGGCGAGATCGCCGATCGACTCGACACGGGCGCCTTCGACATCCGCGCATTCGCCGCGGCGCAGGGTTTCATCGACCCCGATCACTCCGGCCTTGGTCTTGATGCCCGACAGGAAGGCTACGGCGGTGCCGGCGGAGTCAGGAGTCTGGGCGTTGGTGTTATAGGTCTTGGCCAGCGCGAGATAGGGCATCGACTCTTTGGCCATCACGTTTTCGTCGCCATAACCGCCCTTCTGCTGACCCTGGAAAATCCGGGTGGCATAGTTGGTGGCGACACCATTGCCGTCGGCCAGAAACAGGATGACGTTCTTGGCCTTGTTCGTGTTGGCGGTGCGCGCGAGCTTGGCGGCGAGTTCTTCCTGGCCAGCTTGGTACCAGGCGTTGTCGGACTGGGCTTGTGCACCGTTTCCGATCATCAGACCGCCGGCCAGCGCCAACAATGAAACTCCTGCTGCCAGGTTCCGATTGAGTCGTGTCATGATTATCCTCCGTCGTTGATCTTTTTGATTATCGATTTTGTGCAATCAAACGGTGCATACTCGTCCGAAACAATCCGGGGCCGCGCCCTTGCGGTGGAGTGGGTCAGTCGCCGGTCTCCATGTGATCCCCGGCCTCGTCATCCAGCCCGAGCAGGTCTCGGCTGGTGGCATCTGATATTCGTTTTTCCAGGATGCGCTTGAGTTTTCCATTGAATGTCGGATCCGATTTCGCTTCTGCAAGAACTGCGGCACCAACCGCCGCGTTCCTGATATCGTCCAGACCAATTGCCATGGACTCCTCCCTAGGTAGTTTTTTCGGCCTTCACTCAGCCATTTCCAACGCTACGCCTCTCGATCGGACAAAATCAAGCATTTCCTGTTCATGACTGGATATATATTTGTTTTGAAACAGTTTTATTATGGATGGCCGAATTACTCGGCACGGATCGCAGTGCCAAACTGTCCGGGGCGACTCGGGAGTCGCCCGGATTCTAAGGGCCAATCCCGGCACCAACCTGACAGTACCGGGCAAGCTAGCGCATCAACTCGGATGCAAAATGTTCGATCAGTTTATGCTTGAGTATTTTGCCGGTCGGGGCCGCCGGCAGGGCGGTTGCGATGATGATCCGGGCCGGGCGTTTGTAGCCGGCCAACCGCGCGGCGGCAAAGGCCTGCAGATCGGAAGCGTCCGGCAGATCGTTCGCGGCAGCCTGAACAAAGGCCAGTACCTCTTCGTCGCCGGCCACCATGCGCCCGACAACCGCGCTTTGGATAACCTGCGGGTGGTCATTCAGCGCCGCCTCGACCTCGGGCGGATACACGTTGAAGCCACCATGAATGATCAACTCTTTGGTGCGGCCCAGAATATGCAGGTGGCCGCGCCCGTCGATCCGCCCAAGGTCACCGGTATGAAGAAACCCGTCTGAATCCAACGCCTTGGCTGTTTCTCCGGGATTCTTGTAGTAACCTTTCATGACCACAGGACCGCGCACAAGAACCTCGCCGGAACCATCGCCACCACCGGGGACGGACTCGTCAATCGCAATCTCGACGCCCGGGAGAACCGGGCCCGTGGATATGTCGGGATCGCCGATCGTGTTGCGGGTCACGCAGACCCCGGCGGTCGTTTCGGTCATGCCATAGCCGTTTTGCAGCGCGACACCGTAAAACGCCTCGGCCTTGCGCTTCCAGGCCGGGTCAAGCGGCGCCGCACCGGATGTCACCACGCGCAAACGGCTGTTTTCAAGCCGTTCGTGGCCCTGCTCCTTGGCATATTGCATCAGCAATGCGTGCATCTGGGGAACCGCCGACAACAATGTCACACCATCGTTCAACACGGAATAAAGCCGCGCCGCCGAGAATCGGGGTTCGAAACGAATGAAGGCACCGACACAGGACGCCGCCGTCACGATCGAGGCCAGGCCAAACACGTGGGTGATCGGCAGGACGCCATAGATCACATCGTCGCTGCGCATGTCACGTATACGCACCGAGGCGCGTCCGGCAAAAACCAGGTTGGCATGGGTCAGCATAACGCCCTTGGGTTCGCCCGTGGTGCCGGTGGTGTACAGCACAACCGCCACCTCGCGGTCCGGTTCCGGATTGCTCGGAAAAGGGATCGCCATGTGGAGATTCCCGAAAAGGCCGGTGATTCCAGTGGCCTGAAGGCGACTGGCATGGGCGGCGGCATCGGGAGAAACGGCAGAGGTAAACAGGATCGCCGCGGGGCGGGCATGGGTGATCAGACGGGTGATTTCGGTTTCTGTCTGGCGCGCGTTGACCGGCACCGCCCACGCGCCGAGGCGCGAGCAGGCAAACAGCGCGGCCACGGCGGCGGCACAGTTTTCCGACAGGATCAGCACCCGGTCGCCGGGTTGCACGCCGGCTCCTGAAAGGTGCGACTTTACCGCATCGCTGGCAGCGCTGAGCGCGGCGTAATCCCAGAACGTCCCAAGTGAATCAGACAGGGCCGGTGCGTCGGGCCGTTGGTCGGCCTGCGCATCAAGAAACCCATGCCAGAGTTCGCTCATCCCATGAAATCCGGTTTGCGCTTTTGGAGAAACGCCGTGATTCCCTCGGCGGCTTCCGCCCCCCCGGCGGCACGTGCCATCCCGTTGCGTTCGGCGTCCAGTTGAGAGGCCTCGGTCTGCTCATAGGCATCTGAAACCAGCCGTCGGATCGCGCCCTGTGCATCCCGCGGCCCGGCGGCCAGCGCATCAGCCAGCGCATGGGCCTGTGCATCGCACTGGCCCGGCGGCACGACGGCATTGATCGCGCCCAGCGCATACAACCGTTCAGCCGGGACCGGGCGCGCAAGAAGGCACATCTCCATCGCCAGCGGGCGCGGCAACATCCGCGACAGCGAAGAGGTCAGACCCCCATCCGGCACCAGCCCCGCCTTGACATAAGCGGCTGTAAAGGCCGCGCCCTGGGCGGCGACGATCAGATCGCAGGCCAGCGCGAGCGAGACCCCTGCCCCGGCGGCGCCGCCTTCGACCGCCGCGATGACGGGCACCGGGCAGGCGCGGATGCCGCGGATCAGATCATGCAGTCCCTCGATCATGTCGCGGCGTTCCGCCTCGGTCAGCTTGCTGCGCTCGATCAGCACGTTGAGGTCGCCACCGGCACAGAAAAAACCGCCCTCGGATGTCAGGATTACCGCCCGCACGCGGCGGTCGGCGGCGCGCGTCAGCGCCGCGCCGATGGCGGCATAGAGATCCGGTGACAGCGCCCCGCGCCGGGTCGCGTTCATGTTGACGACAATTACACGGTCGCCGGCGTCCTCCAAACGGGCAAGGGTCATTATGTCCGGTCCTTTCGCAAGTATTTGAACACGCCGTTGCCTGTGGCCAGCAGCGTGCCGTTGGCATCGCACAGTTCTGCATCCGCATAACAGATCGACCGCCCTGAACGTTTCACGGTTCCGGTGGCCGTCACCTGCCCACCTGTCGCCGCAGCCAGGTACTGTGTGTTGAGCGCCACTGTGACCACCGGCACCAGATCACCGCCTGCCGCCATCGAGGCGGCGAACCCTGCGCTGGCATCCAGCATCATCGCAATGATCCCGCCATGCAGGCTTTGATTGCGGTTCAGGTGCTTTGGCGCGATCTGGAGCACGACACGCGCCTTGCCGTCCCCGCCGGCCAGGTCAATGTCATAGCCAATCAGGTCATGTGCCCCACTGCCGGGCGGGACAGGAGTGTCGGTTTCAGGCGGCGCTGAGGTCAATGAACCGTTCCAGGTGATAATCCGTATCGCCAAAGCGATGGTCGGTCATGACAATCCGTTTGGCGATATGGGCCAGCTCGTATTCCTGTGTCATGGCGATGCCACCATGCATCTGGATCGATTCCTCGGCCACAAGTCGCCCGGCGCGCCCGATCAGGTTGCGCGCGCCTGCGATGTGCCGGTCACGGTCGCGATCCGGATCGCCCAGATGCCCCGCGGCGTTGATGACCGCCGACCGCGCCTGTTCCAGCTCGATGAGCAGATCGGAAAAGCGGTGTGCCAGGGCCTGAAATGTACCGATGGGACGGCCGAACTGTTTGCGTGTCATCAGGTATTCGCGGGTCAGCTCGGTGGCCGTTTCCATCGCGCCCAATGCTTCGGCTGCGAGCCCCACGTTTGCCGCCGCGACCCGGTCAGCGATGGCAGGCCACGCCGCGCCGGCGCCGCCCAGCCGGGCAGAAATGGGCAGGCGCACATCATCCAGCGTCACCTCGGCGGCGCGCCCGCCAGCCAGCATCGGATAACCGCGCAGACCAACTCCTGCGGTGGCTGCCGGGACCAGGAACAGTGAAATCCCGGCCTCGTCCCCCGCGGCACCGCTTTCGCGGGCCGAAACGATCAGGTGCCCTGCTGCCTCGGCATTCACCACGACCGCCTTGCGCCCGTTCAGAATGATGTGATGGCCATCACCGCGAGCCGTGGTTTCGACGCGGGAGAGATCATAGCGGCTGGCGGGTTCTCCATGGGCAAAAGCCAAGTGTGTCGCGCCGGCGATCACCTCGTCGACGATTTCCCTTTGTGCGTCATCGCCCAGAGCGGCGATCAGACCGCCGCCGAGAATAGCGGTATCCAGGAACGGCTCGACCACACCAGCGCGACCCAACTCTTCGAAAACTGTGGTGATGTCGAACCCGTTACCGCCAAACCCGCCCTGATCCTCGGTGAACAGGGCACCGATCACACCCAATTCGGCCAGTTCTGCCCAGATTTCAGCACTGAACCCGTCGTCAGAGTCGATGATCCGGTTGCGGTTTTCGGTGGTGTAGCGATCGGACAGAAACCGCCGCAGTGTGTCCTGCAGCATCTGCCGTTCTTCGGTCAGCTCGAAATTCATGACGCTCAGCCCCCCATTTTCACTTTGGCGATGATGCCACGCTGGATCTCGTTGGACCCGCCAAAGATCGACAGCTTGCGATTGTTGAAATACTGCGCAGCCACCGGGCCCGCATAGTCCGGGCCGATTGGGTCATTGTCGCCCTCGACCGTTTCGGACACGAACGGCATGGCGTAGGGACCGGCGGCACGGCGGGCGAGATCGTTGATCTCCTGCCGGATAATTGTGCCCTTGACCTTGAGCATCGATGCCTCCACCCCCGGGGCCTGACCGACGGCGGCCTTGGAGATGATCCGCAGGTTCGTCGTGGACATGGCCATCAGGTCGATCTCGACCTGCGCAACACGCGCCGCGAAATGCGGGTTCTCGATCAGAGGCCTGCCGCCGGACATCTCGCTTCTGGCCATGCGTTTGACGGCGTCCAACCCGGCCTCGGAGAATCCGACACCGGCGATGTTGGTGCGTTCATGGGTCAACAGATA
>CAYGNE010000004.1:0-23143 GCA_964351155.1 uncultured Rhodobacterales bacterium | reverse complement strand
TTTTCCACCGGCACCCGGACATCGGTGAACCAGACCTCATTCACTTCGTGAACCCCGTCCAGAAGGATGATCGGGCGCACCTCGATTCCGGGTGTGTTCATGTCGATCAGCAGAAACGAGATGCCTTCCTGCTGCTTGACGTCCGTATCCGTGCGCACCAGGCAAAAAATCCAGTTGGCGAATTGACCCAGCGTCGTCCATGTTTTCTGCCCGTTCACCACGTAATGGTCGCCATCGCGAACTGCCCGTGTCTTCAGGCTGGCAAGATCCGACCCCGCGCCGGGCTCGGAATAGCCCTGGCACCACCAGTCGGTGCCGTCCAGAATGCGCGGCAGGTAATGATCGCACTGTTCCTTGCTGCCGAACTTCATCAACACGGGGGCCAGCATCGACAAGCCGAACGGCACGATGCGGGGGGCCTTGGCAAATGCGCATTCCTCTTCGAAAATGTGCCGCTGCACCGCATTCCACTCACAGCCGCCATACTCCTTGGGCCAGTTCGGGGCGAGCCAGCCGCGTTCGTTCAGGATGGCATGCCACTGATCCATGTCCGCCTTGGTCAGGTCACCGCGCAGCCGGACCTTGTCGGACAACTCCTCTGGCAGCTTCTCGTCGAGAAATGCGCGTACCTCGTCACGAAAGGCGACTTCCTTGGGCGTGTAACTCAGATCCACAGGTGCGTTCCTCCTCTTGCACTGTCGCTGGGACGGGGGATGTCCGGCGCATACGCGCCGGACCGCGCGCCCGGCCCTCGATGGGCCGGGCGCGCGTATCTGTCTCAGTAGATTTCGAACAGACCAGCCGCGCCCATGCCGCCGCCGATACACATAGTCACCACGCCCAGCTTTGCGCCGCGACGTTTGCCTTCGCGCATCAGGTGGCCGACCATACGCGCGCCGGTCATGCCGAAAGGATGACCGATGGCAATCGAGCCGCCGTTGACATTGCATTTCTCGTCATCGATGCCCAACCGGTTGCGGCAATAGAGCGCCTGGCTGGCAAATGCCTCGTTCAACTCCCACAGGTCGATGTCATCCACCTTCAGCCCGTGCCGTTCAAGCAAACGCGGCACCGCAAAAACCGGACCGATGCCCATCTCGTCCGGCTCGCAACCGGCGACGGCAAATCCCTTGAAGGCGCCCATCGGCTCAAGACCCTTTTGCTCGGCGCGCTTGCTGTCCATCACCACCACGGCCGCCGCCCCATCAGACAGCTGGCTGGCATTGCCCGCGGTGATAAACTTGCCGGGTCCTCGCACAGGTTCCAGCCCGGCCAGACCCTCCAGCGTGGTATTCGCACGATTGCATTCATCACGGTCCACCGTGACCTCGTGCATCGAGATTTCTCCGCTTTCCTTGTCCTTGACCGCCATCGTGGCCTGCATTGGCACGATCTCGTCATCGAATTTACCGGCTTCCTGCGCTGCCGCGATCCGTTGCTGGCTCCGCAGACCATAGGCGTCCTGCTCCTCGCGGCTGATGCCATACCGTTCCGCCACGATATCCGCGGTTTCGATCATCGTCATGTAGATCGCGGGCTTGTGCTCCATGATCCAGTTTTCCGGTGCCTGACGCGCCTTTGGCTGCACCATCGAGATGCTCTCGACCCCGCCGGCCACGATCGGGCCTGCACCTTCGGCAGTGATTGCGTTGGCTGCCAGCGCCACGGTCTGCAATCCCGACGAACAGAACCGGTTCACGGTCATGCCCGACGCCGTCACGGGCAGGCCGGCGCGAATGGCGATCTGGCGCGCGATATTGCCGCCCGTCTCGCCCTCGGGCGCGCCGCAACCCATGATACAATCTTCGATCTCGGCCCCATCCAGACCCGCGCGCTGAACGGCCGCCGCGACGGCGTGCCCGCCCATTGTGGCGCCGTGCGTGATGTTGAACGATCCCCGGAAGGACTTCGCGAGACCCGTTCGGGCGGCGGATACGATTACGGCTTGTTTCATCACGAGGTTCCCTTGTTCAGATCATCGAAATTGCGCCCGTCTGCGACGAGCTTTTCCAGCAGAGGCGCGGGTTGCCAGAAAAAGGCGTCCTCTTCGGCGTATGTCTTGATATCGGCCAGCAAGCCGGGCAGTCCCTGCAGATCAGCCCATTTCAAAGGCCCACCATAGTAACGCGGGAAACCATAGCCGAACAGCAGGGTCATATCGACGTCCAGCGGACGTCGGGCGATGCCTTCGCCGACGACCTTGGCGCTCTCGTTGACCATTGCCGCCATGTAGCGGCGCACGATTTCCGCGTCCGAGAAGTTGCGTGGCGTTATCCCGCGTTCGGCTCGCTCTGCATCGATCAGGGGCAGCACATCAGGATTGGGCACCCGGGATTTCGGCCCTGCGGCATAGTCGTAGTAGCCCTTGCCGGTCTTCTGGCCGAAATGGCCGTCCTCGCAGAGCTTGTCGGCATAGGACGTATCGCGTGCGCGGGGGTCCAGACCTTCGGCGCGTTTGCGTTTGCGGACCGCCCAGCCGATATCGAGACCGGCCAGATCGGCCACGGCGAACGGCCCCATGGCAAAGCCGAATGTCTCGAGCGCCTCGTCGATCTGGTAGGGGCTGGCCCCGTCCAGAATCATGTGGTCGGCGCAGGTCCGATAGGTCGACAGGATGCGGTTGCCGATAAACCCGTCGCAAACCCCGGCGCGCACGCTGATCTTGCCCAGCCGTTTGCCCAGTGCAAAACCGGTGGCGACCACGTCGGGCGCGGTCTGATCCGCCACGACCACCTCGAGCAGCTTCATCACGTGGGCGGGAGAAAAGAAATGCAGCCCGATCACGTCCCCTGGGCGGCCCGTCACGGCAGCAATCTCGTTCACGTCCAGATAGGAGGTATTGGTGGCCAGCACTGCGCCGGGTTTGCACACGGCATCCAGTTGGGCAAAGACCTTCTTCTTGACGTCCATTTCCTCGAATACCGCCTCGATCACCAGGTCAGCGTCTTTCAAGGCCTCGTATTCCGTGGCCAGCGTCAGCGCCCTGGAGATCAGCGCCTCGAATTGCTCGGCGCTGATCTTGCCACGTTTCAGCGCGCCCTGAAGGTTGCCTGAAATCCGGCCCCGGGCGGCTTCTGCCGCCTCTGGCGACATCTCCAGCATGGTCACCGCGAGACCGGACAACAGAGCCGCCGT
This sequence comes from uncultured Rhodobacterales bacterium, assembly GCA_964351155.1. Lineage (GTDB taxonomy): Bacteria > Pseudomonadota > Alphaproteobacteria > Rhodobacterales > Rhodobacteraceae > CAYGNE01. The sequence continues at coordinate 20,008 of CAYGNE010000004.1, read as the reverse complement.
GGCGATCCCCGCCCCCATGGTACCGCCGCCGATCACGCCGATGGCAGACAATGCGCGTGGCGCGATGCCCTTGAGTTCCGGCAACTTGCTGACCGCGCGTTCGGAAAAGAACGCGTGGATCAACCCTTCGCGCTGATCGGTGTTCATCAGTTCCATGAACAGCTCGCGTTCACGTTGCATACCCTGATCGAATGGCAGTTCCGCGGCGGCCTGCACCGCGCGCACGGCGGTGGCCGGGGAAATCTGGCCGCGTCCGCGTTTCAGAACCGCGTCATAGACCGCATCGAAATCCACGGCTTCCGGCGCGGGCATATCACGCACCGGTCGACGTGGCGCGCCTTGCTCCAGCAATTCGCGGGTATAGGCCAGACCGATCTCTCGCGGCTCACCTTCGGATATCCGGTCGATGATCCCCAGTTTGAGCGCCTCGCCGGCGGTAACATGCCTTCCCGTGGTGATCAGGTCGAGCGCCGCCTCGGTTCCGGCCACGCGTGGCAGACGTTGCGTTCCGCCAGCACCGGGCAGAATGCCGAGCAGCACCTCGGGCAATCCCACCTTGGCGCTGGGAACGGCGATGCGGTAATGAGTCGACAACGCCACCTCGAGCCCGCCACCAAGTGCCGTGCCGTGCATCGACGACACCACCAGCAGGGGAGAGGCCTCGATCCGATCGCAGACGCCGGGCAACCAAGGCTCCTTGGGTTTCTGGCCGAACTCACGGATATCGGCGCCCGCGAAATAGGTCCGGTCATCGCCATAGATCAGAACCGCCTTTGCGCCTTCCTGCTCGGCCCGCTCGATACCCTCGACCAGCCCGACCCGCACGGCATGACCCAACGCGTTCACCGGCGGGTTCTGTGCCTTGAGAATGGCGATGTCCCCGTCCCGTTCATATCCTATGGCGTCTGTCATCCGGCCCCTCCAAATTCTGTATTGCCGCGCATGTCGCGCGATTAATGCCGCCAGTTAATCGCCAACGCCGACCGGGCGCAAACCCGCATGGTGTGAACCTTGCGTCACAAGATGCAAAACGGCGCGAACACCGCGTCCTGCGAGCCAAAGCGGCGATTCCCTTATTTCACTCTGCGAAACCCTATTCCACGAATTTGCGATGCGCCAGTGTTGGCGGTTCGTGACGTGGCGATGGGTGGGATCTGGTTCCTTGTGACCCGGGTTACTCGACGCTTTGGAAAACCGGAGATCGGCGCAGGATTGATCTCGTACGTTGCGACCTTGCGTCGGTTGCGGGCCCTCTGAGCCCCGGCTTCGGTTTCGGCGACCATGACGTGCCGGGCATGGCTGTGTGCGGCGGGTGCCACGCAAGACCGTCGAATTTCGAGAAAAATCGCGCGGGTGGCACAGACCCCGGCGGAAACGTCCGTGGCCAACGTTCCGGAAGTGGCTGGCAGACAAGCCCGCCTCGCCGCATGATCGGGCCGCAAGCGGTGGCGGGCGATTTCACCCGGAAATCGAGTTCCAAAAACATCGCGGTTTGCGCGATTTCTGTGATAGCCTCGATCTTGCTGTGACCCGGAAAGGGGCCTTGCAGTAACCGGATAACAACCCAGGGAGAACAACAATGTGCGATGTTTGCGTGATGAACGCGGTCAAGGACCGGATGCTGTCGCGGCGATCCTTTTTCACCGCCGGGGCGGCAACGGCAGCCGCGGCGGCAATCGGGGCCGGAACCACGACTCAGGCGATGGCCATGGGGCATGGCGAGGTCGTGGATATGACACATGTCTATGACGATGCCTTTCCCACCTACTTTGGTGCGCCGGGCATCAAGGCCGAACAGCTGTTCAAGTTCGACAAGGACGGTTTCAACCTGTTTCAACTGATGGTGAATGAACATACCGGGACCCATGTGGACGCACCGCTGCACTTTTCTGCCGACGGTCAGTCGGTCGATGAAATTCCGGTTGGCAACCTGGTTTGCCCGCTCGCGGTCATCGACATCGCGGCCCGCGCGGCGGACGACCCGGACGCGCAAGTCACACCGGACGATCTGTCAGCGTGGATTTCTGCCAACGGGCCAATCCCCGACGGTGCATGCGTTGCCATGCACTCCGGTTGGGCAGGAAAAGCAAGCGGCGATGGTTTCCGCAACGCGGATGCCGAGGGCAAGATGCATTTCCCGGGCTTTCACGTCGAAGCAGCCAAGATGCTCATCGAGGAAACCGGCGCTGTCTCGCTTGCGGTGGACACGCTTTCGCTGGACCACGGCCCGTCCGCAGATTTTGCCACCCATTACGCGTGGCTGCCCACCAACAGGTACGGTATCGAGAACCTCGCCGGGCTGGACAAGGTTCCGGCCAGCGGCGCGACGCTGGTGGTTGGAGCGCCCACACACCGGGGCGGCTCTGGTGGTCCTGCACGCATCTTTGCGATGATGTGATGAGCACCGTTCGCCTGTTGAAGGATGAAGAGGTCAGCGCGGATGTGCTGGCCGTCTTCAACGAGATCCGCGAATTGCGGGGCACGGAATATGTCAACAATTTCTGGCGCGCCCTGGCGCACGACCCCGCCTTGTTGCGGTCGACGTGGGACCGGTTGAAGGTGGTCATGGCCCCTGGCGCGCTGGACCCGCTGGTCAAGGAAATGATCTATATCGCTGTATCCACGGCAAATGGTTGCGAATACTGCGTGCATTCCCACACGGCGGCCGCCAGGGCCAAGGGAATGAGCCCCGAAATGCATGGCGAACTGCTCGCCGTGATCGGGATGGCCGCCCAGACCAATGCGCTCGTGACTGGATTGCAGACCCCGGTAGATGCGGCATTCGACGCAGACGACAACGTGGGATGACTGGTGTCCTACGGTGATGGAGGGGTGACAGCATCGATGACCCCGCCCCTTTGCCTGCGGGTTTGACGGTTTCCCAAGCGCACGGCATCCGGAACTCAGGTAACCTCTCGCCTGCCGAGCCAAGCGGCCGCATGCTGTGCAATGCGAGGAACGGCCCGAAACCTGGCTCTTTGCATCCGAACTCAGAAAAGTGATCCGGAATCGCGGCACCTTGCGAGCAGCCATGTGTCGCTCGCATTGCGGCTATTCCAACTTGTCCCTAGCCGGAGCACGCCTCGATCCCTATCTCCGCGGGCACGGAGGAAGACAAACACAAATGGAATGTTACTCCCATGGCCCACATAGCCACACATGATACCAGTTTTGGCACCGGCACCACTTCGGTTCGCCGTTGGTTTGCAGCAATCGGCCGGGCATTTGTCCGGATGAGCATCCCGCATGCCCGCATGAATCAGGTGCAAGCGCTGCAGAAACTGAGCAACGAACAACTGGCTGAGCGCGGCCTGCGCCGCGAAGATATTGCGCGCCACGTATTCCGTGACGTTCTCTGGAGCTGACTGCAGATCCGGGGAGAGGGCTGTGCCCTGCTCCCCGACGTCTGGCCCGACCCATATCCACGCCGGTCCGAAAAATTGCGTGAACGTGGCAAAGGTCACGAATATCTTACCTTTTTTTCTGTCCCGACTGAGGTATGGTGCGTTCTGCATCTTCAATGGCTTCAACGGGATAGTAAATGAAATCAGTGGTACGGATCATTGCGGTTTGCCTTGTCTGTCTTGTGGCAGGAAGCGCCGTTGCGGCCACTGACCGGGTTGCCCTGGTTCTGGGACTTGGCGCCTATCGCACGATCGAGCCGCTGGACAATACCCGTAACGATGCGCGTTCCATTGCCGCAACGCTCAAGGGCATCGGGTTCGATGTGACGCTGTCGCTGGACGCGACCGGTGACGAGCTTCGGCAGCTGATGGATGATTTTGCCTTTCGGTCCGAAACCGCCGATCTGGCACTGATTTATTTTGCCGGCCATGGGGTCGAGGTGCAGGGCGAAAATTTTCTGATCCCGGTGGATGCGGATATTCGGTCCAATCAGGACGTGCAGCGGCAGTCAATCTCGCTCAAGCAGATGCTGGCCTCGGTCGAGCGCGCGCGCAAGATGCGGATCGTCATCCTGGACAGTTGTCGCGACAACCCGCTGGGTGATGTGATCGACCTGTCGCAATCGCTGCAGAGCAATGCCTCGGATGCGCTTGCCCAGTCACAGGGCGGCGGACTGGCTCCGGCGCGCCCAGATCGCGGTACGTTGGTGGCGTTTGCCGCCAAGGACGGGCAGGTCGCACTGGACGGAGCCAGTGGCAACAGCCCCTATGCCCGGGCCTTGATGGACAAGATGGTCAAACCCGGGCTGGAAATCAGCCTGATGTTCCGGCAGGTGCGCGACATGGTATTGCAGGAAACCAGCAACCTGCAGGAGCCGCACACCTATGGCTCGCTGACCGGTATCCCGTTTTATCTCGCCGGGGCGGCACCGGGGCAGGTGGATATTTCCGGCACAATCGGCCAGGCCGCCTGGGCGGCGATCAAACCGGACCAGGAAGAGCAGTTGATGGCGCTGGCCAATCTTGGCGACACGCGATCGATGCTGGGGCTGGCCTATATGCGGTTGAACCCGAATGAAGGACGCTTCGACCCGAAACAAGCGGTCGCCTTCCTGGAGAAAGCCTCTGCCGCCGGGTCTGCCGAAGCACAGTTCGAACTGGCCAAGATCTATGAACGGGGTACTGGAGTTCCGGTCGATGAAAAGCGCGCACTTGAACTCTATGAAACGTCTGCCGGACAGGGTTATGCGGATGCGATCAACGACCTCGGCTTTCTGCATTACCAGGGCGGACTGGGGCTGCCGGCCGATCCGCAAAAGGCGCTGACCTTTTTTGAGCGCGCCGCCGATCTGCGCCACCCACAGGCCCTGTTCAATTTTGCGGCTCTGATCGATGACGGCCTGATTGACCGCAAGGGTCCCGGCGATGCCGCCGATTACCTGTACTCGGCGCTGCGGTCGGGCAGCAACGACGTGCTGGATCTATTGACCACACGGCCAAACATGTTCAGCCGCCAGACCCGCCGTGCGCTTCAATCGCGACTGAAGGAATACGAATTCTATGCTGGCGCAATCGACGGTGAATTTGGCCCGGGCACGCAAAAGGCAATCCGCCTTGCCTATGGGCTAAAGCAATAGCGGCGCAGGAGGCTTTGCGCGGGATCAGGATCGCGACTGAATTTTTGCAATGCAACAACAGGTAGCCAGCAGGGTGTACCGACATAATCGCATCACGCATCAGGTTTTCCGCGTTAATGGGCTCGACAATCTGCAAGAATTCTATGGCGAGATGTTGGGAATGACTCGGATCGAGATCGCCCCGGGCGAGATCGGCTTCTCATTTCACCCCGAATGTGCCCAACTTCTGTTCCGCAAATCCGATGTCACCACAGTCGAAAGCCGTTCAAACGATTTTTTCTGGAAGATCGGCATCACCCTGCGCAACCTGGATGCTGCGGTTTCCCATCTGAGATCATGCGGCCTTACGGTTCCGGACGCGATTCAATTTCGCGATATCGGGTATCTGACGCATATTGTTGACCCGAACGGGTTCAAGATCGAACTGCTGCAACAGGGGTTTCAGGGAAAGGAAAAAACGGTGCCATCGGGGCATCCGTTTGCCGCGCAGGCGACCTTGGCCCACATAACCTTGCGTGTGACGGACATGGTCGCTGCGACACGGTTTTTCGTCGACATGCTTGGCATGCGACTGATGTCGGTTCAACCGGTGCCCGAGCACGGATTCTGCCTTTACTTTTTCGCGTGGAGCGAAGAGCCCCTGCCGGATCCTGATCCCAAGGGGCTTGCCAATCGTGAATGGTTGTGGGCGCGGCCCTATACACTCGTCGAACTGCAGCACCTGTTTTCCGACGGTTGCATGATCGCAAAAACATCGACGAGCGACGCCGGTTTCGACGGGTTCGGCCATACGTCGGACGATCGGGACACCATCCGGTGGGTTTCGCTCGATGACCTTGGCAGGCTGACCTGACCTGCAAATCTGATACGCCGGGTCAATGATCCGTCGCCAGAAACAACAGATTGCAAGTCGGCAGTTCGCGGCGGATGAAAGAGCGGGCGGTGTCAGGATCGCGAGGCAGGCGCCTCACCGCCTTCAGAATTTCCCGTTTTCGTTCTTCCACTCGCTGCTGGGGGCAATTTTCTCGGTGGTGTCCCAGTGTTCGCAAATCTTGCCATCTTCGATGCGGAAAAGATCGAAAAATGCCGAGTGCGCACCATCCAATTCGCCTTCGCTGACGCAGAGAACAAAGTTTCCCTCTGCGAGGACGCGATGCAGACGATGATAATCGATGTGAGGATTGCCGTTTCCGGAAGCTTCGAGTGCTGAACGAAGCGACGCGATACCGTCTGAAAGGCGTGGATTGTGTTCCGCGTAGGAGTCGGCATCCACGTAGTCCGCCAGCCGATCCAGTTGGCCCTTGATCAGAACCCTTTCAACGAATTCGCGGGCGAGAGACCGGTTGATCTCTGTCAAGTGCCGATCTACTGCCCGGGCAGAACCATCGACCATACTTCGGCCAGACGCATTTGGTCCGGCTCGTTCCTGAATGTTGTCCCAATGCTCTACCGCACGAGCGTTCTCGAACCGAAACACTTCAAAACAGACCTTCCTACCGGCGAAATCGTACTCCATGTGCGCAAACACGAAATCGCCGTCTTCGAAACCCCTGACCATGTTGACGGTCGGGTTGGTTTTCGAAAGCCGTTTGAACAGAAGGACCAATCCTTCGCTGCCCTCGTGAGTCTGCGGGTTGTGTTGAATGTACTTCGCTTCATCGACGACAGCGACGGGTCCAGGATCGCCGGTTTCGATGCTTTTGAGCAATGCGTGTATTTTTTCGATCTTTGACTCGGCCATGTCTGACAACCCCTTTGGAGCGCACTTTGGCGGAGAAGAGCCCGGATTAGAAGGCGCGACGGCTGGCCCAGCGTTTCGCGGCCCTGAAAAACCGGGCGTGCATTGTGCGGGAACGCTGCCCGGGTGCAAAAAAATTCTTTTGCAACTGCCAAGGATTGACCGGACGCAAACGTCCTACTCTATGTGATGCGCATGGATGTGAGTGACGAAGATCTGGCAGAGGCGGCGGCACGGGGCGACCGTACGGCGTTTTCGGCATTGATGGAACGGTGTTATGACAGGCTGTTCCGGCTGGCCTTTCGGCTGACCGGTTCCCGTGCCGAAGCCGAAGACCTCACGCAGGATGTTTGTGCCGCCCTGCCGGCCAAGATCACCCGGTTCGGGGGGCAGGCTCTGTTTACCACGTGGCTCTATCGCGTCGTGGTGAATGCCGCCCATGACCGCCGCCGCCGTCTGGCAAGCCACAGGCGGGCGGCCGAAGGTTGGGGCGCATGGGAGATCGCGCGACTCGAGGCCGACGCGGAATCCGCCCAGCAGGTGGATTGGCTGATCACGGCGATGCGGTCCCTGCCCGATGATTTGCGCGATACGCTGGCGCTGGTCCTGGACGAGGTCACCCATGCGCAGGCCGCCGCCATACTGGGCATTTCCGAAGGCACGGTGAGCTGGCGCATCTCCGAGGCCAAAAAGAAGTTGAAAGAGATCCGGACACAGGAGGATCAGGCATGACTGACGATCTGGACGATCTGAAGGTTGCCATGCGCGCGGCGACGCCCGAGCCGGATTCGGAGAAAAAGGCCGCAAATCTGGCTCTGGCGCAGAAAAATTTCGAAACGCTCCAAGGATCGCGCGATGGCGCGCGTCCCATATCCGATCGCCCGCGTTCGGGCCATTGGACAGGAGTGAAGAAAATGATGAACACCCTTACATCCCGCGCCGGGCTGACCGCCACCACGGCCATTGTTGCCGTTGCCTTTGTTGCGCTGACGCCGCTGGGCGACCGGCTTATGGTGCCCCCTGCGCCGCGAACCCAGGTGGCCGAGACACCGCGTCCGGCGCCGGCGAAATCCGAAGCGGAGACCTTGGCCGATGCCGGGTCCACCGAAACGGGAGAACTCGCAGAACCAGTGGTCGAAGCGCCCGTGGCCATGGAAGACGTCGACTCCATGGCCGGCCAGCCGTTGACCCGCGAGCAGTCCGCGATCGCGAGAAAACGCAACGCAACGGGTGGCTATGCAGCACAACCCGAGGCGGCGATTGCCGCGGCCCCGCCAATCGAAGGTTTCCGCGCACCGTCGATGTCCGACGTGAACATGCCCGAGGCCGACAGCGAAGCCTTTGCCAATGCCGACCCGAGTCCCTTGCACATTACCGCGGAAGACCCGGTGTCGACCTTCTCCATCGATGTGGACACGGCATCTTATTCTGTCGTGCGCAATTCGCTGATGAACGGATACCTGCCCGATCCGGATGCCGTTCGGATCGAGGAGATGGTGAATTACTTTCCCTATGACTATCCCGCGCCCGATGGCGATGTGCCTTTCCGGCCCACTGTTTCGGTCAGTCCGACGCCATGGAATGCCGACACAAAGCTTGTGCAAATAGGCATCCAAGGCGCCTTTCCCGACATCGCCGAACGCCCGCCGCTGAACCTCGTGTTCCTGATCGACACGTCCGGGTCGATGGACCAGGCCAACAAGCTGCCACTGCTGAAGCAGTCCTTTGCGCTGATGCTGGGGCAGTTGCGTCCCGAGGATCAGGTCGCCATCGTCACCTACGCGGGCAGTTCCGGGCAGGTTCTTGAACCGACGTCCGCATCCGACCGGGCCAAGATCATGGCAGCGCTGAACCGGCTGGATGCAGGGGGTTCCACAGCCGGGCAGGCCGGGTTGCAGCAAGCCTATGCCACCGCCGCCGCCATGGCCGATGAAGGAGAGGTCAGCCGCGTGATCCTGGCCACCGACGGGGACTTCAATGTCGGCCTGTCCGATCCCGATGCGCTGAAGGATTTTATTGCCAAGAAACGCGAGAGCGAAACTTATCTGAGTGTCCTGGGATTTGGCCGGGGCAATCTGGATGACGCGACCATGCAGGCGCTGGCGCAGAACGGAAATGGTCAGGCAGCCTATATCGACACACTGGCCGAAGCGCAGAAGGTTCTTGTGGACCAACTGACCGGGGCGCTGTTTCCGATTGCCAATGACGTCAAGATACAGGTTGAATTCAACCCGGCCGCTGTCGCTGAGTACAGGCTGATCGGGTATGAAACCCGCGCATTGCGGCGCGAGGATTTCAACAACGACAAGGTGGATGCGGGCGATATCGGGGCCGGGCACACAGTGACTGCCCTGTACGAGATCACGCCTGTCGGTTCGCCCGCACAGCTGAGTGATCCGCTGCGGTATCAGGCGGCTCCGGTGGGGGACGGGCGGGACGAACTGGGCTATCTGCGCCTGCGTTACAAGGTGCCGGGAAGCCAGAAAAGCGAGCTGATCGAGCAGCCGATCACAGCAGACCTGCCGGCGCAGGCCGACGCCGGATTTGCGGCCGCGATGGCCGGGTTCGGACAGTTGTTGCGCGGCGGAGGGTATCTGGGCGATTGGGGATACGATCAGGCGATTGCCCTGGCCAACCAGACCCGGGGCATCGACACGTTCGGCTATCGCACCGAGGCGGTGCAACTGATGCGCCTGGCGCAAAGCCTGTCGGCAGAATAGCCGCTGTCAAAAACAACCACGGGCAGCGGTGACTTGGGTCTATCGCTGTTCGAGTTCCACGATATTGCCCTCGGGATCGCGCATGCAGGCGCAGAGAACGGGGGCATCAGCGGTTCCCGGATCGGTCACCTTTCCAGGTAAAGGCCCGCCTGCCGCGACAAAGCGTCAATCGTTGCGCGGATATCCCTGACCGGAAATGCGAAATGACCATAGCCCGGCTGATTGACCAAACCTATGGGCCGGTCAGTGGTTGTTCCCTGGCAATCAATCTCAAGAAACAGACTGTCGCCACCCGGTGCGCTGAATCGCGCGACATTGATCTCGGATCCAGTAAGCCCGTAGCCGCGCGATATGCGCGGGCGCGACAAGTTGCGCCGCGCCCCGATCTCTTCAAGACATGGGACTGCGGTTCAAAACGTGGCAAGGCCGTGAAGATCGCGAACAACCGGAATGCTGAGCGCAGTTTTCATACCACCCCCGTCACGCGAATACTGTTGCGGGAGAGTGAGGCGCGATCCCGGCAAAGGAAATGATGCACGCCGTCGTGGAGTAAACCGAAAAAAGCCCCGACCCCGGATTAACGGGGACGAGGCGGTTCATTCTCTGTTCAGCGTGGTCAGTTGACCGGCTTGGCATCCACCACTTCGGTTTCGACAGCCTTTGCGCCGCCGTTGGCGATTTCGATCCGTCGCGGCTTCAACGCCTCGGGAATTTCCCTTTCCAGATCGATATGCAGCATGCCATCGGTGTGGCTGGCACCGGTCACGCGCACATGATCGGCGAGATGGAACCGGCGCTCGAACGCGCGGGTTGCGATACCGCGATGCAAATAGGTGCGGTCCACGTTCTCGTCAGCCTTTCTGGCAGACACGACGAGCGCGTTTTCCTTGACCTCGACGTTCAGGTCACTGTCGGAGAACCCGGCAACGGCGATCGAGATGCGATAGGAATCCGCGGCAGTCTTTTCGATATTGTAGGGCGGGTAGGTTGATTGGCCGACATCGTTGGTCATTACGCGATCCATGAGATCGGCGATCTGGTCGAAACCAACGGTGGCCCTGTGCAGTGGTGCAAAATCGAATGTACGCATGGTCGTTATCCTCATCCTTTGAGCGATTTACGAATGCCCTCCTGTCAGGACGGGCAAAGTTGCTTGGCGGAACCCGAAAAGGCATCCCGCTGCACCTCAGATGGGGAGGAAAAAACCGCGTTTCAAGAGGTTCAGTTGCGGATAAACTTCGCGCCGGTGTTCTGGTTTCTGGCACCGACCTGTAGGCGCCGGATCTTGGCCGGTTGGGCGCGGGACCCACTGCGCAATTGCGTCTTCAACTCGGCCACAACGTCAGGCAAGGCCATTCCCAGAGCCACGTGCCGGCCGTCCACAGTTCCGCCGCCGGATATTATTGAAACGATCCGTCCGCGCGAGCAGTCCTGCGATAAGACCGGCGCGCCCGAAGACCCAAATGTCACGTCGCAGTCAAAGGCCATGATACCATCGGTCTGGGCGACGATGTTGCATTGCCGCTGGCGCGACAAGGCCTCTGACCGGCCCTGACCATAGGAGGTCACAGATACGGCGCTGCCGACACCCTCACCGGAATGCAGGACAAAGGGATCGGCATCACTGCTGACGATTGGGCGGTCCAGACGCAAAAGGGCAACGTCGCTGCGCACCTGATCCAGAGTCTTGGGCGCTTCGGGGCGGTAAGCTTCTGGCGCCGCGATCTGCAGCACTGTTCGTTCGGCGATCGCCACACCATCGCGCAATCCGGCGCGGAACCGAAGTGTCTGCGGATCGTGCATCTGATGGGACCGCGTGTCATAGACACAGTGTGCTGCGGTCAACACCACTTCAGGAGAAATCAGGGTACCGCTGCAATACCCCTTGCCGTCGATGTCCAGGCGGCCGACCGCCTCCCAGCCCAGAAGATCGTCTCGGTCGCTCAGCCGTGCAAGACCGGTGGATTGCGCCGCCAAGGCCGCAGGCAGGGCAAGCAGAACGAAGGCGGCAAGCCATCGTGGCAGTCCACGGGACTTAGTCATGGTTTAATAAACTTCGCGCCAGTATCTCGGCGCGTGCCACCAACGGTGATGCGGCTGGCTCTTGGCGCCGGGGCAACGCCATAACCGTCGCCGGCATCGAGCTGTGCCCGAAGCAGTTCCAGCGGTTCGACCAGCGCTGTACCCAATGCAACGCGGCGCCCGTTCACTTCGGCCTTGGCGGAGACCACGGAGACGATCCGAGGTTTGTCGCCTTCGAACGTGAAAATCGGCGCGCCTGACGATCCGTAATCGACGTCGCAGGACATCACCAGAACGCCCTCTTGCCGCGCCATTACGGCGCAGACCTCTTGCAGGGACGGAGCGTTGGCCCGGTCCTTGGCATAGGACACAACCCCGACCTGTTCACCGCGACGCGGTCTTTCGGCGGTTTCAAATGGCATGACGGTGGTGTTGCGTATCGGGTGCTGCAGTTCGAGCAGGGCGACATCATTGCGGACGCGGCTGGAGGACACATCCTGATCGTAGACATAGCCGGGATGCACCACAGCGCGACGTACATAACGATAGGCGGATGCACGACCATTGCGCCAGCCGGCCAGAAACTCGACCGATTCAGGATTGATCCTGGATTTGGACACGCTGTCAAACAGGCAATGCGCCGCCGTCAGCACCAGATTCGGGGCAATCAGCGCGCCGGTACAGAAACCGGCGCCGTTGATATCCAGCCGCCCGACCGCCTCCCACGCGCGGCCATCGTCGGTGGTGTCCAGCCGCTCCAATACCGCATCCTGCGACAAACCCGCCACGGGCGTCAGAGCCAACACAATACCGATCAACCAGTCTCGCACGGGAACCACTCCGCTTTTTCGTGAACTGTCGGATATGCGAGGGATGCGGCGAAAATAGGGCGGTTCGCAATGTTCAGCGCAGAACCGGGACCTTGGGTGTTGCAATTTGATCGTCGTCCAGAGCGGGCGGTTTCGGTCCGCCTGTGGCCCAGTCCAGCAACTCGACCGTATGCACGATGGGCAAGGCAGTGCCCGCGCCAATCTGCATCATGCAACCGATGTTGCCCGCGGCAATCACGTCGGGGTTCGTGACTTCCAGCGTCCGAACCTTGCGCGCCTTGAGCTTTGACGAGATCTCGGGCTGCATCAGGTTGTAGGTGCCGGCCGAGCCGCAGCACAGATGACTGTCCGCAGGTTCGATCACGGTGAACCCGGCGCGTTTCAGCAGATCCTTGGGATAGGTCTTGATCTGCTGGCCATGCTGCAGCGAACAGGCCGCATGGTAAGCCACCGTCATGTTTCTGTCCTTGCCTCCGGGCAGGTCGAGTTTCATCAGAAGCTCACTGATATCCATCGCGATGCCCGAAACCCGCGCGGCGTCATCCGCAAGCGAGTCGTTGCGGAACATATGGCCGTAATCCTTGACCGTCGTGCCACAGCCGGACGTATTGATCACGATGGCATCCAGCCCCTCACCGTTCATTTCCGTGGCCCAGGCCCGGATGTTGATGGCAGCCGTGGCATGGCTTTCGCCCTCTTTGCCCATATGATGGGTCAGCGCCCCGCAGCATCCGGCCCCCTCCGCCACAACGACCTCGCAGCCAAACCGGCGCAGAATGCGAATCGTGGCGTCATTGATATCGGTGTTGAGCGCCTTTTGCGCGCATCCGGTCATCAGCGCCACCCGCGCATGCGCCGGGCGCCGGTGGCGGCAAAGCTCTGCGGATCGTCGTTGCGGCTCACTGGCGGAATGGTTTTTGGCGCCATCTCCAGCATGGCGCGCAAGCGGGCATCGGGCATCAGCCGGGCAAAGGGGCGACCGATCTTTGCGCCCAGAAGCGCCAACCGGAAACGGGTTGGATAGGGCAGGATACGCGCGAGAAGCCAGCGCAAGGCCCGGTCGCTGATCGGCCGCCGATACCGGGCTTCGATATAGGCGCGGGCATGATCAACCAGATGCATGTAATGCACTCCGGACGGGCAAGTGGTCATGCAGGCAAGGCAACTCAGGCAGCGGTCGACATGCTTGACGGTCTTTTCGTCCGGGTCCCGGTCGTTTTCAAGCATGTCCTTGATCAGGTAGATGCGCCCCCGCGGACTGTCGAGCTCATCCCCTAAAACCTGGTAGGTCGGGCAGGTCGCGGTACAGAACCCGCAATGCACACAGCTGCGCAGAATCTCGTTGCTGCGGGCAATGGCCGGGTCCTTCAGCTGTTCGGACGAAAAAGTGGTCTGCATCAATCAGGCCCCGACGCTCTGGCGGCCCATAAGCCCGCTGTTGAGAACACCGCGCGGGTCGAACCGCGCGCGCAACCCGTCATTGATCGCCGCGAGCGCCGGGAGTTGCGGATGGAACATGCCCAACTGCGCGCGGGTCTCGGCTCCGGCCCGCACGATTGTTGCATGACCGGCGATCTGCCCGGCGCGATCCCGCAGGTCGGTGCCTTCAGGCACAAGCGCCCAGATCAGCCCTCCACCCCAGTCAAATAACAGCCTGTCTGCGCCCAGTCTTTCCGCAATCGCGGGTGCATCGGTCGGTTTGACGGACAGGCGCCAGACGTCGCCTGGCTGACCTGCAAATGCTTGAACATCACGCAGGTCTTTCCAGGCCCGACCGGATCTGTCGGGGTCCGCACAGGTTTCGACCTGTCCAAACGGCGACAACAACGCAGCCAGCCGGCTGGCGCGATAGGAGACCGACTCCGCGAACCCCTCGATTCGGATCAGAACCGCCGGATCGCCCTTTGACGCCGGATCATAGGCCGCGCCGGTCACTTCGAAAGGTGACCCAAGAGCGGCCGACATGACCTTTACCGCATCCACCGGATGGCATCCGTAAACCATCACGGTCGCCTGGGTTTCCGGGCGCGGCAGAACCTTCAGCGAAACCTGCGTCAGCACACCCAGCGTCCCCCAACTGCCCGCCATCAGCTTGACCAGATCATAGCCAGTCACATTTTTCATGACCCGGCCGCCATTCTTGATCACGGTGCCGGTTCCATCGACATAACGCACACCCAGCAGAAAATCACGGCATGCCCCGGCCTGGATCCGGCGCGGACCGGATATGTTTCCCGCCACCACACCGCCAATCGTCGGTTCCCCCCCGGTTTTCAGCAGTGCCCGGTGATCCATCGGTTCAAAAGCGAGCTGCTGGTTTTCTGCCGCGAGCGCGGTCTCGATTTCGGCCAGCGGCGTTCCCGCCTTCGCCACGATTGTCAGGGCGCCCGGTTCATAAAGCTCAATTCCGCGCAGGCCGGCCGTGCTCAGCAACATTCCCGCACATCTGACGCCGCGCGTTCCCCCGCCCTGCACCCTCAGCGGCACATTGGTCGCCGCAATCATTTCGGCCAACTGGTTTTCAGTCTCAGGAACCATCGTCTTCTTTCTGGTCATCAATACCCCGGGGGAGTCCGAAGGACGGGGGCAGCGCCCCCATCACGTTGCAACCGGCACCGCACGCCGGTCTTCGGTCGCGGCCAGCGGAAAAACCTTTGCCGGGTTCAGCAGCCATTTCGGGTCGAACACATCTTTCACCCGCATCTGTGCCTCGAGATCGTCCTTGACGTATTGATGAAGCATCAGATCGCGTTTCTCGATGCCAACGCCGTGCTCTCCTGTCAGGCATCCACCCACATCGACACACAGCTTCAAAATCTCCGCACCAAACGCCTCGCAACGCTCCAGGTCTCCTGGCTTGTTGGCGTCAAACAGGATCAGTGGATGCATGTTGCCGTCACCGGCATGAAACACGTTGCCGACGTCCAACCCGAACTCCGCGCTCATCTCGCCGATGCGGCGCAGCACATGAGGCAGCTCGGAAACCGGGATCGTTCCATCCAGGCACATATAGTCGTTGATCTGCCCAATTGCGCCAAATGCACTCTTCCGGCCCAACCAGATTCGCGCGCTTTCCTCGGGCGAAGTACTTTCGCGCAGTTCTACAGGATTGTGCCGACGCGCGATTTCAACGATTTTCGCCAGCTGCGCGTCGATTTCATCCTCGGAGCCCTCGACCTCGACGATCAAGAGAGCCTCGCAATCGGGGTATCCGGCATTGGCAAAGGCATCGCTGGTCCGAATACACAAACGATCCATGAACTCAATGGCGACTGGCAGAACGCCCGCCTTGATGATGTCGGACACACAGGCTCCGGCCACTTCGTTGTCATCGAAACCCATCAAGACCGGCCGCGCACCTTCCGGTTTGCGAAGGATGCGCAACGTTGCCTCGGTAACGACACCCAGTTGCCCCTCGGACCCACAGACCAGCCCCAGAACGTCGAGGCCACCCGCATCCAGGTGAGCCCCACCGATTTCGACCACGGTGCCATCCATCATCACCAGGGTCACGCCAAGCAGGTTATTGGTCGTGACACCGTATTTCAGACAATGTGCCCCGCCGGAATTCATCGCGATGTTTCCCGCGATGGCGCAGGCCAGTTGGCTGGACGGATCGGGTGCGTAGAAGAAGTCCCGCTCTTCAACCGCACCGGTTACAGACAGGTTGGTCCGCCCGGACTGCACCCGGATGACCCGGTTTTCATAGTCGGTTTCAAGAACCGCGTTCATGCGTGCAATCCCCAGGAT
Organism: uncultured Rhodobacterales bacterium; assembly: GCA_964351155.1. Lineage (GTDB taxonomy): Bacteria > Pseudomonadota > Alphaproteobacteria > Rhodobacterales > Rhodobacteraceae > CAYGNE01. The sequence continues at coordinate 3,907 of CAYGNE010000004.1, read as the reverse complement.
GACGCTGTCCGCAGTTGGCATCGCGCCACCTGCCAGCGATGTGCCCGCGCCGCGCGGGACCACCGGAACACCTTCGCCGTGACAAATGCGCAGAACGTCGGACACTTCCTCCGTGGTGGAAGGCAACACGGCAAGCATTGGCGGGCATCTGTACGCCGTCAGTGCGTCGCACTCATAGACCCGTGTTTCCGCCGGATCCTCAATGATTGCATCCGCGGGCAAAACCGCCGACAGGCGATCGACGAGCCGGGACTTGCGGGCAAGAACCGCGGCATTCGGGACCGGCATTTCCATCGCAACCTCCAATTTTGGTAAAATATTATTACCAATTTTGACCTTTGGCAAGCCTCAGCAGCAAGAACAAAGCAATTCTGCCGCAATTGGACCGACACCAAGACGTGATTTAAGTATTCCGCGCGCTGGTCTAAGGTCAGCTTATGAAACACCTGATGTCCTTCTGCCTTGCCTTTCTGACACCTGTTGTGCCTGCGCTGGCCGATCCGCCAGCGATCGAACAGGTGACGCACAGAACCGGCCCGAATGGCCTGTCGCTAAGCGTCACCTTGTCCCATCCGGACACCGGGTGGGATCACTATGCCGATGGTTGGCGGGTTCTGGATGCCGACGGTCGGGAACTCGGCCTGCGCACCCTCTTTCATCCGCATGTGGATGAACAGCCCTTCACCCGCTCGCTTGGCGGTGTGCCGGTTCCCGACGGCACAAGGGAAGTTCGGATTCAAGCCCGCTGTATCGTGGATGGCTGGTCTGAAGCGACGGTGACGGTCAAACTGGACTGATGCAGGACGGAACGGTTGAACCAAACGCCGCATTGCCTTGCGGGCAATGCCAAAGACTGTCGTCGCGCGCCAGCGCGGCTTTTGGATCACGCCCGGTGATACGGGCTGCCTGCCAGAATGCTGGCTGACCGGTACAATTGTTCGCTCAGCATGACCCGGACCAGCATGTGCGGCCAGACCATCGCGCCAAGCGACAGGCTGAAGTCCGCGTCCGCTCGCAAACCCGGATCCAGCCCGTCCGCGCCGCCGATCAACAGGGCAACATCCGCCCGGCCAGCGTCACGCCACCGCGCCAATTGGCTTGCGAATTCGGGTGATGACAATGTCTTGCCGCGTTCATCCAGCGTGCAGATCAATGCCCCTGGCGGCAATGCCTTGCGCAGTAATGCTGCTTCTGCCGACATCCCGCCTTTTTTGCGGTCCTCGACTTCGATAACCTGAGCCGGCCCAAGACCGAAAACTCGACCGGACCTGTCGAAGCGGGCAAGATAATCGTCAATCAAAGTTTTTTCCGGTCCGGCCCTCAAACGACCGACCGCACAGATTGTCACTCGCACGTCGCACGCTTCCTCTTCGGACCAATGGCCTTATGGTCAGTTGCCCGTTGTGGCAGACCCGGTGGGCAGCCACATTTTTTCCAACTGGTAGAAATCCCGGACTTCGGGACGGAAGATGTGCACGATAACGTCGCCGGTATCGATCAGAACCCAGTCGCCAGCGTCCTTGCCCTCGACCTTGCAGATCCGGCCAAAGTCATGCTTGACCCGGTCGACCAGTTTCTCGGCCATAGATGACACCTGCCGCGTGGAACGACCGGATGCGATGACCATGTAGTCACCAATCTCGGTCTTGCCACGCAGATCAATCTGCACGACGTCTTCGGCCTTGTCGTCATCGAGAGAAGAAAGGATACGCGCCAACAGCTCTTCGCTGGTTGGCTGGGTTTGGGCCGTCACAAGACTTGCCCGATCGTCAGCGGAAACAACCGCCTCAGCTTGGATTGACAGAACATTGCCCTCCTTTTGGCACGCCGACCGCCCCCCGGCGCTGGGGATGTGCTCAAGTTAACAAGCCAAAGGTAACTTTTCAATCGCACCTCGGAACAATGGTTTTGGATTGTCACTCTTGTGCGACCGAAACCTCCGACAATGCTGGTTTTTCGTCGCCCAAGAGACGCACCTCTCGTTGCGGGAAGGGAATAGAGATGCCTTCTTCCTGGAACACGTCCCAAAGCGCCAGAAACACGTTGCCGCGCACGTTGGTCAGGCCGGCCGTCGGATCACCGATCCAGAAACGCAGGATGTAGTCAACGCTGCTGTCGCCGAAACCAACGATGTGACAGACGGGTGCAGTGGGTTGGACCAGAACGCGGTTCACCCCCGACGCTGCCTTGACCGCAAGCGCTCGGACCTTGTGCGGATCGTCGTGATAGGCGGTGCCGAAACTGATATCCAGGCGAACCAGTTGATCCGAATGGGTCCAGTTCACCACCTGGTTCGCGATCAGGTCCTCGTTCGGAATGAGATATTCTACGCCGTCCCGCGTTACCACCGACACATAGCGCGCACTGAGCGTGCTGATCCAACCAAAGGTATCGCCCAGTGAAATCACGTCACCCGGCTTGATCGACTTGTCCAGAAGGATGATGATGCCCGAAATCAGGTTCGAGACCACCTTTTGCAGACCGAAACCGATGCCGACGCCAATTGCGCCAGACAGAAACGCCAAGCCCGTGAGATCAAATCCCAGCGCCCGAATACCCATCATGAACACCGCGCCGTACAGCAGAACCTGAACCGCCTTGCCCAGGAGGACCTGCAAAGACGGGGAAATATCCTCGTTGCGTTTCAGACCGTTGGTGGCGGCCTGCGTGGCAAGGCGGGCTCCGGCCAGCAGGACTCCGATCAGCAGCGCCGCCTTGACGATGCCCAGCACCGAGATATGCATCTCTCCGATGTCCAGCGCGATCTTGTCGAGGAACGCGGCGACGTCATCGGTCAGATCCAGGGCCACAAGTGTGGCGTAGATCCAGAGTGACCATTGAAACACACGGCGCAGGGTGCGGTTCTTGACGAGCCGAACCAGCATCGCGATCACGACCCAAGCGGTCGCCAGCGTTGCAAAAACGCCAATGATGTAGCTGCGCGATGGCCAGGTGATCTGCTGCATCAGGATGTAAGTGATCCAGCACAGCAGCATGAAATAGATCAGCGTGATGCGTCTCAGGAACTGGACCAGAAGGCGCAGACGCCATTTCTCCCAGCCTTCGTGCGAGCGCGCCCAGTTTTCCCACCGGGTCTTGGTCAGCACCTTCAGCAGGAATGCCAGCCCCAGCAGTGCAAGCACGATCAACAACTGATACTGTTTCCAGCCCGGCGTCAGGAACAGTACGGCCATGGCCTGGCCTCGCTCGATCAACGCGACAACCGTGTCCCAGAACATCGCCAGGATCTGGTCTGAGTTCATCAGCAAATCTCCTTTCCACCACAAAAGCCGGTCACGCCGCAAAGCGCAAGCGAACACGGTCGATTACATTCTTGATTGAATCCCTTGGTGACTGTATCTGATCGCCATGACACCGATATCAGCACCAGGGATTGACCTTCAGGATCGTCTTCGCCTTCGCGAAAGGTTCTTTGGTGCGGCGCGCACGGTGCTGGCGCGTCTATAACCCGCTGCCGCACCGTATCTGCAAACATCCTAATATGACGGGAGAGGACTCATGTCCCCCAAGACACTCTATGATAAAATCTGGGATGCCCATGTGGCTCACGAGGCCGAAGACGGCACCTGCCTGCTTTATATCGACCGCCACCTCGTACACGAGGTGACCAGCCCGCAGGCATTTGAAGGCCTGCGCATGACCGGGCGTTCCGTCCGGGCACCCGACAAGACGATTGCCGTGCCGGATCACAATGTCCCAACCACCGCAGGGCGCGAAGACCCATCGAACATGACCGAGGACAGCCGCATTCAGGTTGCCGCGCTGGACTCGAACGCCAAGGAATTCGGCATTCACTACTACCCGGTGACCGATATCCGCCAGGGGATCGTGCACATCGTCGGCCCCGAACAGGGCTGGACCCTGCCCGGCATGACAGTGGTCTGCG
>CAYGNE010000003.1:0-76382 GCA_964351155.1 uncultured Rhodobacterales bacterium | reverse complement strand
GGGATCCCATAACCTTTTGGCCAAAAAGGCTTTCTCCGGCCTGCACCGGGTTGACCGGGATCACCGTGAACCCCTTCAGTCCCAGGTACCGCGCCACGAAATAGCTTGGCCGGACCGGGTTCATCGACACGCCCACCACCGCAACCACCCGCGCGCGTTTCAGCACCCGTTTCAGCTCGTCATCTGTATAATCAGTCATCCGTCATCCTAACCTGTTCCCGAACAATAAAAAAGCGTCCAGGGTACAACCCTGGACGCATAGTTCGGAACGAGGGACAGTGATATATCCACGAGAGTTCCAACCCGTGAACAATGTATATGTAGGTACGTTCCGCGCGCGAAAAAGCCCCCCTCGCAATCCTGTGAAGCGATGCATTGTCGCAGTCAGTCCCGCCCCAGAACGGCCGGCCAATTGGCGTCCGCCCGATCGATATGGCCGGGTACGTCCTGTACCCAGCGCTGCCAGACCGCCTTGCTGTGGATCAGGTACAGACGCCCGTCCTCGATGCTGAACAGGGTGGGATCGGTCCGCACCGCAACGCCCTGCGCCACGCCATAGGCGCAATAGCCGCCATACTGCGGCGCATAGGCCCGCGGATTGGCCTCGAACTGCTCGCGGTTCTCGGCTGACGCGAACTTCCACAACGCCCCCTTCCAGATCACCGCGTGCACGGGGTCGCCCGGCTGCGGCGCGTCGGCGGTAAAATAGCTCACCACGTCATACCCTTCGATCGCCGCTCCATCGCTGGTGAAATACACCGGCGCATCCGCCCGCACCGCGCTGAAAAGACACATGAATCCCAGAACCGGCAGCAGCCGCAGCAAAACACCAGACACAACAGAGAATCCCAAACCTGACATGACCGCAAAGATGACAACACAAGAGCGCCAAGAAAACCCACGATACGCATATGTGAGAGACCGCTGTCCGAGCTGTGATCAATGTTTCAAGATGCCGGACCGGTCACGCAAGGAAACGGCGCACTGACGAAGACATGTTTCGCCCGCATTCCGCGCACAAAAGGAAGACCGCGGACAGGTCAGTCGAACAGGTCCTCCAGCACGTCGAATGCCTCTTCGAACAGCTTGGACATCCGGCTCTTGCGCCGTTTGCGTTTCTTGCCCGCCCCGGATCGCCCGGCGGCTTTCTCGGTCAGTCTTGAGATCCGGGCCACAGGCGCGAACCCGGTCGGCTTGCGGCCGCAGGCGCGCGGACGCGGTCGCAATTCGCGATCGCCGCTCTTGTCCTTGCGCAGCATCTTGAGATCATGCAGCGGCGCGCCGCATGAGGAACAGGCCAACTCGTGCCGTGTCTCACCACTCAGGACCAGCGCCGCACGCGTTCCGCAATAACAGCATGTGGCGATCTTTGTTCCCATCGGCATGAAATCCGGCCCCTTTTTCCCCTTCCAGATATTGGGGCGAACGCCGCGTTTACAACATCGCAATCCGGATTTGTCCTTATGTTCCGCGATTTTCTCGAACAGGACAATCAGAATGGCCGCGCACTTCCAATCCCTGCCCTTTTCCGTCGATCTGCGGCGCGTGAACCGCGCCGTCGGCTATGTCGCCGTTCTTCTGCCGCTCACACTGCTGGCGCTGACGGTTTTCGGCGGGCTGTGTTTTCGCGCCTCGATCAGCCACTACTACTTCAGCCGGCTGGGCGGTGACGTGTTCGTGGGCGCACTGGTTTTCATCGGGCTGCTCCTGGCGTTCCTCTACGATTTTGGCCCCGCCCGACCGGATGGCTATCTGCAGCATCGCAAATGCGATCTCTGGCTCGCGAAACTGGCCGGGTTCTGTGCCCTGGCCGTGGCCCTGATTCCCACAACCGAATCCGGATGCGTGTATCAATCGGCCCATGTGGCCCGCGTATTCCTTGTCGATCCGGCCGGGGCCGAGGCGTTTCATGCCCCGGCAAGCCATGTGACCGGCGTCATCAGCCATGACTTCTGGGCCAGTTTCGCCGGGTTCGGAACCGCCGACCGGGTACCCGCCGTTCTGCAGGCGGCGCATGTGACACTGGCCGGCGTGATGCTGACCATACTGGCCTATTTTTCGTTTTTCGTTTTCACGCGGGCGAACAGTTCGACATCCAGCGGACCGGTCAGCCCGGGAAGCCGGAAGGCGCTGCGCAACCGGCTGTACCGCGTTCTGGGCCTGGCCATTGCCTTTGCGGTGGTTGCGATCACTGCCAAGACCGCCCTGATGCTGTGGGCTCTGAACGCTGATCAGGCCGCGACCGTTGATCTGTGGTGGGACGGGTTGCGGCTGACCTTTGTTCTGGAAACACTGGCGCTGATCAGTTTTGGCCTGAGCTGGCTCATCAAGGGACGGTTCATAAACCGGTTCGAAGACGAAACCGTTGCAACTCAGTTGGCCAGCGAAGCGTAGAGAGCAACGGCGGCGGCGTTGGACACGTTCAGCGATCCAAAGCTGCCCGCCGCCCGGATCCTGACCAGTTGGTCGACGGTTTCCCGTGTCTTCTGTCTCAACCCGGGTCCCTCCGCCCCCAACACCAGCGCGACGGCCCGGTCGGTGCGACCCGACAACGCCTCATCGATTGTCTGTTCTGCCTCACCATCCAGCCCCAGAACGAGGTATCCCATGTTCTGCAACTCGATGATCGCATCGGCCAGGTTGCGCACCCGCAGATAAGGTTGGCGTTCCAGTGCGCCGCTGGCGGTCTTGGCCAATGCCCCGGTTTCCGGTGCAGAATGGTGCCGCGTGCCGATGACGGCAGATGCCCCGAACACCTCGGCACTGCGCAGGATGGCCCCCACGTTGTGCGGATCCGTCACCCTGTCGAGCAGGACAACCCGTGGTGTGGCCGCTCCGATGCAGACCTCGCTCAGGCTGCCCCAGGACAGTGGCTTGACCTCCAGAGCGGCCCCCTGATGCACCGAAGCGGGATCGATCGGGGCGGTGAACCTGCGGGCATCGACCAGTTCCGGCACCATCCCCGCGGTCTCGATTGCCTCTGCAAGTTTCGCCTGCGCATTTTGCGTCACGATCAGACGCAGCCGCACCCGGCGGGGATTGCACAGGGCGTCGCGCACGGCGTGCAGGCCGAACAACCAGACGGTTTCCTCGCCCTGCGCCTTGCGGGCCTGTTCCTTTTCCACCACCCATTTCGGTTTTTTCATCGCATCGTCCTCTGGCAACCCGGCCGGCTCCACCGGCGTCAGGTCACCGGATTTTCCTGTTGACGCCCGTTTTGACCGCTTGTAATCACGCCCTCACGTCACGCGCAATGCGCGATGACAGTGGGCGACAGGCCGCAAGGTGTGGCAGGGGACTGTAACTCCCTCGCGGAGACGCACGCCTGGTTCGATTCCAGGGTCGCCCACCATCTTACAACACGCTGATTTTGCGTGGTTTATTCGACCACACCCTGTTCTTTCTCGACATGATCAACCTGAAACCGCGCACGGAAGCCTCTTGGTGTTCCGGGGGCCAAGTCACGCGCGGGCATCAGGCCGGTTCGACAGAGACCAGACAGGAATGCGCGATCGGTCCTTGCGCCAGCGAAGATGTCCCCTTGTCCGGTGTCAGCACATTGGGGTTGCCGCGCAGACAGGTTTCCCCGTCAGGGTCAAACCAGGCACCGGTCGCAATCTGGATGACGCCCGGACGTATCTCGTCGCTGATCCGCAATGCGGCCCTGCAGGCCCCGCGCGCATTGTGCAGGCGCACGATCTGATCCTGACGCAATCCGCGCGCGGCGGCGTCATCGGGATGCATCGTGACCGGCTCGACACCCTGAGGCCGGTCCGCCCGGCTGACGGCCCCGTGATCCAGCTGACTGTGCAGCTTGTTGCGCGGCTGGTTGGACAGCATGTGCAATTGTCCCGGCTCGGCGCGCCCGAGCCATTCCATAGGTTCCAGCCAGACAGGATGCCCCGGGCAGTCTTCATAGCCGAAACCGGCGATGGTTGCGGAATAGATTTCGATCCTGCCGCTTGGCGTGGCCAGCGGATGGCCGTCCGGGTCCAGACGGAAATCCTCCATCATGATCGTCGGAGTTTCCGGCACCGGTATCTTGATCCATCCATCGCACTGGAACCTGTCCCAATCGGGCAGTTCCACGCCTGCGCGGGCTGCCTGCTGGCGCGAGACATCGTAAATCCAGCGCTGCCATTCCGCGGCGCTGCGCCCCTCGGTGAACGCCTCCTCCGCACCCATCTGCGCGGCGATTCCGCGAAAGATGTCATGGTCGTCCCGGGCCTGCCCAACGGGTGGAATGGCCTGGTCCATCACCACCTGATAAGGGTCTTTTGGCGTCAGCGCGATGTCGGAACGTTCCAGCGGCGTGGTACAGGGCAGCACGATATCAGCATGTTTTGCAAGTGTATTCCAGCACCACTCGTTGACAATGACGGTTTCGGGTTTTGCCCAGGCCCGTCTCATCCGGTTGAGATCCTGATGGTGGTGGAACGGGTTTCCACCGGCCCACCAGACCAGACGAATATCCGGATACGCGTAGGATTCGCCGTCATAATCGAACCGACCACCGGGATTCTCCAGCATCTCGGTCACCCGCGCCACCGGGATGAAATCCGGCACCGCATTCTGCCCCTGCGGAAAGGACGCATAATCGATCTGGCGCCGGTTCAGGCCGACATTGTTCATGGCTGAATACCCGAAACCTATGCCGGTGCCGGGCAACCCGATCTGCCCCAGCATCGAGGCCAACGCAATCGCCGCCCAGATCGGCTGTTCGCCATGATCCTGGCGGGTCAGGGCCCAGGCGACAGAAATCATCGTGCGGCTGGCTGCCATGCGGCGCGCCAGGTCGCGAATGGACGCAGCGGGGATCTCACAAATGCCGGCCGCCCAGTCCGCAGACTTGGAAATGCCGTCTTTCTCACCGGTCAGATACGCGGCAAAACGGCCAAATCCGACGGTGTACCGGTTCAGAAACACCTGATCATGCAGGTTTTCATCAAGCAGCGTATGCGCCAGCCCCAGCATCAGCGCCGCATCGGTCGACGGACGTATCGCCAGCCATTCCGCCCCGGCTTCGTCCATCAGGTCCGAGCGCAGCGGCGAGATGTTGATGAACGACACGCCGGCCTCGTGCGCGGTGCACAGCCCCGCCTTCTGGACATGGGCGCCCGTACCGCCCTGGCTGATCTGACCGTTCTTGAGCGGAACGCCCCCGAACGCCACGAACAATTCGCAATCCGATGCAATCGAATCCCAACTGGTCGAGTTGTCCAGATGCCCGCGAAATGTGCCCAGAACATGTGGAACCACGACTTCTGCCGCGGCGAAGGAATAGGTGTTCCTTGAACCGGTGTACCCGCCGATGCAGTTCAGAAACCGCTTGAGCTGGCTTTGCGCGTGATGAAATCGACCGGCGCTGGCCCAACCATAGCTGCCTGCATAGATCGCCCGGTTTCCGTGTTCGCCACTTACCCGGTTCAGTTCATCGGCCACGAGCCGGTTCGCAGTCTCCCAGCTGATCTCCACAAATTCATCGGTACCACGCTTGTCAGGCGCGGACCCGGGGCCCCCTTCCAACCAGCTCTTGCGCACCATCGGCGCGATGATCCGCGTCGGGCCTTCCAGTACATCCACGATGCCATGGCCAATCGGCGAAGGATCGGGGTCATGTTCAAAGTCGCGCATGGCCACCACCCGGCCATCCCTTACATCGACCCGGTATGTGCCCCAATGGTTTGACGTCAGAAGTTCCCTGTCGCGCGTGTTCATCGCCGTTTCACCTTCCGATCTCCCGCGACTCGGAACTCAGCACGAAAACGGCGCTTTGACAAAGGTTTCCCGGTGTCTTGCGTGATTTCGCGGGTATCACCTTGGCCGCCAGGTTCATCAATGCCGAGATGGCGCATCACCAATCAGCCCCGCAATGTCTTGTGCAGTCAGCCCCACCGACGTCGCGGTTTCGACCAGTTGGCCCCAGGTTCCGTCATCGATGGGAATACCTGATTGCGACCGTTCCTTTTGCGCCTTTCGTTCAGGATCGCCAGGGATCATCACCGAGTCAAATCCGGGTGCGGGCGGCGAGGATTTCACCCAGCCGGTATATTTGTCGATGTCTTCGAAAAACGCGTCCGCCCCGCCGAACACGTCGGGATCGATAAGGATCGTCAGCATGTTGTTGATGATGCGGGATTCGACCACCCGTTCGGGAGTGAACGCGCCGCCGCCACTCAGTGATCCGCCCAGCAAGTCGCACAGAACCGCCAGGCCGAACCCCTTGTGCTGACCCATCGTTGTCAGAGCGCCCTTCGGTTCCTCGAACATGACGGCAGGGTCGTTGGTCGGGTGACCCTGGGAATCGATCAGGCAATTGTCCGGAACCTTGTTGCCGGCCAGATAGGCAACCCGTGTCTTGCCCTGCGCGATCGCGCTTGTCGCCATGTCCAGCAGCAACATCGGGTTGTTGGGCGATTTGGGGATCGCGGTGCAATACGGATTGGTGGCAAAGCGTGGCTGACTACCCCCGAATGGCGCCACCAGCGAATTGGGCGACAGAACATTGACATACTGGATTGCGATGAAACCCGCCTCTGCCGCCATGGTCGCCCAATCGCCGACACGCCCGATGTGAAAACTGTTTCTCAGCGACATCAGCGCAAACCGCGTGTTCCGCGCCCGGTCAATGGCCAGTTCCATCGCTTCTTCGGCCACGACCTGCCCGAACCCGCACTGCCCGTCGATCAAGAGGAACGGGCCGTTGTCCTGAACCACCTTGGCATGCGCATCGCTGTTCAGCTGGCCCGACTTGATGCCCGCGACATAGGCCGGCAACATCCCGACACCATGGCTGTCATGCGCCATCAGGTTGGCGAGAACCAGGCGATGAGCAACCATGGCCGCGGCGGTCTCGTTGCCACAAGCGCCGCCTATGATTGCCTTGGCCAATCTGGTCAGGTTTTCCGACGAAATGCGCTGCATGGGTAATTTCCTTGTCCTGTCTACAGCCGTTTCATTCCGAATACAGATCAGCGCCAGCGTTTCGACACAACCCCTCCTGACACGTGGCGCAAAGATCGGGTGGGGGCGTCGGATGCCGGCCTTTATCCTTGCAGGAACAGATCGCGGAACTGGTCCCTCAGCACGTTCTTTTGCACCTTGCCCATCGTGTTTCGGGGCAGTTCCCCGAGCAGAACCAGCCTTCTAGGCTGTTTGAATTTCGCGAGCGATTTGCCAAGCGCAGCGGAAATCGCGGCGAGGTCGGGGTGCGCACCGTTCTGTGGCACGATAACGCCCACGGGCGTTTCGCCGAAATCCGCGTGCGGTACGCCGATCACCGCGCTTTCCAGAACGCCGGGTTGTTCATCCAGTACTAATTCAATTTCCTTGGGATAGATGTTGTAGCCGCCGGAAATGATCAGATCCTTGTTGCGCCCGACGATCTGAACATACCCGTCTTGATCGATCAGCCCCAGGTCGCCAGTGATAAAGAACCCATCCGCGCGCAATTCTTCGCGCGTCTTGTCAGGCATCTGCCAGTAGCCTGCAAAAACATTTGGTCCGCGCACCTCGATCTGCCCGATCTCTCCGTCGGCAAGGGTGTTTCCGCTGGCCGGATCGGTGATCTTCAGGTCGACCCCGGGCAAGGGGAACCCCACGGTCCCTGCCCGTCGTTCGCCATCATAAGGGTTGGAGGTGTTCATGTTGGTTTCCGTCATGCCATAGCGCTCAAGGATGCGATGGCCGGTCCGCTCTTCGAATTGGATGTGGGTTTCTGCAAGCAACGGCGCGCTGCCGGAAACGAACAGCCGCATATGGGCAACCAGTTCCTTGTTGAACCGCGCATCGCCAAGAAGCCGGGTGTAGAATGTCGGCACACCCATCATCGCGGTCGCCATTGGCAGCGTCGCGATGACCTGATCCAGATCGAACCGGGGCAGATAGATCATCGATCCGCCGGTGATCAGGGCGATGTTGGTCGCCACGAACAACCCGTGTGTGTGAAAGATCGGCAGGGCGTGCAAAAGAACGTCCGCGTCCGTGAAATGCCAGTACTTCGCCAGCACCTCGGCGTTGGACAACAGATTGGCCTGTGTCAGCATTGCCCCCTTGGATCGCCCGGTGGTTCCGGATGTATAAAGAAATGCAGCGAGATCATCGCTGCGGCGGTCCACGGTCTCAAACCGATCCGGGTTCGTCGCGGCCCGGTCGGCCAACGTTCCACTGCCGTCTGCATCCATTGTTTCCAGAACCGCACCGGCCCTTGCCGCAACTTCGCTCAGCGCTTCACGTTTCCCGCTGTCGCCGATCACCAGCCGCGCACCGCTGTTTTCGACAAAATAGGCGACTTCTTCTGCCGTATAGGCCGTGTTCAGCGGCAGGAAAACGATCCCTGCCTGTGCGCAGGCGGCATAGATGGCCAATGCCTCGTGTGATTTCTCGATCTGCACTGCCAGCCGGTCCCCCGGCGTCAGGCCCAAATCCGTGAACACGTTCGCGAACCGCGCTGCAGTGGACAGGAATGCACCATGTGTGACCGTGCGCCCATCCGGCAGACGCAGGAAAATGGAGTCCTGCCCGCTGTAACGCCCAAACAGCGTATCAAAGAGAGGATTGGCCATGACGGGACCTTTCGCAAAAATGATTTCCGTAAAGCTGTTTCCAGCCAGATAGCCAGAGCCCAATAGGGTTCGAATGAGGCATATCTCCCGGTGCGCCACGAAATCAAGCGCGGGCCGGTGTCACATCCCCTGACCGGTCAGCGAAAACCGTTGAATTTCGTGAAAGCGGCCATCCTGATCTTCGCCGGCCAAACTGAGGCTGTCCAACCGGTATGGCCGTGGCAGGATCGGGGCGAGCGCCCGGGACAGTTGGGTTTCGACGCTCTCAAGCAGGTCGCGATCCAGAATACCGGTCAAGGTGATGTGAAACCTGAAGTCGTCCATCACATGCGGATAACCCCATTTCAGAAGGTTCCGTTCCTGCGACTCGGTCAAGCCCGGCTTGCGCCGCCTGTCCAACTCGGCCGGGTCCGGAGGGGCGCGAAACTCATCCAGATCGCTGACCACTTGTTTGGCAAGCCGGTTCAGATCGTTTTGGGCCCGGGCATCGACGATGGCGAGGAACCGTCCCAACCGTGCGAGTTTCAGATCGGTGAGTACGATCGGACAGGTTCGGCAACACAGCTCGCAAAGGCGATCCGCCAATATCGTCGGATCGCTGTCAGCAGCCAGTCCAAATGGCGGTTTGATTGTGGCGTGAAGACCATAGCGGCGCGGGCGACGTGTCAGTTTTTCGACATCAAATCCAAACCCCGTCGGGTGGGTACGTTCCGCGCCGGCGATTATGTCCCACCCCAGCCAGCGCGCGCCAAATCCAGCCAGCTTGCCTTGGGGTACGTGGTAAATCGCAAAACGTTTGAACATGACCTGCTCCGGTGGCTCCTTCGTTTGACCCAGAAATGGCACAAACCGGCTATCGCACCAATGCCGCAAGCTCGTGTTGGCACATCCCGGCCAACCGGGCAGCGACCATCACGACGGATCCACGACACGGGGGCTTGGGCCTGCGGCCTCGATCGCGGCGCCAGCGGATAGCAGAATGTCTTCTCTGAAACGCCCGCTGATCAGTTGCACGCCATTCGGAACACGACCGACCCGCCCGGTCGCCACCGTCAGACCCGGCAGTCCGAGCGCTGGCAAGGCACGCTGTGTCAATTGTGCCTCGTATACCCGTTGGAAATCGGCCTCGGACCGAATGTCGAGCTGCTGCGCAAACGGCAACTCTCCGGACACCGGGCAGAGCAGAACCGGGTAACGGTCCAGAAACAGCTCCCATTCCCTTATCAGTCCGCTTCGCGTTTGCAGTGTTTTCATCACCCGGTCCAGGTCGATCGGTCCGGCATCACGGATCATCTGTTGGCAAACAAAGTTGGCCTCGGGATCCGCCTCTTGCGCTATCTTGTCGGCGGCGGCGAACTGCGTCTCGGCCATCCAGAGAACAGCGTTGATTTCGGCGGCAGTGCGCAAAGATGGGCATGGCACGCTGTCCACCTGCCAGCCTGCATCGCGCAGCCGGTTCGCAGCATCCAGAACTGCTGCGCGCACCGCCTCCGACACCGTCATGTCATCGGGCGCGACGCACAAGGCCGCGCGCTTTTCAAACCGGTCCTGTTCCAGTGGGGATGGCACATGCCAGGCATCGCGCGGATCGCGGCGCATCATGGCCTGCAGCGACAGACCGATGTCTTCGATGCTGCGCGCAATCGGGCCCGATACGGCCATGATCTGCGCGCCGACAAAGCGGTCCCCGCCTGTGAAATTGTGGGCGGGCACGCGCCCGAGACTGGGCCGCAACCCGTGCAGACCGCAGGCATAGGCAGGGTATCTCACTGACCCGGCAATATCTGTGCCATGCCCGATGGCACAGATACCGCTTGCCACCGCCGCCGCGGCGCCGCCGGATGATCCACCCGGCGTTATCGAGGCATCGTGCGGGTTGAGTGTCTGGCCATGCAGGGGATTGTTCGTGAACCAGCGAAGCGAAAAGGTCGGTGTATTGGTGCGACCCACGATGACTGCCCCGGCTTTTCGCAAGTTGGAGACGACCGGGTTGTCCTCTTTGGCCACAAGATCGCGAAACAGGCGCGCACCGTTGGTGGTGGCATGGCCGATCTGGTCGACATTCACCTTGATGGTCACGGGAACACCGCACAGTGGCCCGGGATCCTCGCCGTTGGAAACCTTGGCGTCCACTTCGTCAGCCGCCCGCAACGCTTCTTCGGGAAATTCCTGCACCACCGCATTGATCCGGACGTTGACCTCGGCCAAGCGAGCCAGATGCGCCTCTGTCACCTCCCGTGCAGAAGCATCTCCGCCCCGGACCGCGCGGGCGATTTCGCCTGCGGACATTTCCCAGTAATTTTTCATGCGCCCCCCTTGGCCTCGACAATGTCAGATTGCCGGAAAGAATAGAGCAAGATCAACGCGGTTTCTCATGATCCTGGCCGAACCGGACTTGACGCTTTTCAGCCGGGGAATACCGGCGTCCTTTTTCCCTCTCGCACTATAGTTGCATGGCCTATGTTTGATTTGCCAAATCTCTCGTTCTGCGTGTTTTTTGGACCAAATAGCACCTATTGTTTGTCCAATCGGGAACACATTCAGTACTTAAATTACATGCAAGTAAAATGTTAACAGATCGAATCGGTCTGAACTGAGGTAACGATTGAATATGAGTGTAACTGCAACAGCTTCCAAACCCGTGGCGGCCCTTGTGCAAGTCGGTGTCACTGCCGCGGGTTCCGCACCGGTTCCGGCCGGTCCCGGCATTCTGGTTCGGCACTGTGCATTTCTGGATCAGATCAAGGTTGTCGATGGCGTTTGCAGGCAGGAACGCATCGATCAGGCGGATGACCTGATCGTCGGCGACGCATACCGGTTTCCGGCAGAAACTCTGCAGACCGCTTCGAACGTGATCATGAAAGAGCGGACAGCCAATGTGCATCTGCTGTCCCACGTGGATATCGGCAGCCAGATGTTTGATGCGGCTCGAAAGCACCACATTGTGCTGATGTCAGATAACGGCCACACCGTCGAAGGCGATATTCTTGCGCAACCCTGCGGACGAACCTGCGTTGCGCTTCGCTGCCCTGCCGACCCGCGCGTTGACTACACATTGATTGACGTGTCGCCACCTGAAGCGGACACCGGTGTCATTCGGTAGAGTTGCCCATCAATTCAAAGATAGAGCAGCCTCAGGACATATGGAGTATGCGGTCCGCGTTGAATCGGGTGCTCATCAGCAACCTATGTAATTCTGTCAGTTCATTCATCTGGCAATAGCGGGCAAGATCGAGCAGAACATCCAGTACCCAGCGATGCTCTGCACTCTGTTGCGCCGACAGTGACCGCTTGGCCCCGTGCTGTCCAAGCAATTCCTTGATCCGGCGTATTGCTACGCCCTGGCGCTCGCGGCTGGCCGGATCTTCGCTTAGCGAAGTTTCCTGCACGATGTCCGTCCAGTAGTGCAACTCTTCGATCAGGCTTTTGCCCAACCCTTGCACTGAAGCAGTACCCGGTGTTTTCTTGTGGCGACCTGACATCCCTATTCTCCAAACCAAATTGGCACGCAAAAAAACAGATGGGCCGAAAATCGCCAGTACGTACACCGCAACAACGGGTATAAACGTTTGATTAATAATCCAAAAGAATAGCCTGAACCTTGGTGATGCAAAAACACAAACCGGATCGGGCCGTGCAAGGTCGTGCGCTTCGCGGCGAGATAGAATCCGCGTTGCGTGCCATCCTGTCCTCGGGAGCGCTTGGCCAGTCGGAGAGAAGGTCCCGGCTTCTGTCCTATCTTGTCGGCCTGGAATGCGAAGGACGGGGGGAAGAGATAAAGGCCTACGCCATAGCTCTGGACGTGTTCGGCCGGGACGCGACATTCGATCCGAATACCGACAGCATCGTCCGCGTCGAAATCGGACGGCTGCGGGATGCGTTGCGTCTTTACCATGCCCAGAACCAGAATGACGGAATGGTCGTTATCGACATCCCGAAGGGGAGCTATCGCCCCAGTTTTTCACTGCCCGCAGCGCCGCCTGATGCTCGTAATAAACGGCGGGTTCCGACGACGCTTGGCGCCCTCGCGCTGGCCTGTGCGGTCATTGCAGCGCTGGCCTCTGTTTCAGTCTTGCTCAGAGACGGAAACCGGCCTGTCGGCTCCTCGCCGGATGTCGCCTTGCGCATAGCCGTCATGCCGTTTGAAACCTCGGGTGATCACGCCGACCTGGATGAGATTGCCTTTGGTCTGTATTCGGAACTCGCACTGGACCTGTCGGCCTATTCGTGGGTATCGGTCGTTTCTCCGCTGGATGCCGACAGTATCGATGCCGACTATGTTCTCAAAAATCAGTTGCAGTGGCAGGGCGAACTCTTGCAAACGAATTCGCAACTGCTGGAGTTGCCCGGACAGCGCCTGATCTGGAGCAAGTCTTTCTCCGAACCGACCACCGTCGCGAATATCCAGAAAATCCAGAGCCAAATCACCAGCGGAACCGCAAGCAGCCTGGGGTCGGCGCATGGAATCTCCACTGATCTGGTTCTTGCCAGGGCCACCCGCCATTCCAAGGCCGATCTGGGCGCATTCCTCTGCTACATTGGCGTCTACCGATATTTTGTTGAACCAACGGACAGGAAGCATCGGAAACTGCGCGACTGCCTGGAAAGCGTTGTCACGAAATTCCCCGAGTTCGGAGAGGCATGGGGCGCGCTTGGACTGATCTACTCTGACGAGGAGCGATTTGGCCGCAACCCGAGATCGGGAGCGGATTCCTGGGCGGATGCGCGAAAGGCGATCGAACGGGGACTCGAACTGGCACCACTTCGGAGTACCACTCTGAGCGCAGGGCTGGTTCTGGCCATCGAAGCGCCCGAGCAGGACCTTGGGGCAGCATTGCACCATGCCAAGAAAATGCTGGAGCTTTTCCCGCGCCACCCTCCGACCCTTGTGTTGATTGGTTCGCGGCGCGCCGAGTTTCTTGGCCAGTGGAAAGAAGGTCTGGAAAGCATCGAAATCGCGTTGCAACTGGAGCATTCGCCCCCCAGTGTATTCTTTTTGACCAAGGCCTTTCACGCTGCAATCGGGTCCGATGACGACAAGGCCTTGGCCGCTACGCGGCCATTGACGACTCTTTCATCCAAACCGGAATTGTTGCTGCACTATCTTGCAGCAGCGCGGTTCAAGGACATCGATCAGATGCGACGCTTTCGGGAACTGATGAGTGAACAAAACCTGCACAGCGCGCAGGACCTGGCCGATTTCGTAATAAACCGTCGGTATCATCAGGATCTGGAACGGAGTCTCGTCACGCAAATGAAGGACGCATTCCAACTGGAAGAAAGCAACTGAAACCGGGTTGAAACCTCGCTGGGCTCTGACGCCCCATCAGGCCGGTTCATCCGTTGCCGTCTTTACCCGCCTAACCCAGTCCAGCAAATCCTTCAGGTTCGGGGGCAATTGCTCGGCCATGCCTCCGGCAAAGCCCTGGAATTTGGCCGCGTTGGTTTCGTTCACCGCCGTGAGAACCGGAACACCGGCAAGCATTGCTTCGGCGATCACCGGGCGGAACCCGCGCCCGTCCGCCTCGTGTTTGCCGAACTTGTTTACGATCAGCAGATCCGGCAACGGTCCGGCCGCGCCGGTCAGCATCGGAGAAACATGCGCGACCGCCTCTTCCAGCGCTGCCGGGTCCAGTCGGCAGCCACGGGAAGACCGCCCAAGCGATTGCGAGATGCGAAAGACCGGCCCTTGTGGCAGAACCTTTACGTCCATGTCACACAGATCGTTGTCCGAGCATTCCACATTGGATTGCACAACGCCGCAGATCAGAACACCCTGTGCGATAAGGGTCCGAGCGAGTTCAGACAGCAACAAATCCGTCTGGCCGCGTCCCTGCGTCCTGATGAATGCCAACGTCACACGTGCTCTCCTATCCCTGTGCAACGACCCTTTCGCGGCCGTGCCTGCCGTCACAGCGCCCATTGGTGCCGGATTCCGCGTTTTCGGACAAGGGGCGATATGCGGGCCGGACGCGATGGTCGGTCGATCATTGGGAGATGTGGCCCCATCAGTCCGGCCGAATGTTTCGCTCCATCAGGTGCTGATAGAGACGCGGCGACAGGCTGTTGATCCACCAGGCCACTCGTGCGACCCGACCCACCGGTATCATCGGTGCGCCCCTGTCCAATCCGCGCAGAATGATTTCTGCTGCCTGGCGCGCCGTCATCTGGTCAAACCCGTCCGGTGCCGACCCGGGGCGCGCCGTTCCATCCGGCTGACGCTGGGCATTGCCGAGATTGGTCGCCACAAAGGACGGAGCCGCGATCTGACAACGAACGCCATAAGGCGCTTCTTCGGATCGCAGGGAGGTAAAAAAACCTTCCAGCGCATGTTTGGATGCGGCATAGGCCGTCCGGTGATACAATGGCGAGAACCCGGCTACCGAGGAAATGGCCAGATGGGTGCCTTTGCAGGCGCGAACGGGTTCCAGAAGCGCCTTTGCCAAAGCCACGGCAGAGAAGTAATTGACTTCGAACACCCTGCGATGGGTCGCTTCCGGCGTGTCGGCAAATGCGCCGATCCGTGTGATACCGGCGTTATAGATTGCAAGATCGATAGCCGGCCACCGGTCCGTGATCCTACCGACCGCAGTGTTTAGTTGCGCGGGATCGGTCAGATCACAGGTCAACGGCACCTGGTGATCGGTGGTTTCAAGATCACCGGTTTCGATATCCAGCAAAACCGTGACATAACCCCGCGTCTGAAGGGCCTTTGCCAGTGCCCGGCCAAGACCGCCAGCCCCCCCGGTGATCACCGCAGTTTTCACAGCCCCGCCGCCCGCTTCCACAAATCGAATACTTCAGCGCAGGTTTTTTTGGGGACATAGCCGAACTCCGCCTTGAGCGCGTCATTGGCCAGCACCGGCCGATATTGCAGAAATCGCACCTGCTCGGGTCCGTAACGGCTGATGCCAAGAGGGCGCGCCATTGCAAGCGCGACTTTCAATGCCCTGGATGGCAGCCGCAGAACCGGTTTGTTCAAGGCACGTGCGATATCGTCGATCCGCATCACTCCATCGCCAGCCACGTTGAAAACGCCTGTCGGTCCGGTCGTGGCTGCACGTTCCAGAATCTCGGCGAGGTCCTGGGTCCAGATAAAGACAAAAGGGCTGTCGCTGCCTCTGATGGCCAGAACGCGGCGTTTCTTGAACAGGTCCGTGATCTGATTGTCCGTTCCCTCGCCAAGAACGGTTCCAACGCGAAGCACAACCTGTTCCAGTTGCGGGCTTTCCCGTCTCGCCCTTTCCAGCAGTCTTTCCACGAGTAGCTTGTGATGGGCATAGGGGAATTCCTCGTTCCCACGCAGCGTGTCGTTTTCGCGCAACGGCACAGGATTGTCGGGGTGATAGCCATAAGCCGCGCCGGACGAGGTCACGACCAGCCGGCGAACACCCAGTTTCACGGCCGAACGCAGAACATTTTCCGTGCCGGTAACGTCGACCGCATAGGCCTCGTCGCGGCTCATGGTCTTGGGCGGGGACACGATCGACGCCAGATGCACGATCACGTCGGGCCCAAACTCGGCGATGGCCTGCACAACGTCCTGTCCAGTCACGTCGGCGTGTCGAAACGCCACACCCGGCGGCAATCTGGCCGGCCGGGCGATGTCTGACGCCAGAACATCGTGGTCGCCCAAAAGTCCGAGCAGCGCGCGCCCGACCATACCTGACGCTCCGGTGACAAGGATCCGACTCATCTTGCCGCCTCGGTCCGGTTCATGACTGCCGCAAGAGCGAGTCCTGATATCGCATGCCAGATCCCCCAGAACGCGGCCACGACGGCCATGCCACCCAACCCGCCGAAATAACCAAATATCAACACCAGCCCCAGACCAGAATTCTGGATTCCTGTTTCGATGGTAATGGCCCGGCGATTGAACGGGGACAGACCGGCCAGTGTCGCGCTGCCGTATCCGGCCAAAAGGGCAATTGCATTGTGCAGGATAACCAGCAAAGCAACCGCACCCGCGAACTGTAGAAAGAACTCCCAGTTGGCCGAAAGAGCTGCCACGATGAAGCCCACGAAGATTGCAAAGGACAGGATCTGTATCGGTTGGCGGATCCGGGCGCTCAGGTCAGGACGGTGGGTGTTCAGGGACACGCCGAGCACCAGTGGCAGGACCAGCATCAGGCCAACCGTCACCGCGACGGAGACAGGGTCAATAGCGGTCTGCTGGAGAATGGCGCGGGTCGGCTGATAAAGGCTTCCCCAGAACGCAATATTCAGCGGCGTGATCAGTATCGCCCCAACTGTCGCAAAAGCGGTCATGGACACGGACAACGCCGAATTACCCCCTGCGCGGTGGGTAATGAAGTTCGAGATGTTTCCGCCCGGACAGGCCGCAACAAGGATCAAGCCCAGAGCGATCGACGGGTGCGGGTTTGTCAAGGCAACCAGGCAAAAGGTCAGGGCAGGTAAAACCAGGAATTGCGAAAACAGGCCTACAACCAGAGGTTTGGGGGCGTGCAACAGGCGGCGAAAATCTGACGGAGTCAGGTCGATTGCCACGGAAAACATGACAACCGCCAGAATCGCGTTCAGCAACATCAGCGTCCCGGGGCTGAAATTCAGAATGACCGCGTCGATACCAGTCATGTGCTCTGCCCGCCCAGCGCCTTGATCCAGGCATTGACCGCCCCGCGATAGGTTGCCTTGTCCACGTAATAGGCCATGCGGGCAAGGTCGAGATAGTTCATGCCGCCGGTTGCCCGCTCAAAGCCGTCAGCTTTTTCCGCCTTCAACAACCGTGCTTCGTTCCGACCCGCCCGCAAACCCGCAATGTAACGCGCAACCAACTCTGCCTGCTCGTGTCGCCCCTGCCAGCCCAGACCGGTCGCCTCGATCATGCCCAGCACAAACAGGTCATCCCGCGTCGGATGCATCGCGTTCAAAAACAGGTGCGGCGCCTTACCCTGCCAGTTCAAAAATCCGTCTTCGATGAACGGATAGTGCAGTTTGTAACCGGTCGCAGCCAGCACCAGATCGTATTCTCCGCTGGTTCCATCGGTGAAATGAACCGTATTGCCGTCGAACCGCTCCACATCCGCTCGAACCCGCAAATCACCGTGACCCGCATGATAGAGCACCAGAGAGTTGACCACCGGATGACTTTCATAGAGCGCATAGTCCGGTTTGGGAAACCCGTATTTCTGCGGGTCACCCACGAACCATTTCAGGATAACCTGATCAATCCGCCGTTTCAGCCACATCGGCAGGCGAATTGCACCGCCAATGGTATCGGCTGGTTTTCCGAACACGTACTTGGGCACAAAATAATAGCCGCGCCGCAAGGACATTTCGCAACTGGCCGCGTGATGAACTGCATCGACGGCTATATCGCACGCGGAATTCCCCGCCCCGATGATCAGGACCCGCTTGCCATCGAACTGGCTTGCGTGGCGATACTCTGCCGAGTGCATGAACTCTCCCGAGAAAACGCCCGTGAAACTCGGCATGTTCGGTTCGGACAAGGTGCCGTTGGCAATCAGAACACCGGCAAATATCGCCTCGTGCTCGCCCTGCTGATCGCGCCAGGAAACGCGCCATCCATCGCCGTCTCCCCCGAGCGGTTCGATGCGCCGAACCTCTGCCCCAAAGTGATAGTGGCGATGCAGGTCGAAATGATCGGCGAAATCGCGAAAATACCGCTTCATCTCGTGATGGGACGGGTATTCCGCGACCTCCTCCCGCATTGGGAAATCCGTGAATTCCGTCATCCGCTTTGACGAGATCAGATGCGCGCTGTCATACATGGTGGATTTCGGGTTTTCGATATCCCAGAGACCGCCAACATCGGAATGCGACTCAAAGCCCTGAAAGGCAATGCCCTGTTCACACAAGGTCTTTGCTGCCGCCAGTCCCATGGGACCTGCCCCGATCAGGGCAAATTGCTCACTCGTTTCGGTCATCCGGTTTCCTGCCATTCACCTCCTTAACTTGAACATATGTTCAATCTAAGGCAAGCTGAATTTATGAACCCGAAAATCACCTTTGACAAAAACCGCCAAAGGGCACCGTCCCAAAAAGCGATCAAGTCGCGCAAGAACATACTTGACGCGGCAGAACGCGTATTTGCCGAAAAGGGTTTCAATGGCGCAACAATCCGCGATATCGCTGCCGCGGCAAAGACGCAGGTCGGTCTGGTGCATCACCATGGCCGCGGAAAGGCCGAACTGTTCGCACAGACCGTAGAGCGGCGGGCCACCGAGCTATCGGAGCTTCGACTGGCGATGCTGCATCATCGCAAGGCCCTCGGGCCGCTCTCTCTCGAGGATGTTCTGAGGTGTTTTTTCGAACCCTACCTGCACCGGGCCGCCACCGGGGGGACGCAATGGCTGGCTTATGCTCGGCTCGTGGCAATGGTGTCGGCCGAACCGCGCTGGCGTGACATTGCCGCCGCATGTTTTGATCCGACGGCCAATCGTTTCATCGACGAGATTGCAACGCTGTTTCCCGAGGCGCCGCGCACCAGAATTGCATCCGGTTTCGTCTATTCCGTTTCGGCCATGCTGGCCCAGTTGACATCGGCCTGGCGGATCGAAACGCTGGGGCAGCCGGGACGGCAGATTGATGATCGCCTCGATGACCTGGTGACGTTCTGCGCCGCAGGCCTGCGCGCGAACCTATCGCGCCATTGAACTGGCTGCACGGGCAAGTGCTTCGATCCCTGCCCAGTCCCCTGCCTGCATCAGTTCCGCAGGCGCAACCCAACTGCCGCCTGCACACAGGACATTCGGCAGGGAAAGATAGCTGCCGGCGTTGCTGGGGCTGACACCACCGGTCGGGCAGAACGAGATTTGCGGCAGCGGTGCCCCAATGGCCTTCAATGCGGGTGCGCCACCGGATGCTTCGGCGGGAAAAAACTTCTGCATGTCATAGCCGCGCTCCAGTAACGCCATGGCCTCAGTCGCAGTGGCGGCGCCAGGCAAGATTGGCAGGTTCTCGGCCTCACAGGCCAACAGGAGTTTGTCGGTCGACCCCGGTGAAACTCCGAAACGGGCACCGGCTGCCCGGGCCGCGCGCACATCATCGGGAGTGACCAACGTCCCGGCACCGACGATTCCGCCCGGCACCTCGGACATGAGTCGAATAGCCTCGAGCGCGGCCGGTGTTCGCAATGTCACTTCAAGAGCGGGCAAGCCACCGGCGACCAGCGCCTCGGCCAGTGGGCGGGCATGCGCCGTGTCGTGGATCACCAGCACCGGCACGATTGGCGCGCGTGCGCAGATTTCCCGGGTTTGCCGGCTGGCATCTTTCGCGGTCATGGGCATGGATTCATCCTTTGAAAATCGTCGCACCGGAATCGGCGGAACACACGGAATTGCGGAATGCGGCAAACAACTCCCGGCCGATACCGGTTTCGCTGGCTGTCAGGTCCGCCGTGGCCACCGGACGCTCCGCAACGCCATCGGTCAGAATTTCCAAAACGCCGTTTTCCGCATCGACACGCAGGATATCACCATCCTGAAGACGGGCGATCGGGCCGCCATCCAACGCCTCTGGGCAAACGTGAATGGCTGCAGGGACCTTGCCTGATGCACCCGACATGCGCCCGTCCGTCACAAGTGCAACCTTTTGACCCCGACCCTGCAGGATCGACAAGAGCGGTGTCAGGCTGTGCAGTTCCGGCATTCCATTGGCCTTGGGGCCCTGAAACCGCACCACAACGATCACGTCACCTTCGAACTCCCCCGCCTTGAAGGCGGTCTTGACGTCTTCCTGATTGTGAAACACCCGAACCGGCGCTTCCACCACCCGATGCTTTGGGGCAACCGCAGAGATTTTCATCACGGCAGTGCCCAGATTCCCGCTCAACCGTTTCAGCCCGCCATTTGGTTGGAATGGGTCCGAGACCGGACGCAGTATCTTGTCATTCAGGCTGTTGCGCGTGCCCGGTTCCCAGTTCAAAACACCGTCCCGCAACCGTGGTTCGGCGGTGTAGTGGGACAATCCTTTGCCAGCAACTGTTCTGGTATCCGGATGCAGGAACCCGGCCTCCAGCAATTCTCCGATCATGTATCCAAGGCCGCCTGCGGCGTGAAAGTGGTTCACATCCGCCAGTCCATTCGGATAGACCCGCGCCATCAGGGGGATCACATCGGACAGATCCGAGAAATCCTGCCAGTCAAGCACGATCCCGCCGGCACGCGCCATCGCCACCAGGTGGATCAGCAAATTTGTCGAACCACCTGTCGCGTTCAGCCCAACGATCCCGTTCACAAACGCCCGCTCGTCCAGAATGTCACATACCGGCGTGTAGTTGTTGCCAAGCGCACTCAGAGCAAGGGCCCGCCGCGCGCCTTCGGCGGTCAGCGCATCGCGCATTTCGGTGTTGGGGGTGACAAAGCTCGCCCCCGGAAGATGCAACCCCATGAACTCCATAAGCATTTGATTGGTGTTCGCCGTTCCATAGAACGTGCAGGTGCCCGGTCCATGATAGGCCGCCATTTCGGCCGCCATCAGCGCGTCCCGGTCAACCTCGCCGGCGGCGAATTTCTGGCGCACCTTGGCCTTTTCCTCGTTCGACAAACCACTGGTCATCGGCCCGGCCGGCAGAAACACCGCAGGTAGATGGCCAAAGCTTTGCGCCGCGATCACCAGACCCGGAACGATCTTGTCGCAAACCCCGAGAAACACCACCGCATCGAATGTGTTGTGAGACAGAGCGACGCCGGCAGCCAGGGCGATCACGTCACGGGAAAACAGGCTGAGTTCCATACCTGCCTCACCCTGTGTCACCCCATCGCACATTGCGGGGACGCCGCCGGCGACCTGTGCCGTCCCGCCAGCGTCCCGTGCTGCCTGCCTGATCAGATCGGGAAACCGTTCAAATGGCTGGTGTGCTGACAACATGTCATTGTAGGCCGTCACGATGCCCAGGTTTCCCGCGCGGCCCTGTGCCAGGGCCGACTGATCGGAACCCGAAGCGGCAAAGGCATGCGCCTGACCACTGCAGGACAAATGCGCCCGCGCTGGTCCTTTTTGCGCCGACTGACGCATCCGTTCCAGATAGGGGCCACGAAACGGCGCGCTGCGGGCAATAATTCTCTCGGTTACTTCCGATACTCTTGCTTGCAACGCCATCAATCCGTCCTTTTCATCGACCCTGCGCAAGCCAGTATACCGGTGGCGCATGTCATTTCGGCCATTCCATCCGATCTGTCGCCATATGTCGGCCACCGATCGCGCATCTATGATAGCGCTAACATTTTTGATGTCGCACAGCAACCCGAATTCGACATCCGCCCCTTGGGCGTCCAGTGTTTCACGCATGTCATGCCACGGCACCTGCCCATCCACGATACCGTAGCAACCGCCCAGGTGTCACGCTCTCCGACGAATGCCCAATCGCGATTGCCCAAGACTCTCGGAACAACCGGTTTCCGGGACGATCAGCAGGTGTAATTCAGACCAAGTCGACCACCATCCACATAGATCGTCTCGCCCGTGATATAGCTTGCCTTGTTGCTGGCCAGGAAAGCAACGGTGTCGCCGATTTCACGCGGTGTGCCGATGCGGCGCAAGGGAGTACGCGACAGCGCGGTTTCCAGCGCCGCGGGACTGGCATTTACACCGGCCATCATTTCGGTGTCGATCGACCCCGGCCCGACCGCATTCACCCGGATACCGTGTGGCGCGAGCGCAAGTGCCGCCGACTTGGTCAACTGCATGACGCCGCCCTTTGACGCGCAGTAACCAGGTATCTTCGGGATCGCCACGACGGCATTCACCGACGACATGTTCACAATCGCCCCCTTGATGCCTTTCGCGACCATCGTCCGCGCCGCCCGCTGGGTCGCCTGGAACACCGAAATGAGATTGATGTCGATCACCTTGCGGAAATCCTCCAGGGACATATCCAGGAATTCGTCGGCAATCGCGATCCCGGCGTTGTTGACCAGAATGGAAACGGGACCGATTTCGGCCTCTATCCGATCAAACAGCGCGTCCACCTGTTCCGGTTGCCCCATGTCCACGACAAGTCCGACGGCGTCATCTCCCAGTTCCCGGGCAGCCTCCACAACCGTATCCGCCTTGATATCGGCCAGGATGATCCGTGCGCCATCTTCCGCAAGCGCCCGTGCGCACGCCAATCCGATACCCTGTGCTCCGCCGGTCACCAATGCAATCGGTCTGTCCGTCATGTCGTGTCGTCCTTTCTTTTTCATCAAGTACACGGCAGACTGCCGTCAAAGAGCGAAAGATTCCTGCCCCGAGGCCCGCGCCGGTCGATCCGACATTGATTTGGTTGACCATGGAGGTCAATCAGCAACTTGGACCAGTCCCGGTATCGAAAGACGCAGAATGAAACCAGAGCTGAAGACCCCGGTCGCCGAGATGGTCGCCGCCGCGCGAAACCGTATCAGGGAGATCGACACTCCCGACGCTATCCGCATGCTGGACGATCCGGGCGTTGTGATCGTGGATATCCGCGATGTGCGCGAGCGCCAGCGCAGCGGCTGCATTCCCAACAGTTTTCACTGCCCGCGCGGCATGCTGGAATTCTGGGTGGATCCGGCAAGCCCATATTTCAAGGAAGTGTTCGGACAGGACAAGACGTTCCTGTTCCACTGCGCTTCGGGGTGGCGGTCGGCCTTGTCCGTTGCGACACTGCAGGACATGGGATTTGACGCCGCACATCTGAAAGACGGGTTTTCCTCGTGGCTGAAACACGGCGGTCCGGTCGTTCCCGCCGAACCCAGACAAACCTGATTCTACCCTGCCGCCCCAGGTGCGTATTGCGCCGGGTCGACAATCTCCGGTCGCCCGGGCAGATCAATCTGCGCGATTTGTGGCGGCGTTTTTGAGATGAGTTTGCCCGACCGTATCACGGCCAGCCGGGTCGCGCGCAGGCGGATCGCCTCTATCGGATCGCGCGCCTGAAGCAGAACCATGTTCGCGGCGCAGCCTTTTTCCACACCATAGTCCCGCAATCCCATGATCGCGGCAGAATTGTATGTCACCGCATCAAAACACCATGCCATGTCCACCCGGCTGCTGAGTTGGCCAGCGTGAAGCCCCATGGCCGCAACATCCAGCATGTCGGCCCGGCCGAGTGAATACCAGGGGTCCATCACGCAATCCGATCCAAACCCGACAGTGACACCCGCGTCGCGCAGCTCTGGCACCCGGGTCTGTCCGCGGCGCCGTGGATAGGTGTCGTGCCGCCCCTGCAGCATGATGTTGATCAGCGGATTGGGGATGGCATGGACCTGCGCCTCGGCAATCAGCGGGATCAGCTTGGAGACATAGTAGTTATCCATCGAATGCATCGACGTCAGATGCGAGCCGGCCACCCTGCCCTGCAATCCCAAACGTTGTGTTTCACAGGCCAGCGTTTCAATGTGGCGGCTGTGCGGGTCATCACTCTCGTCACAATGCATGTCCACCATCAGGCCACGATCCGCCGCAATCCGGCACAGTTGACGGACCGACTCGGCCCCATCAGCCATGGTGCGTTCAAAATGCGGGATACCGCCCACGATATCCACGCCCATATCCAGCGCCCGGACCAGGTTGTCCATTGCGGTGGGATCACGCAAAACACCGTCCTGCGGAAAGGCCACCAGTTGCAGATCGAGATAGGGCGCGACCAGGCGGCGGACCTCCAACAGCGCCTGAACGCCTTTGAGATCGTTGTCACATAGATCCACATGCGAGCGGATGGCGCCTATTCCCATCGACACCGCCAGATCGCAATAGCGCAGCGCGCGATCGACAATCTGTTCGACAGTCTGGATCGGTTTCAATTCTCCCCACAGCGCAATTCCCTCCAGCAGCGTGCCCGACACGTTCATCCGCGGCGTGCCAAGCGACAAGGTCGCGTCCATGTGAAAATGCGGGTCGACAAAAGGTGGCGACACCAGGTGTCCCGCCGCGTCGATCACGTTCTTTGCGTCGGCGACGATCCCCGGTTCCACGGCGGCAATCAAACCCTGGTCACAGGCAATGTCCTGCCTGGTCCGGCCATCCGGCAGACAGGCATTCTTGATAATCAGATCAAACATCAAAACCTCTCAGCGTTGGCCCTTGAACCAAGGCATCAACAGGGCACGCGGATAATCCGCCTTGCGCGCTGCAATCACAAGCGCGATGATCGAAAGGATATAGGGCGCCATCAGAAACACCTGACCCGGGACCAGCGCGCCGACCTCGGTCTGGAGCCGCACCTGCAGCGCATCGAATGCACCAAACAGCACCGCGCCAAACAACGCCTTGCCCGGACGCCAACTGGCAAAGATCACCAGCGCGATACATATCCAGCCGCGCCCGTTCACCATGCCGAAAAAGAACGCGTCAAACGCCGACATCGTCAGAAAGGCGCCACCCAGTGCCATCAGGGCAGAACCCGCCATGACGGCCCCGATGCGCAAACCATAGACAGACAGGCCCTGCGCATCGACGCTGTCCGGATTGTCACCCACCGCCTGAATGGCCACGCCAAGCGCCGTGCGGTTCAATACATACCAGACAAGCGCGACCATCAGCAGCGCCAGCCAAGTCAGCGCCGTCTGCTGGAAAAGAACCGGACCGAGAAACGGAATGTCGGACAGAACCGGAACGTCCAGCGCCCGGAACGGCTCGATCCTCGGCGGCGATGTCACATTGGGCAAAGCAGTCCGGTAGACAAAGTAGCTGACCGAGGTCGCAAACAGGGTGACGCCCAGCCCCGATACATGCTGGGACAGGCCCAGCGGCACGGTAAGGATTGCATGAACAAGGCCAAAGAAAGCCCCGACCAGCGCCGCCACCAGTACGCCGCCCCAAAGCCCCGCACCGAGCCAGACGGCCATCCAGCCGGCCATCGCCCCGGCAACGAAGATGCCCTCTATTCCAAGATTCAGAACGCCGGATTTTTCGCAGAGCAACGCGCCGAGTACGCCAAAGATCAGCGGAGTCGCGATGCGAAGCGATGCAGCCCAGAAAGACTCGCTCAACAGGATCTGCAGGATATCCATCACGCCGGAACCTTTCCGCCGCGCACGATCCGGAACCGGGAAAAGAACCCGCCGACCAGAACGCAGAGAAGCGACATCGAGACAACCAGATCAGCAAGATAGGACGACACGCCCATGGCGCGGCTCATGCTGTCAGCCCCGACAAAGACCGAGGCAATGAACAGTGCTGCGATCACCACTCCCACCGGTGACAACCCGGCCAGCATCGCAACCACGATACCGGTATATCCAAACCCCGGTGACAGGTCCGACGTCAGGTACCCCTTGAGACCGGCGACCTCGCTCACACCTGCCAACCCGGCAAGTCCGCCGGACAGGATCGCAACGCCAAACAACGAACGGTTCACCCGGATGCCGGCGTGTCTCGCGGCGGCCGCGTTTTCACCAACCGCACGCAGCCGAAACCCCCAGACGGATCGGACCAGCATGAACTGGGCAATGGCCGCGGCGACAAGGGCGATGATCAACCCGGAATGTACCCGCATCCTGTCGACCAGCTGCGGCAGCATGCCCTGATCGAGGATCGGCTCGGATTGCGGCCAGCCCAGACCCATCGGGTCCTTGAGGACTCCTTCGAGCATCATCTGCACGAAGATCAGGATCACGAAATTGAGCAAGAGCGTCGTCACCACTTCGTCCGCGCCGAACCGTGTCTTCAACAACGCGGGCACCGCCATGCCGGCAGCCCCTGCGGCAGCGCCGAGAATGACGATCAGAGGCACAAGAACGATTGCGGGCGCATCTACCGCACCCGAACCAATGGCGACAGCGGCCATTGCGCCAAGGTACAGCTGTCCTTCGGCTCCGATATTCCAGAGCCGTGCCCGAAACGCCAAGGCTGCCGCAAGACCGGTGAAAATCAACGGAGTGGCACGGGTCAGCATCTCGGAAAAGGCAAAAACCGATCCAAAAACACCCTTTGCCATTTCTCCGTAGGCAGAAAAGACATCCGCCCCGGCAAAGGCCAGCGGCAGCGCCGCCAGCAGCAACGCGATCACGGCAGACAGGACCGGCACGCCCAGGGTCAGAATCCGCGGCGGCGCGGAGCGTGGTTCGATGCGGATCATGCTTGCTCCCCCGCCATGGTCAGGCCGATTTCCTCGCGCTCACGGGTTCGAACTTCGACCAGTTCACCGTCATGGATGACCATGATCCTGTCAGCCAGCCCGAGGATTTCGTCGAGGTCCTCGGAAATCAGCAGCACGCCCGCGCCACGTGCCCGCGCCTCCAGCAAACGTCGACCGACTTCGGCGGCTGCGCCCATGTCCAGCCCCCGGGTCGGCTGATTGGCAAGAATCAGCCGCGGATTCTGCTCGAATACACGAGCAAGGATCAGTTTCTGGATATTGCCGCCAGACAACAAGCGCGCACGGGCGTCGATCCCTGGACCTCGCACATCATACGCCAGGCTCAGCGACCGGGCATTTTCAGCGATGTCGTCCCGACGCAACAACCCGCGCCGCTGCACCATCGGATCATCCAACCGTTCGATCACCATGTTCTCGGCAACGCTCATGGCGCCGACGATCCCGTCATGATGACGGTCTTCCGGGATGCGCCCGACCCCAACCCGGATCATGGCCAGCGGATCCGGTCGGGAAACAGGTATGCCATCCACGCTGATCATACCGCTGTCCGGCCGGCGCAAACCCGATATCACGCCAGCCAAAGCCGATTGACCGTTTCCGGAGACACCCGCGATACCCAACACCTCATGCGCGTGAACGGTCAAGCTGACATGTGTCAGACTGTTGCGCGCGGAACGTTCGCCCACGCTGACATCCTGCAGTTGCAGCACCGGCGCGCCCGGCTCCATGGGTTCACGCGGAGTAACAGGGGTGTCCGCGCCGACCATCATGCGAGCGATCACACGCTCGTCCGCGTCGGCAGTCTCCATTTCACCAACTTTGACTCCGTGCCGGAGAACGGCGATGCGATGCGAAAAGGCCAGTACCTCGCGCAGCTTGTGACTGATGAATATCACCGCCAGACCATCGCGGGTCATCGCGCCGATATTATCGAACAGGGTGTCCGCCTCTTGCGGCGTCAGCACCGCCGTCGGTTCGTCCAACACCAGGATGCGCGCATCATGATACAGGGCCTTGAGGATCTCCACCCGCTGGCGTTCGCCGACCGACAATCGCCCGACCGGCACATCCAGCGGGGCGCTCAACCCGCTGCGATCCATGATCCGCTGCACTTTGCTGCGGACCCGCGCCCGATTACGGCGCAGAGCCAGCAAGGGTTCCGATCCCAGCGAAATGTTATCCAGCGCGGTCAGGTTTTCGGCGAGTGCGAAGTGCTGGTGGACCATGCCGATTCCCGCAGCGAGCGATGCCTGGGGATGGCCAAGGTTCAGCGGGAGCGCAACGCCGTTTTCGTCGAAAACGTCAATGGACCCACTGTCCGGCATGTAATGGCCGAACAGCATGTTCATCAGCGTGGTTTTCCCGGCGCCGTTTTCGCCAAGCAGCGCCAACACCTCCCCGCGAAACAGATCGAGGCTGACCGCATCATTGGCGATCACCGAGCCGAACCGCTTTGACAGAGCGTTCAGCGAAAGAACTCTTTGCCGGGTCATTGCAGGTCACGGGCCGGAGTGGTCACCGGCCCGGTTGCCGTCATTTGTCCGAAACCGGACGATCGTCGTTCACGTTGACGCGAAACATGCCTTCCATGATCTGCATTTCCACGTCCTTGACCTTGGCAACGACGTCCGCGGGCACCAGGGCTTCATCCAGAACGAGCGAGCCGCCGCCATAACCCATGAAACTGTACTGCCCATAGTCAGCAGCTTCAAAGGTTCCGGCTGCCACGGCAGCGACGGCCTTGTCGATTGTCGGCTCCATGTGCCACAGCGCCGAGGTGAGGATGGTGTTCGGATAATCCCCCGAAGTGTCGATAACGTTGCCCACGGCCTTTACCCCGCGTTCAACCGCGGCATCCGCCACGCCAAAGCGTTCGGCATACATGATATCGGCACCTGCATCCATCATCGCAAATGCGCTTTCCTTGGCCTTGGGAGGATCGTACCAGCTGTCGATGAAGTTCACGAGGAACTTCACATCCGGGTTCACCGACCTGGCACCTTCCATGAAGGCATTCATCAGCCGGTTCACCTCGGGGATTGCATATCCGCCGACCATTCCGATCACGTTCGATTCGGTGGCTGAGCCGGCTACTATCCCGGACAGGTAACTGGGTTCATGAATCCAGTTGTCAAACACCGAGAAATTCGGGGCGACCGGCCCAAAAGACGACCCCATCAGAAATGCCGTATCGGGATAATCCGCTGCAACCTTGCGCGCTGCGCGCTCCAGCCCGAAAACCTCGCCGACCACCAGGCTGACGCCCTGCTCGGCATATTCCCGCATGACCCGTTCGTAGTCGGTGTTTGCGACGTTTTCCGAGAACACGTACTCGATGTCGCCGCGCTCCTGCGCGGCATTCAGTGCCTTGTGAATGCGGCTGATCCACTGTTGTTCCACCGGCAGAGTGTAAATGGCGGCAACCTTGGTTGCTTCGGCCATCGCTGCGCCCGCAGAAAGAACGAGACCGGTTGCAACCGCGCCGGCCAATACGACCCTGCGCGGCAGATGTCCCTTGAATTTCATTTTGCTTCCCCCGTTGGTGTGATGCGGCTCAGTCAGACATTTTTTTATCAAACGGTCAATAACACAGGCGCCCGTCTGGCCCGGCAAAACGATTTTTTGACGCCGCACCGATCCCCGCGGCGACAGGCATTGGTTGGAACAATATTAGGCCGGGTTGCGCTGGACAGCGAGCGGCAAGGATGTTTTGTGCAGGCATGTAACTGTCAAAAGCAGAGCTGTTGTCATGGATCGCGCAGACGTCGTTCACCAAACCTTTCGCGAACGGGTAATGGCCGGGGATTTCCCGGAGGGAGCGGCGCCCAATGGCCCGCTTTGCGCCACCGAGGCGGTTGCGATTTTTCGTGCACAATGCCTGAGCCGAAATCTCGACCGGACCTCGCGAAGGATGCAGGCGGCAGGGCAGGGTTTTTACACGATCGGCTCTTCGGGGCACGAGGGAATGGCCGCGGTCGCCGCCGCGTTGCGCCCCGACGACATGGCGTTCCTGCATTATCGCGATGGCGCTTTTCAGACCAGAAGGTCCGCGCAGGTACCGGGAACGACGCCGGCATGGGACATGCTGCTCAGTTTCGCAACCTCTCGCGAGGATCCGATCTCGGGTGGGCGCCACAAGGTGCTTGGATCCAAGGCGCTGAACATCCCGCCACAGACATCGACCATCGCCAGCCACCTGCCCAAAGCGGTTGGAGCCGCATATTCCATCGGACTGGCAAAACGGCATCCCCCTGAACACCAGGCTCTTGCGGCAGACGGCATCGTCATGTGTTCCTTCGGAGATGCTTCGGTCAACCACTCCACTGCGCAGGGTGCAATCAACGCCGCCTGCTGGAGCGCCTATCAGTCGGTTCCGTTGCCCTTGCTGTTTGTATGCGAGGATAATGGCATCGGTATCTCGACACGCACGCCACGCGGGTGGATCGCGGCGAATTTCAGCAACAAACCGGGGCTAAGGTACTTCACGGCGAATGGTTTGGACCTGTTCGAAACCTACGCGGCGGCAACCGCCGCGGAAAGGTTCGTGCGAACCACTCGGCAACCTGCCTTTCTGCACCTGTCCGTTGTTCGGCTTTACGGGCATGCCGGCTCGGATGTGCAGCAGGCCTATCTGCCAAGGGCGGTATTCGAAAAATGGGAAGCAGAGGATCCGTTGCTGCATTCAGCGCGGCTTTTGACAGAAGCGGGGATTCTGACCAAGGATCAGATCCTGTCGATCTATGACGAAACCGATGCGCAATGCACCCGCGTTTCTGCCGAAGCTGCAAAACGGCCACGGCTGAAGTCGGCGGATGACGTCATGGCCAGCCTGCTGCCTCCGGCGCGGGACTGCATCGCCACCAACGGCCCGCCGGACGAGGCCCGGCAAAAGGTTTTCGGTACCGATCTGCGGCAGATGGACCAGCCACAGCCCATGTCCCGCCTGATCAACTGGGCGCTGACTGACCTGATGCTGGAACACCATGAAATCGTGATGATGGGCGAAGATGTCGGTCGCAAGGGTGGTGTCTACGGTGTCACGCAGAAGTTGACAGACAGGTTCGGGGCCGACCGGCTGATCGATACCTTGCTGGATGAACAATCCATCCTCGGACTGGCCATCGGTCTGGCCCATAACGGCTTTGTCCCGATGCCGGAAATCCAGTTCCTGGCCTATCTGCACAATGCCGAGGATCAACTGCGGGGTGAGGCCGCGACACTGCCGTTCTTTTCGAACGGCCAGTTTGCCAACCCGATGGTTCTGCGCATCGCCGGACTGGGCTATCAGAAGGGTTTTGGAGGGCATTTCCACAACGATAACTCGCTGGGCGTTCTGCGCGACATCCCCGGGATCATCGTCGCCGTCCCCAGCCACGGCGCAGACGCCGCCGGAATGCTGCGGGAATGCCTGCGGCTTGCGCGCGAGCAACAGCGGGTGGTCGTTTTTGTGGAACCCATCGCGCTTTATCCAATGCGCGACCTGCACGAGGACGGCGACGGCGGGTGGATGCGGCATTATCCGCCGCCCGGCGAAACGATCGCCCTTGGCGATGTTGGCGTGACAGGAAACGGACGGCTTGCCATCGTGACATATGGAAACGGCCACTACCTCAGCCAACAGGCCGCCCGGCTTTTGGCCGGGCATGGCATAGACACCCGAGTCATCGACCTTCGCTGGATCGCCCCCCTGCCTGACGAAAGCCTTCTTGAAGCACTCGATGGGGCAGAGAAAATTCTGGTCGTGGACGAATGCCGACGCAGCGGCAATGTATCGGAGGCACTGATGACGTTGCTGTCACAGAGTTGCAGCCTGCCCTGCACGCGCATCGCGGCAGAAGACAGTTTCATCGCCACCGGCCCGGCCTATGCGGCCACCATGCCCTCGCGCGATACAATCGTCGAAGCCGCGCGAACCCTGTGGGAGCGGACATGAAACAGACCGCCATCGTCGTTGCGCCCGGGCGTGGCACCTATAACGCTCCCGAACTGGGCTATCTGAATCGCCACCATTCGGACAAGAGCAAATGGATCGACCGGTTTGACGACTACCGCCGCAATCAGGGCCAGACCACACTCAGGGATCTGGACGGGGCGGATCGGTTCAGCGCACAGGATCACACGCGCGGCGACAATGCATCGGCGCTGATCCACGCCTGTGCCTATCTCGACTTCATGTCCATCAACAGGGACCGGTTTGACATTCTCGGGGTCACCGGAAACTCGATGGGATGGTACATTGCCCTCGCCTGTGGCGGAGCAATGGCGCCGTTGCACGCGATGACCATGGTCAACACCATGGGAACCCTGATGCACACAGCCTTGATCGGCGGTCAGCTTGTCTATCCGGTGAGCGACGCCTCCTGGCTTGTGATCCCGGGACGGCGCGAGGCGGTTCTGCTCAAAACAGCAGAGATCAATGCGCGCAGCGACCATTGCCTCGCCTTGTCGATTGATCTTGGCGGAATGCTGGTACTGGCCGGCGACGAAGCGGGCCTGCGGGCGTTCGAGGCGGAGATGCCGGTTGTTCAGGACCGTTTTCCCATGCGCTTGCGCAATCACGCCGCTTTCCATACCGAGCTGCAGGCCCCGGTTGCGGAAATGGGCCGCGCCCGCCTGCCCGTCGACATGTTTGTCCAGCCGGAGCTGCCACTGATCGACGGGCGCGGCGCGATCTGGTATCCGCATTCATCGGACTTGGCGGCGCTCTGGTCCTATACATTGGCTCACCAGGTTGTGAGACCCTACGACTTTGCCGGTGCGATCCGAACGGCGGCACGCGAATTCATGCCCGACGTGTTCATCGTCCTGGGTCCCGGCACGACGCTGGGCGGGGCCGTGGCGCAATCGCTTGTCCGGGCCGGTTGGCGCGGCTGGAACAGCAAGGCGGATTTCACCGACACGCAGAACGCACTGCCGAGGCTCCTCGCGATGGGCCACCCGGACCAGCGCGATCTGGTGACGTCCGTCCAAACCTGAATCAGCCGAATTCGGCGGCCGTGTCGTCCAGCGCCTTTTTGACGACGGCAATCATTCCGTCGATGTCATCTCTGTTCACGATCATCGGTGGGCAAAAGGCCAGCGCGTCAACCATTGGCCTGGAAATCACTCCGTACTCAAACATGCGGGCGGCGGCGAAACCGCCGACCTTGCCGGGTTTTTCGCCGGTGGTCTTGGCCACCTTGTCCAGCACCAGCTCAACCCCGGCGATCAGCCCAACGCCGCGCACCTCGCCGACCAGCGGATGGTCCAACAGCTTGCGCAACTCCGCCTGCATATAGGCGCCGGTTTCGGCACTGTTGCCAACCAGATCGCGTTCCTCGATGATTGCAATATTTTCAAGTGCAATCGCCGCCCCGACCGGGTGTCCTGCACCTGTGAACCCATGGCCCAGCACGCCGATACGGTTGCTTTCGTCGGCAATGGGCTCAAACACCCGCTCGTTGATCATGAAGGCGGACAGGGGAAAATAGCTGGAGGTGATCTGCTTGGACATCACCATGACATCGGGGTGCATATCGAAGGTTTGCGAACCGAACATTTGTCCGGTGCGCCCAAATCCGCAGATTACCTCGTCCGCGATCAGTAGAATGTCGTATTTCCTGAGAACCGCCTGGATTTTGCTCCAATAGGTTTCCGGCGGCACGACGACACCACCAGCCCCCATGACAGGTTCCGCGATAAAGGCCATGACGGTTTCCGGCCCTTCAGCCTCGATCAGTTCTTCCAGCTCCTGCGCCAGGCGGGTTGCGAAATCCTCCTGGCTTTCGCCTTCCAGCGCCTCGCGGTAGTGATGCGGACAGCGGGTATGCAGCACATTTGCGATAGGAAGGTCAAATGACGCGTGATTTGCCGGCAGACCCGTCATGCTGCCAGACGCGATTGTCACTCCGTGATAACCACGGTGCCGGCTGATGATTTTCTTGCGCTGCGGCTGGCCCAAGGCATTGGAGCGGTACCACAGAAGCTTCAATACGGTATCATTGGCCTCGGACCCGGAATTGGTAAAAAACACCTTGCTCATCGGGACCGGAGCAATGCGGACCAGTTTCTCGGCCAATTCGATGACTGGTGCATGAGCCCTGCTGCCGAACGTGTGATAAAAGGGCAATTGCTCCATCTGTCTGGCCGCTGCCGCAGCCAGTCTGGGCTCATTGAATCCGACACCAACGCTCCACAAGCCGGCCATGCCTTCCAGATACCGGCGACCGGAGTTGTCAAAGACGTAAGCCCCGTCGCCACGCTCCATCACAACCGGGCCGCTGTCTTGATGAGAGCGGGCATTGGTATAGCCGTGCATATGATAAGCGACGTCTCGGGCTTCGATGGAATTGGGCTGAAGGGTCATGAGCGGAGGCCTTTGTGATGGCAATCAGGGACGGTTGTAAAACTCAACATGCACCTGTTGCCCTGTTGATGCCAGCGCCGAGAAGCGATCCTGCAAATTGCGCAAGACAAAAACCGAAGGCCGTTCATGTTGGACCAGCACCGGCAAGATCAATCCAACCGGCATCACCATCGCCAGCATTCGACAATGGCGTGATACACGATCAGCCGGTAGCATTGGCAGTGCCGGGCTGCGGATCCGGTTCGAGCGCTGAAACAGGACTACACGGGAGAGTCGTTATGTATGAAGAAGCAATCAAGGCGCGCGGCATCGCCGTCGTGACCGGCGCGGCCAGCGGGGTCGGCCGTGT
Organism: uncultured Rhodobacterales bacterium; assembly: GCA_964351155.1. Classification (GTDB taxonomy): domain Bacteria; phylum Pseudomonadota; class Alphaproteobacteria; order Rhodobacterales; family Rhodobacteraceae; genus CAYGNE01. The sequence goes on along the minus strand of CAYGNE010000003.1, from coordinate 42,078 downwards.
GGCGGCCTTGCGTTTCGCTCAGGCGGGGCTGGGAGTTGTCCTGGCCGATCTGCCCGGCGCGCAGCTGGAGGAAGCCGTTGCCGATGTACGGGCGGCGTCGGCCGACGGCACCGTGGTGGAAGCCGTTCCCACGGATGTCACAAGCGACGCAGATGTCGAGGCTCTGGCTGACAGGTCCTTTGCCCTTGGTCCGGTTGCGGTGTTGATGAACAATGCAGGGATCGGCCTGCCGACCAGGGCCTGGGACGGCATGGAGGAATGGCGCAAGTTGCTGGACGTCAATTTCTTTGGAGTCCTGCGGGGTGTTCATGCGTTTTTGCCTCGCATGATCGACGCGGACCGCCCCGCGGTCGTCATTAACACCGGATCAAAACAAGGCATTACCACACCGCCGGGAAATCCGGGCTACAACGTCTCCAAGGCGGCAGTAAAGGTTCTGAGCGAGCAGCTTGCGCATGAACTGCGCGAAGCGGGCGCGCAGATTTCCGTGCATCTGTTTGTGCCCGGCTTCACCTACACCGGCATGATTGCCAGGCACATTCCCGAGAAGCCGGCATCGGCGTGGACCAGCGAACAAACGGTGGATTACTTTATCTCGCGCATGGCCCAAGGGGATTTCTATATTCTGTGCCCGGACAACGATGTCGATGAGACCCGTGATCGCCGCCGTGCCGAATGGGCAGCCGGCGACGTTGTCGAAAACCGGCCACCCCTGTCGCGTTGGCATCCCGATTTTGCCGACGCATTTCTGAAATTCGAGAAAACCGGCCGGTCCGGAGATTAGAGCGCTGCCAGCCCGGTCCGCGACATTGCGGTTCTGCTGCCTATGGCCTTACTGCCCATAGATGTAGGAGGGTAACCAGAGCGCGATTTGCGGGAAAACGAAGATCAGGATCAGCCCAATCAGCTGGATGACCATGAACTGCATCATCCCGAAATAGATGTCTTTCAGGTCCCATTCGGGCACGACTCCTTTCAGAAAGTAAGCCGACAAGGCCACCGGCGGACTGAGCCAGGCGGTTTGGAGGTTGACCGCCACCAGAATGGCAAACCACGTCAAGTTCACATTCAACGCTTCGAGCGTGGGAACCAATATGGGAACGATGATCAGAACGATCGGGACCCATTCCAGCGGCCAGCCCAAAAGGAAGACCAGCGCCATGATGATGACCAGAACGGCGGTGGCAGACAGGTCCCATGCCAGCAGAAGTTCGGTCAGCATGGTCGGCGTTCCCAGCCGGCTGAACACGGCGCCAAAGAAGTTGGACGCGGCGACCAGGAACATGATCAGCACGGTGATTTCCAGTGTCTTTATCATTGCGTCGTAAAAACTCGGCAGCGTCAGCTTGCGATAGGACAGGGACAGGAAGATTGCGCCAAACGCGCCGCAGGCCGCGGCCTCGGCCGGGGTCGCCCAACCGGCAAGGATAGATCCCAACGCAAAGGCGATCAGAGTGGTCGGCGGGACCAGCCCCATGAAGAATTCGTACCAGAGGTCCGAGAAGTAAAATCCGCCCGGTTTTGCCGATCGGGTCCAGCCGTAGATCCCATACATGGCACCAATCCAAAGGAGCGGAATAACCAGCCCGGCATAGGGGAACATCCCGGCAAAACTGCCCCGCAGACCCATCATGACAAGCGTTATCAGGACAATCAGCGCAGTGAACACCGACACGAATTCAAGCGCGTAGAACGGCGACGTATCGGGCTGTTCATCCTCAGGAAGGATCGGCCCAAGGCTGGGGTTTATCCAGCACCGGACAAGCGCGTACAGCATGTAAAGAAATGCCAGCATGATGCCGGGAATGATCGCGGCCTGAAACAGTTCGGTCACCGGAACCTCGAGCACGGGACCCATGACCACCAACATGATCGACGGCGGGATCAGGATGCCCAGCGTACCGCCCGCGGTGATTGTACCGGCGGCGAGTCTCACGTCATAGCCGGATTTGTTCATGGTACGGGCAGCCATGATCCCGAGAATTGTGACCGAGGCGCCCACGATGCCGGTCGCGGCTGCAAAAATCATCGAAACGAACAGAACGGCGACAAACAGCGCCCCACGGGTTCGGCTGAACATGAGCTGGATCGAGGTAAACAGCCGCTCCATCAAGCCGGCTTTTTCCATCAGAATGCCCATGAACACGAACAGCGGCACCGCGACGAGTTGTTCGTCCAGCATGGTCGCGTTGAATTGAAGCGTCTGCAGGTAAAAGGTCATCTTCGACGAAAAGCCCCAGGCGCCAAACACAAAACCCAGGAAAATCAGCGTGAAACTGATGGGAAAGCCGACAAAGATCGCGAACAGCATGACAGCGATCATGATGACCCCGATGGCTTCGTTCGGGACGGCACCGGCACCCGTGAACCCGATAAGGCCGACCCACCACTCGCCCAATGGCAAGAGCTTGGGATAGGCAACCCCGATAAAGATCAGCACCATGCCGATTGCATAGAACGGCAGAAATTTCAGAAACTTCCGCCGCCGTTCCTCTGACATCTCATACAGGCAACGCAGGAACTCCGAGATGCCTTGCAAGAACAGCAACAGTGCAGCGATGGGCATGGCGGTACGGGCCGGCGCGAGCGGGGCCATCATGGCCGTATCCATGGAGCGTTCCCAACTGGCCCAGGCCTTGATGGTGTACTCTGCGGAAATCCAGAGAAAGAACAGCATGGCGGGAAAGTAAAACGCCATGTAAAGCGCCGCATCTACGGTAACCTGACGTCTGCGCGGCCAGTTGCGATAGATGAAATCAGCGCGGATGTGGACGCCACGCATCAATGCGTAGCCCGCCCCCAGCATGAACATGGCGCCGGCCAACATGCGGCTGTATTCAAAGGAAAAGTCCGTTGGCGCAAGGAAGACCTTTCGGCTGACGACCTCCCACACCATCACCGCAATGATCGGAAGAACCAGAAGGCAGGTTACCCTTCCCACCCACAGGTTCAGGGTTTCGATCCAGCGGATGACGGGACGCATCCACGGTGACATGTCGTCCGGGGTCTGACCCGGGTCACCGGACCGCCGCTCGGCGATCAACTCGTCGGTGATTTCCAGGTCCTCGACCACTACCTCGTCGGCCATTTCGTTCGTCCCTCCCCGGGGTCTGTCGCCCCTTTGCACGGCAGGGCCCGGGGATTCGGGCACTGGCGAACAAAGGGACCCCGGCACGGCTGTGCCGGGGCCGTCATGTCTATTGTTTGAGTGTGTCCGCGAATGCGCGGCCGAGATTGGCGTTGGACGTTTGCGCACCGGCCCAGAACGGGACGGCGATTTCAGCAAAATCCTTCTGGCTCTGCCAGACCTTGGCAAAGAACTCGTTTTCGGCTGCGTTCTTTTCCAGCGACGCCTTGGCGGCTGCCATGTATTCAGAGAAATAGTCCTCGGGTGTATCATGAAGGATGACACCGTGGTTCTCTGTCAGATCCTTGAGCGCCTTGCCGTTCTCATAGATCCGATACGACATCGCCTTGGACAGCGACGCGTTCGCGGCCACTTCGAGAGCCTTCTGCTGCAATGGGGTCAGCGAGTTGTAGACATCGCCGTTTATGTAAAGGTCCGCATTCACGACCACCTGGTGCAGGCCCTGCAGATAGTAGTGCTTGAGCACTTTCTGAAAGCCGAAAACACTGTCCGGTTTCGGACAACACCATTCAGCGGCGTCGATCGTGCCTTTTTCCAGTGCCGGCAAAATGTCCCCGCCACCCATGGCGACCGAAGCCACGCCGATATCCTTGTAGGTCTGACCTGGAATCCCCGGAGGCGTACGGAAGCGGTACTTGCGAAAATCATCCATGCTGTTGATCGGTTCCTTGAACCAGCCGAGAGCCTCGGGGCCGACAGGCTGAAGCATGAAGCCTTTGACGTTCACACCCATCTCTTGCCAGAGTTGGTCATAGAGTTCCTTGCCGCCGCCATACTGGAACCAACTGACAAAGGCGATATTGTCGATGCCGACTCCTGCGCCGGCCACTGGGCTGCCAAACAGCATCGCGGCCGGGTGTTTGCCAGACCAGTAATGGGTCCATGCAAAACCGCCTTCGATCAACCCGCTGTCGACCGCATCCAGCGTTTCGCGCACGCCAACAACCGCCCCGGCGGGCAGAACCTCGATGATGACCTCGCCATTTGTCAGCGCCTTCACATCCGCGGCAAAGTCATTCAGCATAAAGACTTCGTCCGCCTTGGCCGGGATCACCGATTGCACGCGGATAGTGACTTCTGCCGCAGCAGCAGACACCAGTGCCGTCATCCCGATCGCCGTGGCGGCCAGACCCTTGGTCAGGGTTTTGAGTTCAAACATAGTTTCCTCCCTTTTGGGTGTTCGCCTTTTCTGAGTGAGTATTTTTCGCCCGCGCTCAAAGGCCTTAACGCCAGCGTTATTGAAATCCTGTCGCTCGTCGCGGTGACGACGCGCTGCCGGATCGGTAGTGAAATTGGACAGGTGCCGCTCATGCCACGCCACCATTCATCTGCGCCAACATGGTTGAAACTTGCGGCCAGCCATCAATCAGCATACGCGCGGTCAAGTAGATCAGAAAACCCAACCCGGCCCATGCAAGCCAGGCAAACCGCGTCATGATCTTCATGATCATGGTTGCAAAGAAGGCCATGAAGGCTATTGCCAGAATCAGGCCAAAGATCAGCAGCTGGGTGTCGTCCCGCGCAATCGCGGCAACCGCGACGACATTGTCGATGGACATGGAAACGTCGGCAATTGTGATCGTGACCAAGGCGCTCCAGAGTTGACGACGGGGCGGCCCCTGATACCCGGGCGCGGCCAGCGCCGCTTCGGCTTCGACGAATTCATTCTCTGCAAGTTCCCTGTAGAACCGCCAGCATACCCATGCGAGCAGCAGACCTCCGATGAACAATATGCCAGGCACCTGAAGCAGAACCCCGGCAATAGCCGCAAAGAAAATGCGCAGTCCGGCGGCCAGCGCCATCCCCGCAAATATCGCCTTTTGGCGCAGCTCGGGCGACAAGTGCGAGGCTGCCATGCCGATGACAAGCGCATTGTCACCGGAAAGGATGATGTCGGCAAAAACAATCTGAAGAATGTCGAGCCCCTGGTCCATCATGCCAGCGTGTCCTCGCTTATCATGTCAGATGCTTTTTCACCAATCATGATGGCGGGCGCATTTGTGTTTCCGGACGTGATCCTTGGCATGATGGATGCATCGGCAACCCTCAATCCGGACACTCCGTGAACGCGAAGGCGGTGGTCTACCACAGCCCCCGTGTCCGCTCCCATCTTGCAGGTTCCGGTCGGATGATAGATCGTTGTCGCCGTGCTGCGCGCCCAGTCCAGCGTCGCGGCCTCGTCGTCAAAGGCCACTTCGGGTCCCGGTGCGTGTTCAGCCGTGATGCAGGATTTCAAAGGTTCGGAACCGGCAATACGCCGCGCAATCTGAATGCCTTTGACGAGGGTCCGGCAATCGGTTTCCGTGGACAGGTAATTCGGCTCGATGATCGGGTGGGCGTGCATGTCGGCGGATTTCAGGCGGATCTGGCCAGTGCTTTCCGGACGAAGCTGTAAAACCGACGCCGTGAAGGCAGAAAACTGATGTGGTCCCTGTGCCGGGCTGTCTGCGCTGAAGGGCTGAATGTGAAACTGGATGTCCGGCGTTTCAAGCGCCGGATGGGTTCTCAGAAATCCGGTGCCCAGACTGGCGGCCATCGTCATTGGCCCGGTTTGACGAAGCGCATACTGCAGCGCAATGCGGGCCTGTTTGAACAGGTTGCTGGTTTCCGTGTTTATCGTGGACAGATCGGTTTTGAAGACCGGGCGTGCCTGAAGATGGTCCTGAAGATTTCGCCCGACTCCTTTCAAGGCAGCCTGAACCGAGATGCCATGCTCGGACAATTCATCAGGATCGCCAATACCAGAGAGCATCAGGATTTGTGGCGATCCAATAGCGCCGGCGGACAAGATCACCTCACAAGCCGCCTTGATCTCGGTCCATTCGCCCTTCACCAGCGCCCTGACCCCGGTCGCGCGCCCATCGGACATGAGAATTTTCTCGACCTGAGAATTGGGTATGACCTCGAGGTTGTGCCGTTGTCTCGCCGGTTTCAGAAATGCCACAGCCGAACTGCATCTGCGCCCCTTGTCCAGCGTAAGTTGGAAATAGCCAACACCCTCCTGGTCCAGCCCGTTGTAATCCGCTGTTTTTCGGAACCCGGCGGTTTCAGCGGCCGCCAGCCACTTGTCCACGATATCGCGTTTCAGACGTGTCGGTGAGACGGAAAGCGGCCCCGATTTGCCCCGCCAATCGCTGACCGGTTCACCCTTCCAGCTCTCCGCTCTCTTGAAATAGGGCAGCACATCGTCCCACGACCATCCCTTGCAGCCCATCTGCGCCCACTGGTCAAAATCCTGTGGTTGACCGCGGACATAGAGCAACCCGTTGATTGAACTGGACCCGCCCAGTACCCGCCCGCGCGGCCAGGGGATGGATCGGCCGTTCAGGCCGGGATCAGGCTGCGTGACATAACACCAGTCGGTCGCCGGGTTGCCCATGGTTTTGAAGTACCCAACCGGAATGTGAATCCAGGGATTGGTGTCCGGGGGGCCGGCCTCGAGCACGGCTACGCGGTACCGGCCACTCGCCGATAGACGGTTCGCCAGGACACATCCGGCAGAGCCCGCGCCCACGATGACAAAATCGAATTCCAACTTTCCCCCAGATATTGTCAAAAAATGAGACTTTCTGTCCCGTTTATTGTAGCATAGGTACGGTATCGTCAAAAATGACAAACACAATGATTCTGTTTTTCCCTGCAATTCCATCAGGACCCCATGTCCGACACAGACCGAATTCCGACCAATCTGCGCACGCTCCTGATCCTTGAAATCCTGGGGCGGGCCGACGGCGCCATGAGCGCAAGCCAGATCAATGAACGTCTGGGCCTGCCAAAGCAGACCGTGCACAGGTTATGTTCAACCCTGGAAGCCGAGGGTTTCCTGATCCGGCAAGGCAAGGGTCGAAAGTATCTGCCCGCACGCCGCGCGCGGGAGTTGGGTGCAGGATTGCTCTATGCGTCGCGCTCGCACATCGCGCGCCATCAGATCCTCATGGAGGTTGCGCGACAAGTGCGCGAGACAATCAACTATGTCGTGCCCGAGGACACCGGGATGAGTTACCTTGACCGGGTCGAGACCGACTGGCCCTTCCGGATTCAGTTACCGATCGGGTCAAATGTGCCATTCCACTGCACCGCAAGCGGGAAGGTTTTCATGGCCAGCATGACGCCAAGAGCTCGCAAGTCTTTTGTCACCGGTCTGAAACTGGAGAGATTGACGCACAAGACCTATACCGAGGCGGAGGAACTGCTTGACGAACTGGCTCTGATCGCACGCCGTGGCTATGCCATTGACGACGAGGAGTTTCTGGACGGAATGGTCGCCATCGCGGTGCCGGTCTGCGATTCCGAAGGGCGCTTTGTCGCTGCGCTGGCGTTTCACGGGCCAGCGCAACGCGTACCGATCCAAGAGGCCGTTTCCAAGAGAGGTGTCCTGTTGGACGGAGCGCGAAAACTGTCCGAAGCTTTGTTCAGTTGAACCGGCCGCCGCGGCGCGGGTCAGGATGAAAACGTGTCGTAGGCCTTCAACGCCTTGGCGCTGTACGCGAAAGATGGGCCGCCACCCATGTAGGTCGCCATCGCCAGCGCCTCGCAGAGTTCCGCGCGGGTCAGACCCAGACGGATCAAAGATCTGACATGAAAACCGATGCAGCTGTCGCAGCGCGTTGCAATGGCAATACCCAGCGCCATGATCTCCTTGGTCTTTTCATCCAGCGCACCGGATTTTTTCGCCGCAGCCCCCATCCGGCCAAACCCGGCCACAGTCTCGGGGATTTCCGGTGAGAGAGCACCGATATTGGCCACGGTCTCGTCCATGAAGGCTTCCCAATCCATTGTCATCCCCTTTCGTCCGCGCCCATGCGGCGTTCAAGCCACCTGACCCCGGCGCTGATCAGAAGAACCAGAACCAGGTATTCCAGGATCAGAAGCGAGTATATTTCCAGCGGGCGGTACTCTGTCACAACCAGCTCGTTGGCCCGCCGGGTCAATTCCTGCATACCGATCACGCTGGCAAAAGCACTCATTTTTACGATGTAGATGAACTGGTTCGCCAGCGGCGGCAGGATTCGGCGAATTGCCTGCGGCAGGATCACGTATCTCATGGTCTGCAGATAGTTGAGACCAATGGTCTGTGCGGCCTCGGTCTGACCCTTGGCAATCGACTGGATACCCGCGCGATAGATTTCAGCGGTAAAAGCGCTGTCAGAAATCGCCAGCGTGATGATCGCTCCCCAGAACGGATCGATGGGAACATTCAGGCCGATCGACTTGAAAACAATCGGCAGCCCGTAGAACACCCAGAACAGCATGGGCAGCAACGGAATCGAACGGACGAATTCAACATAAACGCGATTGAGGATGCGCCAGCCCCTTTTGTCCGACAGACCCGGCAGCGCGACAACCAGACCCAGGAAGATCGAAATCGCGGCCGCAATCAGCGAAATCAGGATTGTGCTGCCCATGCCCCCGATCAGGAACTTGATGTTGGTCCATCCTGCGGGAGTCATCGGATTGATGACGTACCATCCCCAGGTCGAACTGGACGAACACCCGGCAAGCAACAGCACGCAAAAAAGCAGCAGAATAGGTTTCATGGTCTTTCCCTTCAATGCTGCAGAATCTGGGCAAGAAATGTCCGGCAACGTTCCGATTTCGGATTGGCAAAAAACACCTCGGGCGGACCTTCTTCGACGATTTCCCCGGCGTCCATGAACACCATCTTGTCTGCAACCTTGCGGGCAAATCCCATTTCGTGGGTCACAACGATCATGGTCATCCCGTCCTGCGCCAGCCCGACCATGACATCCAGAACCTCGGATATCATCTCCGGATCCAGCGCCGAAGTCGGTTCGTCAAACAACATGACCTTGGGCTCCATGCACAACGACCGGGCGATGGCGACGCGTTGTTGCTGGCCTCCGGACAATTGCCCGGGACGTTTGTCGGCCTGTTCGGGAATGCGCACGCGATCGAGGTAGGTACGCGCCCGTGCTTCGGCGTCGGACCGCGACAGCCCCCTGGCCTTGACCGGGCCCAGCATCAGGTTTTCCAGAACCGTCAGATGCGGAAACAGGTTGAACTGCTGAAACACCATGCCAACTTCGGACCGGATCGCCGCGACCGACCCCTTGTCATCGGTCAGTTCCGTTCCATCCACCCGGATCACGCCCTTCTGGTGGTGTTCCAGCCGGTTGATGCAGCGCACGACGGTCGATTTTCCCGACCCGGACGGGCCGCAGATGACGACCCGCTCGCCGCTTTGAACGGTCAGATTTATATCCTTCAGGACATGAAAATCGCCGAACCATTTGTTCACGCCGATCATCTCGATCGTGGTTTCGGCCATGAATTTCCCCCGGGGTTGTTCCCCGCAGGGAAGATTTTTCTTGAGGTTAGCGGTGGAATTATCGTTAGTTCAAGGACCAAAACAAAAACTTGATGCCGTTCGGACCATCCCGTGGGGCGCAAACACAGGGAGACGCAATATGAAACACTGGATGACCGCCGTCGCTGCCGGCGCCGTCAGCCTGTCCATGGCCGTAGCCGCACAGGCGCAATCAGCATTGAATGAAATTCTCGATACCGGTGTGCTGAAAGTCGGCACAACCGGCGACTGGAATCCAATGACCCTGCGCGATCCGGCGACCAACAGTTACAAGGGGTTCGACATTGATGTGATGAACGAACTGGCCAAGGATCTGGGTGTGGAGGTCGAGTTCGTTCCGACCGACTGGAAGACTTTGGTCAATGGGGTCGTCGCCGGCAAATACCACATGACGGGATCCGCATCGATTTCTCCTCCGCGCATGAAGGTGGCCGGTTTTTCAGAGAGCTACATTTCGGTGGAAATCTACCCGTTCACAACCAAGGAACTGGCGGGCAAGTTCGACGGATATGATTCAATCAACAAACCCGAAGTCAAAGTTGCGACAACCCTTGGCACCACGTTTGAGGGCCTGGCGCGCGCGTGGTTTCCGGATGCCGACATAAAGGTCGTCGAAGCCCCGGCACGAGGGTTTCAGGAAGTACTGGCCGGTCGTGCGGACGTTTTCATCACTTCCAACATCGAAGGCGCAACTCTGGAGCAGAAATTCGGAGTTGTGCGGGTGCCGGGGACCGAACCGCGTTCGCCCTCACCCATCGCCATGCTGCTGCCCCAAGCCGATCAGGTCTGGATCAACTACGTCAACAACTGGGTCAAGGTGAAACAGGCCCAGGGATTCTTTGAAGCCACAAAGGCAAATTGGGGGCTGTAAAACGCGGCATCCCATCTCGAACACCCGGGGCTGCGTTAATAACGCGGCCCCGTTTTCTTTTTGTCCGGAGGGTTGAAATGAGACTTGATCACGCGACGTGGTACGAGGTGCGCGCGTATCTGCGCAATCGCGGTGACATCATTGTACCGACCGGCTCCACCGAACAACACGGTCCGATCGGATTGATCGGAACGGATGCGATCTGTGCGGAACTGATTGCGGAACGCGCTGCCAGCCGGACGGGGAGCTATGTCGCACCGACGCTGGCCTATACCCCTGCCCCGTTCAACACATCCTTTCCCGGGACCATATCCGTGTCGGCGGCATTGTTCCGGGAACTGGCCAGGGAAATCCTGTTTGGTTTGCAAGCGCAGGGTTTTGCGCGGATCTACATCCTCAATGGACATGGCGCCAATTTGGAACCGCTCAGGGAAGCCACAAGCAATATGCCGGTTGAATCGGTGCGGATTCGCAGTTGGTGGGACTTTGATGAAGTCAACGCATTGCGGCAGCTTTACTACGGGGATTGGGAAGGCATGCACGCGACCCCGTCTGAAATCGCGATCACCCGTGCCGCGATCAGAACCGTGGACAACCCCGATGCCGACCGTCCACCCCGACCCTTGACGGCAGACTATGTCACAGCCCATTCCGGGGACCGCCATGGGCCGCCGGACGAACACCGTGCCGCCTTTCCAGATGGGCGAGTCGGTTCACATTCGGCACTGGCAACGGCCGACCATGGCAGGACGTTGATCGCAGCAGCGGAAGAAGCGGTCTTTCAGGACCTCTCGAAATTCCTCGATCGCGATCAGGAGATGTAATTCACGACCAACGTCACACCCAGAAGGATGGCGATCCACATCACCATCGCGCCGGTCGGCCAGAAAGGCGAAATCCGACCATGCGGCCCGTAGGTGCCATACAGGCGCAGGATGATCGCCGTCAGCCAGCGCGTTTTCAGATTGCCTATCGCGTCGAACAATGCTGCAACGGGTTTTGACAATGCCTCCAGAAGTTTTGGGAACATGCGCCGATAGGTCCAATCGAAATCGAGATTCACCGATTTGAGTTCCGGGGGGTAGATGCCTGTGCGCATCAGGACGGTGAAGGCCAGCGCCGAGAAGAACAGAAGCTGCAACTGCGTAATCACATGGGTGGTCGTGTAGGATTCATAGCTGACCTCATACGGAAGCAGCGCATAAAGCGGCGCGGGATAGACCCCAACCGCAATACACAGGAACGAGGTCAAACCCATGGCCCAAAGCATGTTCCATGGCGCTTCTTTCGGACGTAATCCGCTGTCGTGGGCGAAGAATGCAAAATAGGGAATCTTGATGCCCGAATGGTGAAACACACCGGCGGACGCGAACAGCAGAATGCCCCACACGATGTAGTAGCTTTCCTTGGCCGAAGCGGACAGGATCAGCGATTTCGTGACAAACCCGGAGAACAGCGGGAAGGCTGAAATGGATGCCGCCCCCACGACGCAAAAGATCATTGTCAGCGGCATGGTTTTGTACAGGCCACCCAGTTCCGACCCCTTGGCCGTACCGGTGCGGAACAGGACCGCACCGACGCTCATGAACAGCAGCGCCTTGTAGAGGATATGGGCGAACGCATGCGCGGCGGTTCCGTTCAGGGCCAGTTCCGTGCCAATCCCGACCCCAACGACCATGAACCCCAACTGGTTGTTTAGACTGTAAGCCAACACCCGTCGCAGGTCGTTCTCGATCACCGCATAAAATATCGGGAACAAAGTCATTATGGCACCGATATAGATAAGGATTTCGGTGCCGGCAAATCCCCGGGCCAGCGAATACACCGCCAGTTTCGTGGTGAAGGCAGACAGGATCACCGTGCCCGTGACGGTGGCCGCGGGATAGGCATCCTGAAGCCAGTTATGCAACAGCGGGAAGGCGCATTTCATACCAAAGGCAAGAAAAATCAGCCAAGTGGCCGGTGTTCCCAGTTCCATTCGTTCGAAAGCAATGCTGCCGGTGTCCACGTAATTCAGGACCACGCCGGCAAGTAGGATCACACCCGATCCGATCTGGATGATAAGATAGCGCATTCCCGTGTGATAAGCGCCCTGCGTGCGCCGCGCCCAGATCAGGAACACCGAAGAGATCGCCGTACCTTCCCAGTAGAAGAACAACGTGATCAGATCGCCGGCCAGAACCGCGCCGATCGCTGCGCCAGAGTAAAGCAGCGCTGCGACCTGCTGCACGATATCCTTGACGTGCCAAGCATAGAGATTGCCGAGAAAGGCGGCGATACAGAAAATAAGGGCAAAGATGCGGCTGAGTTTGTCCACTCGCATCAATTCCAGTGTAAAGCCGAAGAACTCTGCCTGAACCAGATTGCCAAGCGGCAGGGTGTACACCTGGAACGCCGCAATAACCGGAACAGCCAGCAAAACCAGCGCCCGAACCGGACCGCGTGGCAACAACGGCACCACCAGTGCCGCCAGGAAAAAAAGGAAAGCGGTGGGCATTGATTCAAGCATCATAGTCCACCTTGTCCAGTTGATCTTCGGGGAAAGGCTCGGATTCCACGTCCTTGGGGGCGTAGTAATCTTCTGGCCGCTTCAGAAAAAGGCGCATGGCCTTGGCGCAAATCACGAGGGCGGCGCACATGAAGAACCCGTAGAGGGCATAAAACCCCGGAAAGTCCTCAATCGCGAGGTAACTGTGCTTGTGATACAGGAAATCCGCGACAAACAGCGCCGCGCACACGGCATAAAGGGCGTACACGATCCTTTCAACACCACCCGGCTTTTCGACCCACAACAGGGCCCGGCCCAGCGCGGGGAACTTGTCAGGATCGTCCGGTGTCTTATTGGCCATCGCTCATCCCTCCTTCGAGGATCAGAGGAGTCAGAAAGGTCTGTACCTCGCCAGCGTAGAAAAACAGCACGATACAGCCCAGTGCCGTAAAGACCGGTGGCGCCCACACCAACGGCCCGGCCTCGGACCATTTTCCATCCGCCGCACCATCTGCCGCGGGAAGAAAGAAACCGCGCCCCACGATCGACAAGAGATAAGCCACGTTAAGCAGCGAACTGATCATCAGCACAGCGATCATGACCCATTGCCCTGTATCGGCCGCCCCCATGATCAGCAGCCACTTGCTCCACGATCCTCCCAAGGGCGGCAGCCCGATGATCGACAAGGCCCCGATCAAGAACGCACCATAGGTCAGCGGCATGGCCCGGCCCAGCCCGGTCATCTGGCTGATCTCGGTTCTGTGCACCGCCACGTAGATCGACCCCGCACACATGAAAAGCGTGATCTTGCCCATCGCGTGCATCGCGATATGCATGCCACCGCCCAGAACGCCCATCGACGTTGCCAGCGCCATGCCCAGGGTTATGTAGCTGAGCTGGCTGACCGTCGAGTAGGCAAGCCGGGCCTTGAGATTGTCCTTGGTCATCGCGACAACAGAGGCCGCGAGGATCGAGAACGCCGCCAGCCACATCAACCACTCGGACGCGCCGGTTTCGGCGAGGAAATCGATACCGAAGATGTAGACGCCGACCTTGAGCATGGTAAACACGCCCGCCTTGACGACGGCAACCGCGTGCAACAGGGCGGACACGGGTGTCGGTGCGACCATGGCAGCCGGCAGCCAGCGATGGAACGGCATGAGCGCCGCCTTGCCGATACCAAAGGCATAGAGCGCCAGCAGCACCGCCACCATCGGCCCGGCGATGTGGCCATCCAGTATGCCGCCCTTGGCAAAATCCAGCGTCCCGGTGATCGTGTAGGTCCAGATAATCGCAACCAGTTGCAGCCCGATCGAAGTACCGATGAGGATACCGAGATAGATACGACCACCTGATCGCGCCTCGGGCGTGCCCTTATGCGCGACCAGCGGGAAGGTGGACAGCGTCAGCGCTTCGTAAAACAGGAACAGCGTGAACATGTTGGCGGCAAACGCAATTCCCATGACCGTGGAGATGGCAATCGAGAAAAAACAGAAGAACCGCGCGTGGTGCTCCTCGTTGTTGCCGCGCATATAGCCGACGCCATAAAGGTGCGTCACGATCCACAAACCGCTGGCGATAATGGCAAATAGCAGCCCCAACGGTTCGACATTGAAGGCGAGATCCAGCCCCGGCATAACCGTGAACAGAACCATGGGTTCAGTTGTGCCGCTGCCGACATTCGCGAGAATGTTCAGAACGCACACAAAGGTCAGTATTGCAGCGACCAGCGTCATACCATCGCGCAGATTTGGCGACTCGCGCAGAACCAGGTTGCCGACCGAGGCGATCAGCGGGATCAGCATGCTGGCGAGTATGGCTGTGTTGGTGTCCATCCCGCCCTCCTAATGCAGACCTGAGGGCCCGGCGAGCAGACCCTGCGCAGCCGTCTGAGCAGCGTTCAGGGTCAGTCCGGTGTCCAGACCGAAATAGATGCAGGCAAGTGCAGCAATCCACATGGGGACCAGCATTGATGCCGGCACTTCTGTCACCTTACAGTCTTCGGGTGTCGGCTGCATATAGAGTACCTCAAGCACCCGCCAGACATAGATCACGGCAAGAAGGCTCGATGCCACGACCAGCAGGGCAACCGGCCACCACCCCTTTTCAAGGGCGGCCTGCACCAGAACCCATTTCGAAATAAAGCCAGCGGTGCCAGGCACGCCGATCAGGCTCAGACCACCTATGACCGCGGCCGCAGAGGTCAGCGGCATGCGGCGCCCCAACCCCGCAATCGTATCGTAATAGGACCCGTTGGCGCGAAATACATAGGCCCCCACCGCCATGAACAAGGCAGCCTTGGTGATACCGTGATTGAACAGGTGGATTATGGCGCCGGTCACACCGGTTTCGCTCAGAAACGCGATGCCCAGCAGGATATAGCCGATCTGCGCGATGCTGGAATAGGCCAACATCATCTTGAAATCGCTCTGGAACACGGCGACGAAACTGGCCGCGAACATAGCAATGATCGCGAATGGCAGAATGATGAATTCCAGCGTGTTGACTTCGAATAGGAAGGCAGGCTGAAACACCGAGAAAATGAAGCGAAGGAGCACATAGACCGCAACCTTCGTCGCAGTCGCAGCGAGAAATGCGGTGATTGCGGACGGCGCGTGCGTATAGGCATTTGGCAGCCAGCGATGCACCGGATACATCGCGACTTTGAGCCCGATCCCCACGACGATGAACGCAAACGCCGCCCGGATCGTGCGGCTGTCGCTCTGGTCGGCAATCCGCTCGGCCAAGTCCGCCATGTTCAGCGTTCCCGTCGCCATGTAAAGAAAACCGATCCCGATCACAAAGAACGTCGCACCGATGGTGCCCATGATCAGGTAATCATAAGAGGCCGTAAGCGCGCGCTTGTCCCGTTCGGAACCCTGCGCGATCAGCACGTAGGTTGACAGAGACGAAATCTCAAGGAACACGAACACGTTGAACGCATCCCCGGTGATCGCAACCCCGAGGAGGCCGCTGAAACACAACAGGAAAGCCGTATAGAACAAGGCGTGATGGCGGGCGGAAACCTCTTGCGCAACGCTGGTGCGCGCATATGGAAGCACGACGGTGCTCACCACGCACACAAGAAAGATCACAAAGGCATTGGCGGCATCAACCCGGTACTCGATTCCCAGCGGCGGCGCCCATCCCCCCATGTGATAGGAAATGACGCTTCCATCCAGAACCTGGACCAGCAACATGGCGGAAATGACCAGCGAGATCGCGCTGGCCAGGAAGGCGATGGGCCAGGCCAAACCGCGACGGCCTATCACGACGATCAGAGGGGCCGCCATGAACGGCACCAAAATCTGCAAGGCCGGCAGATGATCGTTCAGCGTCATCGCTGTATGATGAACTGTTTCGGTCGCCATCAGTTGCTCTCGCTCGCGACTTCGCTGTGCAGATTTGCATCCAGTCTGGCGATTTCCTTTTCGACCTTCAGGATCTGATCCTCTTCGATGGACCCGTATTCCTCGCGAATGCGCACGATCAGCGCCAGGCCGAGTGATGTCGTTGCGACGCCGACGACAATGGCCGTCAGGATCAAAACATGCGGCAGCGGGTTGGAGTATGCGACGGCCGGGTCAACATTCATATCCATCGGAAAGATCGGAGCCGTGCCGCCGTTGACCTTGCCAACCGAGATGTAGAGCATGAAGACGGCCGTCTGAAAGATGTTCAGACCAACGATTTTCTTGACCAGGTTGCCCTTGGCCACGACGATGTAAAAACCGGTCATCATCAATACGATGAACAGCCAATAGTTCATGTGACCTACGATGAATGCCCAGTCGAATTCCTGCATGGTCACCATGCCTCGTCGTCAAGGATCGGCGTACGCGACGTGAAGGCGTAGTAGATCGTGACCATAACACCGGTCACGGTGACCCCGACACCGAGCTCCACCAGAAGAATTCCGTAATGCTGGCCATGTTCCGGGTGATGGGGGCTGAGTGCTGTGTAGTCGAGGAAACTATACCCCATGAACAGGCTGACCACACCGGTCCCGGCATAGATCAGCACGCCGAGTGCCGCCAGTTTATGTACCAGCCACGGTGGAAAAACGCGCTGCACATCCTCGAGGCTGAACACCACGCCGTAGATGATGAACCCGACGGCCATGATCACACCGGCCTGAAACCCGCCGCCCGGCGAGTAATCGCCATGAAACTGCACGTAAAGAGCGAACAGCATGATACTGCCGATCAGCAGTTTCGTCACGACCCGCAGGATCAGGTGATGGCGCATCAGACGTCCTCTTCTTCTCTGCGACGGCGACGATGGCGCAATCCGCTGATCAACAACAGCACGCCGATTCCGGCAGTGAAAACAACCGCCGTTTCTCCCAGGGTGTCGTAACCCCGGTAACTTGCGAGGATCGCCGTGACCATGTTCGGCACGCCGATTTCATGCTGGCTGCGCTCGATATAATCCGGTGCCACGTGTACTTGTGCGGGCGCATTGGGATCACCGAAATTCGGCATGTCAAGCGTGCCATAGACAAGCGCGGCGCCGGTCACGAGAACGACAAACAGCGGAATTGCCGGCGAATGCGACGAGGGGCGTTCGAACCGTGCCGTCAACGCCAGTGTTCCCAGCATCAGAACGGTGGAAATCCCGGCGCCGACCGCCGCCTCGGTAAAGGCCACGTCAACCGCGTCCAGCGTCACGAACAGCAATGCGGACAACAGGCTGAAAACGCCAGACAGCATGGCGGTCGCAAACAGGCTGTGCGCGCGGACCACCGCCATGGCCGTCATCACCAGCAAGATGAAAAGGACGATATCTACAAAGGTTTCGATGGTCTTGGTCGCCTTGTCTCTATTTCAGCCAGAATTCACAGCTTCGTCATCGATTGCATCAGGTTCAACCGCTGATTTCGGCTTCAGGCCGGAAACCAGGGCGGCATTCGCCACGGCGTGGGTGGATGTGGGTCCGGTAATGAAGAGAAATGCGAGAATGATGAACAGTTTGACTGTGATCAGGGTCAAGCCGGCCTGCAACGCCATACCGATCAGCAAAAGGATGACGCCCGCGCTGTCGCTGATCGACATGGCATGCAACCGGGACCAGAAATCCGGGAATCTCAAAACCCCCGCCGCTCCAACGATCGAAAAGAACGAACCCGACAGGATAAAGGCCCAGCTAAGTATGTCTATGACTGTGTCCATGACGCTAACCGTCCGCCTCGCTTACGTCGCGCGGCAGATCACCGATTGCGCGGTAACGAAAGAATTTCAGGATGGCGATCGTGCCGACGAAATTGATCAGCGCATACAACAACGCAATGTCCAGAAAGTCGGGCCTTTCGGTCAGAAAACCCAGTACCCCGATGAACAGAACCGTCTGGGTCCCGAACGAGTTCAGCGCAAGCACCCGGTCATAGAGCGAGGGGCCGGCGAATAGTCGGATCAGCACCAGGATCATCGACACAAACAAGGCTATGATTGCAACGACGAACATCATGCTGCCTCCACAGTCTCGATTGCGCTGACACGGGCATCCATATCGGCCAATGCGTCCATATCCTCGGGTGAATAGGACAAGGCATGCACAAGAAAATAGCCAAGGTCGGTTTCCACGGTGAGCGTACCCGGGGTCAGGGTAATGGAATTGGCAAAGACCACCTGCCCCAGATCGGTTTTCTGCGTGCAGGGAACAGAAAACAGATGCTGTACGATTGGCATGCGCGGAGACAGGATGATCTTGGTCACTACCCAGTTCGCCTTGGCGATTTCGACAAGCAGCCAAATGATATACCTGATGGTTGCAATCGGCCCGATCCGGATATCCACGCGGTCACCGTCAACCTCATCCATCCGCCGCAATACAATCACGACGAGAATGACCGACGCAGCGCCAAATGCCAGAATAAGAGGCTTGAAGAGCCCGGACATCAAAAGCCAGAGGCCAGTCAGAAATGCCGCGGTCCCAATGATGCGCACCCGTTGTCCCCACCCTGTCGGCCATCCCGGCTTTTTTCAGCTGGTCTTGTGGCTGTTTTTGTTCTCGCGATTCGTGTGAATTGTAAAAAGAAACATGATCTTTGTACACAACCTGAGCCTCGGTTTCGATCCGCCGATCCGAAAACCGGTTTGCATTGAATAGCTTGCCGCCGGATCGCGGGGGAGACGCGCGCATAACCATGGCCCGGTTTCGATTGTCTGATCGTTCGGAAAAAAGGGCGAAACCCTGCCATTCATCCGGCTGCCGCGCCCGAAAATCCCTGTGCGAGCTGCCTTGCGAAAAGTTAACGTGATATTGATCCGTCAGACCCGCGGGACCTCACACTCGGTATGGTTTTCATGGTAGAAGACCACAGTAAACTCTTCTGGTCGACATGGCATGCACAACACGCAACCAAAGCTTGAACTGACGAACCGACGCCTGTTTCTGGGTGCCGGGCTGGCCGCGGCGGCGGCGGGCGCGGTTGTCCTTTACCGCCAGACGCTCGTTGCGCCGCCCTATTCCGGTGGGAGCTTGACGGTAGCCGAAGCTTTCCGGCAGGCCGAACAAGGCACCGTCCTCCTGATCGACATCCGCCGCCCCGACGAATGGCAGAGAACGGGTATACCGCAGGGGGCCCATCCAATCGACATGCGGCGCGACGATTTCCAGCAGGCCCTGACCGCAATTGCCGGAAGTGATACCGACCGTCCCATCGCATTGATTTGCGCCCGCGGGGTCCGGTCGGCCCGCCTGAGCTTGCGTCTGAGTGACGCCGGATTCAGCAACATCCTCGATGTGCCGGAGGGCATGTTGGGTTCGCGGGCAGGTCCGGGCTGGCTTGGCGCTGGTTTGCCCACCACCGGCATTGCGGAGATCTCTGACTGATGCGCAATCTCTGTCTGGCGCTCGCCGCGCTGTTTCTTGCCACCACGGCCGAAGCAACCTGCGGGCCGGAGCCCCTCCCCTGCCGCTTGGGAAGCGGCGAATACCATCTGGCGCTTCCTGATGGCGGAGGGAGCAATATTCCAGTGGTCATGTTCCTGCACGGCGCGGGCAGCAACGGCGAAAATGTCATGCGCAACTCGGGGCTGGTGAAACGCCTGCTGTCCCGGGGATATGCCGTGGTTGCCCCAACCGGGGCGCGACAATTCGGTGCCGGAACCGGGCGCAGCTGGAACTTCTTTCCCGGGTGGTCCGGCCGCGATGAAACTGCATTCCTGAAAACCGTCGCATCCGACGCCGCCGCCCGGTTCGGACTGAGCCAGAGCCGCATTCTGCTCGCCGGGTTTTCTGCCGGCGGATTCATGGTCAACTATCTGGCCTGCAATTCGCCGGAAACATTCATGGCCTATGCCCCGGTTGCGGGCGGATTCTGGCGACCACATCCCAAGACCTGCGCCGGACCGGTCAAACTGTTTCACACGCATGGCTGGATGGACAAGACGGTTCCAATCGAGGGGCGGTATCTGCGAAACGGGCAATTCCAACAGGGCGACATTTTCGCCGGGATGGAAATCTGGCGAGCGGCAAATCTCTGCCCGGACGAAAAGCCCAGCAACTACTCCGAAACCGGGGCATTCTGGCGCAGGGCGTGGACCAATTGCGCAGCAAACAGCGCCTTGGAATTCGCGTTGTTCCCAGGCGGGCACGGGGTTCCGCCGGGTTGGGCGGACATGGTGCTTGACTGGTTCGAAACAGCCGTCACCAATTGATTACTCGGCGGGTGTTGTCGCCTGATCCCGCTCGACAACAGATTTCAGTTCGTTGCGGTAATGCCGCGCGGCCTGGGTGATGAGCGGTTCGCGATAGACTTCGCGCGTTCCCATCCAGCCCCGAGCCCGGCCCGACAAGGACAAGCCGCTCAGAGCAGACAGCGGCACGGCAAACAGCAGGCTGACGGCGATGGGCAATAGCCAGGGCGAGACAAACCCAGCCATGATGCCCAGCGCCAGCGTCGCCCCGCTGACCGTTTCCAGAGAATGGCAGACCAGCAGTGTGCCAAGGCCATATCGCCCGCCTGACCTGGCCTGTGGCGACCATCCGCTTTGCAAACCCAGCCAGGTCCGAAACACCGAAATCATCTGCTGAACCATCAGGATCGGCGCATACAATATGGACAACATGACCTCGGACACAAACGACAACGCGAACCGCCAGCCACCGCCGAATTCGGAAAAACGAACTCCGGCCAGGGGCAACGCCGCGATCCCCATCAGTTTCGGGGCGAGCAACATGGCGTACATCAGCAATATGACCAGCACCTGCCGGGTTTCCGTCATCTCGGGCCAACTGGGCATCAGCGGATTGGTTTCGCTGAAATAGGTCAGAAGGCTGGCTTCCTTTCCCATTCCGATCAGCGCCCACATGACCAGCAACGCAAACCAGATCGGTGACATCAGGTATCCCACTGCCCCGTGAAACAGATGAAAACGGGAAATCGACCGGAACCCTCGCGACCACAACAGGTTGAGATGTTGCAGGTTGCCCTGACACCACCGTCGGTCACGCAGAATGTAGTCGATCAGCGTCTGCGGCGTTTCCTCGTAACTGCCGCGAATACGCGGCAAAAACCGGACACCCCACCCGGCCCGGCGCAGAAGTCCGGCCTCGACGAAGTCATGACTCATTATCAGCTTCTGGCGTCCGCTGAGCGAGCGCAGGCGAGGCAATCCGGCGCAGGAGGCAAACGCCGCCGTGCGGATGATTGCGTTGTGACCCCAGTAGTTCCCTTCCTGCCCGCACCAGCGGGCAAGGCCTTCGGCAAGTGCCGCCCCGTAGACGCCATTGGCGAATTGCTGCATCTTGGCAAACACCGATTGCGCCCCGATCAGCTGCGGAAAACTCTGGATCAGCCCCGCCCCCGGGTCACTGGCAAGCGCCTCGGTCAAACGCAGGATTGCCCGCCCGGTCATCAGGCTGTCAGCGTCCAGAACCAGCATAGCCGGATAATCCGCGCCCCAATTCGCAACCCAGTCGGCGATGTTGCCGACCTTGCGGTCGGTGTTCCTTTCTCGCCGCCGATAGTACAGTTTCAGATCCGGCGACAACGATGCAAGCAGGGTGCGAACGCTGTCCTGTTCCTGCGCGGCAATCGTCTCGTCCTGCGTATCGCTGAGGATGAACATCGCGTATTCATGCATCCCGCCCCGTGCCCGGAGCTCCTCAAGCATCGATCGCGCATTACCCAGAACATACCAGGGTACTTCGTTGTGGATCGGCATCAGCAAAGCCACCTTCAGCGGTCGGACCGGAACGGGACGAGACGGCGGGTCGCGACGCGCCATTGACACGAGACCAATACAGACGGTGCTGACCGTGAAGGCGATCCAGAAGAAGTTGAAACAGATCAGAACAAGCAGGATTGCCTCTATCGTGCTGATCCCCTGATCCGAAAACCATCCCTGAATAATCCAGGTCAGCGCCAGTGTCGCGAGCATCGCCGGGCTGAAAGCCAGAAAACGCCACATCCCAAGTCCGTCCACGGTCGCGGCGCCCGGGGCATTCATATCGCGGAACGCGGCCTGAAAATCCTGTACCGGCATCGCCATAGGTGCCGGCGGCGGCATGATATGCAGGTCACGCATCACGCGGTCCACCGATACAACCAGACTTCGCTGGCCATTTTGCCGGACATTCGCAACTGGGCACGCAGTTCGACCATGCTCCGCTCGCCCGGGAAAAAGGTGAATGCCAGGCGCAAGCCGCCGGTTTCCGGGTTGCGCTGCAGAACGCCGTCGCTGGTTTCCACATGGGGCGAACTGATGCTCATTGTGAAAGACTCCGGGTCGGCTTCCAGCAAGGGATGAGCCTCAAAATCAATTGTGACAATTCGCCCACCTTTGCGCCTCTGGCCCATTCGCGTGTTGATGACGCGCGGGTAATCCACCGGCACAGGCGCCTGCGCGCACCAGCTGAGGCGATATGACAGATCAACCCGAGATCCGGCCGAGAACGGGGTTTTGGGGCGCCAATAGGCCACTATGTTGTCGTAAATCTCCTGATCCGCGGGGATTTCAACAAGCGTGACCGCGCCCTGCCCCCAATCCCCCCTTGGTTCCACCCAAAGGCCCGGTCGGCGATGATACAATGCCTCGAGATCGGCGAAATCCGACAGTCTTCTGGCGCGCTGCATCAGTCCGAAACCACGCGGCCCGCTGTCGACAAAGGACGAAACCTGGAGCTGTTTCGGATTGGCAAGCGGACGCCAGATCATCTCACCTGCACCATTCAGTATCAACAGCCCGTCGCTGTCATGCACCGCGGGGCGGAAATCGTCAAACCGGGTGCGATTGGTTTCGTCGAACAGGAACATGCTGGTCAACGGGCCGACACCGACGTGTTCCAGGTCCTTCCGCGGAAACAGGGTCGCCTCGACATCCATCACACAGGCAGGGCCCGGCTGGATGTCAAACCGGTATGCGCCGGCCACGCTCGGGCTGTCCAGCAAGGCATGGACAACCATGTTTCTCTGGCCCGGCGATGGACGCTCCAGCCAGAACCGGGTGAATTCTGGAAACTCCTCTCCGTCCGTGTCGCCCGTCTTGAGCGCGAGACCACGGGCGGATAGGCCATAGATCTGGTCAAATCCTATGGCCCGGAAGTAGCTCGCACCCTGGAAGACACAAAACTCGTTCTTCTTGCCTTGCTCCGTCAGTTCCGTCCGCAGGCGAAATCCCGAGTATCCCAGCGTGCCATCCACCGTCAGATCGGGCAACTGGTCGGTATGATCAAAGCCCGACATGTCGAACGGAACCGGGCTGGACACGTCATCCACCACCTGCGCGATCTGAACCGCGCGCGGAAAGTAGAGACCAGGGTGAAAGAAGTCGACGTTATAGGGGGTCTCGGTGCCGTGCCACAGCGCCGCGTCCGGCCGGAACCACATGGATTTATACTGCTCATAGGTCAGGTTCCGCCAATCCTCGGGAATCTGAGGTCTCAACTCGTATCCGCTGGCGGCAGAATTTCGGGCCATCGCGACCACTTGTTCATGATCGAAATTTTGCTCGGATTCGGTTGCACCCGCCGGTCCGGTGAGCGCCAGGGCCGATGTCGTCGCCAGAAACTGTCTGCGGGTAAGGTTCATGCCCGCTTTCTCCGCCAAGGGTGGCTCTTGAACCACGCCGCGATATAGGCCACCGCGATGATCAGGGTGAATCCGGTCAGGTTAATCAGCGCGACCGTCCCGGCGTTCCGTCCGATCTGGTCCAGTGCAAACCCCAACAACCGCGCCACAGCCATCGAGAATACGAAAACCGCAAGCGATTGCTGTCCGACCTTGGTGATCACATTCAGGACAACATGCCAGGCCTGAGCCGCGGCACTCCCGCCTGTCGCCCGCAGCCGGTTGCCGCCTTCGCCAGCAACAACCCAGGCGAGATAAGCCAGCGCGAGAAAGTGCAGGTAACGCAAAAGACCGAATTCGGTCTTCTGGCGCACACTCCATCCGGTTGCCTCTTCGAACCCGCGCACCTGCGACCACACTTCCCTGAAGGCACCGCCAATATCGGGGTTGGCCGCGTTGATCCACGTGAACACTTTCCACGACCCGAACGGGGCCGTCAGGACAAGGAATCCGGCGCAGAGCCAGATCAGACCGCGCGAGACTGGCGGCGCCGGCAACCAGCCACGCATAAAGGCAAACCCCGTAAAGAACAGCAATTGCCAGCCAAACGGATTGAAGAACCATTTCCGTTCCGACCAGGGTTCCGCCGGCAACGCAAGCAGGCCCGCGTTCGAGCCCAGCCAGATCGAAACACTGGCCACGGCCACGGCCCAGAAACCCAGTTTTGACAGGGCCATGAACAGTGGCATCAGCGCCAGTACGACCAGGTACATCGGCAAAATGTCAAAGTAGTTCGGGACATAGGTCAGCGTGAAAATACCGACGATCTGCGGCATTGGGTCTTTGAAGAACCGTCCGAGATTCAGCGAGTCGACATAGCTCTTTTCGAAACTGCCAAAAGTGTCCAGCGCCGCCATCAGCATGGCGACAAAGAAGAACAACCCGATATGCGCCCAATAGACCTGCCAGACACGATACGCGACGCGCGCGGTTCCCATCCACCACCCTTTGTTCAGGAAGGCCCCTCCAAAGGCAATTGCCGAAGCCATACCCGAACAGAAAACAAAGATCTCTGTTGCATCGGAATAGCCAAAGCGTGCGGGGATCCACCCACCCCAGAAGTTGTCCGGGATATGCGCAACAAGTATGATGAACATCGCTATGCCGCGATAGAAGTCCAGCCGCGGATCTCTCGCGTTCGCCACTGCGCCCGATGGTGCGGACGCAGAGGAAGGAACAAAATCGGAAGCGGGCGAAATGGTTGCCATTTCGATATCAGGTCCCTGCAAAAATCACTCGGCCGGTACACTTTGCGCGCCAGATTGCCCACGCACGGCGGAAATCAGATCACGCCGCGCTGCGGCATAACCATCTTCCCGCCCGCCGTGCAAGTCCTGCCTGTTATCCAGAATCGCCTCGACCCGATCCAGTTCCCCTGCACGGATGCCTGCGTCGATTGTCAGACGTTCGAACACGTCTCTTTGTGCATGGCTTCCGCCGGCCAGCTGCATCGTGGCCCTTGCCTGCGACAGTCGTTCGAACGCGTCGGCGAACCTGCCCTCACCGAAAGCCGCCAACCCTTCTGATGCGGCGATACCCGGGGCCGACATCCGCACGGCTGTGTCATCCTGGCACTTCTTCGCATCCTGATGAATTCGGTTCAGCATACTTGCGACCTCGGTTTCACGTTTTTCGGCCGTCAAAGCCAGAAGATAGTGTAGATCGGCAAAGATCAAACAACCGTCTTGGGTCCGGGCCGCGCTCAGATCGGCCAATTCCTGCCAACGATCCCCCACATCCACACCTTCAAGTTCCAGCCTGGTCAAAAGGGACGTTGCATTCGAGATATCCCGGTAATCATCGGTCTTGTCGTGGCGGATATCGCGATCATACAGGTCAAGAACCGCATCGATCTGACCAAGGTCCAGATGCATCAGCGCCTTGTGCCACCACACATGATAACGGAAATTGTTGCAATGCGCCCAGGCGGATTCGCGCCCCGCCAGCCAGTCCAGCCCTTTTGCGGCATTGCCGGTCATATCGTGCACATGCGCGACAGCGTGCAAGCCCCATGCATCATCCGGGGCGGTCCAGAGCGCCTGGCGGCCCGCAATCTCGGCCCGGTCGAATTCGCCGTTCTCCTCCAGCGCAAAGGCGTGACAACCCAGCAGATATCCATGTCCGGGATGATCGGGTTTGTACGCGGGCAGCACCCGTTCGACCGAGCGGAGCATCCCGGAACAATCGCCCAAAACAAACCTGATCGCATGGCTGAGTTTCATGGCAAGTGCATCTTCGGGATGATCAACCAAAACCTTTTCCAGCACTTGCACCGATGCGCTCGGCCGCCCCGCCAGCCAAATGTCGAGCGCCTCGACAAACGCCCGTTCTCGCGGTGTTGCCTGCCCCTCTTTCAGCGCCATGTGCGCCGCCGCGAGATCCGATTGCGCAACTGTCACCAGTTCCCGCCGTCCCAGCAGAAGATAAAACATCCCCTTGACCGCGTGGCCGATCGCGAACCCGGGCTCGGCTTCGAGAACCGCCATCAGGCGGGTCGGTGTCACCGCCGAATGCGCCAGAAATCCCAGCAGCGCTGCGTTCCAGTCCTCCAGGCTGCTCGATTGACACAGGCTGGCCTGCTGACCGGAAAAATCATACTGCATTAATAGGGTCCAATCCTGTGCGATGTTTTGCTTCTGAAACAGCATTAACAAAGTGTAAGCTCTTGAAATATTGCATTCGCCGTTGCTCGCGCATTGGTGAATGCGCGTGTGAGCATTGCGAGAATTATTGCTGAAACTTACTTCAGATTGCCGCGAAATGGGTCGTTTTGGCGCCTGCGGCGAACTCCGTTGCCCCTTCAGATCTCAGATTCGACCGTCATAACCCTGCCGGTCGATCTCGGCGGCGATCACTGTGAACCGGTCAGAGGACATCGCATCGGTCAGCGCATTGCGCAATTCCTCGCGGGTGGTGACGCTGACGCCGTTTCCACCAAATGCCCGCCCGATGGCTGCAAAATCGTGCCGCGCAAAATCGACACCCCGATTGGGCATCTGCCGCTGGCGTTGCTTCAGTTCTATCAATGCAAGACTTGCATCGACGAAGACCACGAAAATCAATGCGGTTCCCAACTCTGCAGCGGAAGAAAGTTCACCCGCGACCATCAGGAACCCCGCGTCTCCCGAAAAGCTGACGACCGGGCGATCCGGTTCCACCAGTTTCATGCCGATTGCCAGCGGAACGGCACAGCCCATCGTGCACAGCGCCGAAGATTGCACCAGGTCGCGCGGCGCACTGCAGGCCCACATCTGCGACAGAAGGATGCGATGCGCCCCGCTGTCCGCAGAGGCCAGCGTGTCAGCGGGCAAAACCTTTCGCGCTTCGTCAATCACGGCGGCAGGGCCCCAGGCGTCATCAACCGGAAATGCCTCCGACAATGCGGTCTTGACCTGTGCCGGGGCGCCATCCGGCCAGGAAACGCGCGCCCGTTTTCCTTCGGCCAGCGCCTCGAGTGTCGCCCCGGTATCAGCGACAAAACTCAGCGACGCGCCATGCATGTAGTGGGTATTCGGGACCGCCGATATGTCGATGACTTTCTGGCGATTGGTATCCCACGCATCCCGCCACCCGGGCCGCATCTCGATTGGATCATACCCGACGCACAGGATCAGGTCGGCTGCCTGCACCAGTGGCAGCAGATGCCGGTCTGCCAGCGGAGACAATCCGGCGGCCCCCAGACACAGGGAATGGCCTTCGTCGATCACGCCCTTCGCCTTGTAAGTCGTCACGAAGGGAATTCCGAAATGCTCGATAAATGCCTGCAGGACACAGGTTGATTTGTCATGCAATACATCCAGCCCGACGACCGCCAATGGCCGCTCCGCCTGGAGCAACCATTCGCGCGCCAGTTCCAGGTCTGCGCCCCTCGGCGCAACCGGCGCAGGAGCAACTGACCTGCGGAACCGTTCACCTCTGACCGGGGCATCCGCCACACCGATCGGCACGTCAATATGAACCGGCCCCGGCCGCCGGTCGGTTGCGATCATGACCGCCTTGTCGGCCAGGATATCGGCACCTGCGGTGCCGAGGCGGAAACTGGCCTTGGTGATCGGCTCAAAAACCGCCTGATGATCCATGACCTGATGGGTATAAGTCAGCGCGTCGTCCTGATCGACGCAACCCGTAAGCACGATCATCGGCACCCGGTCCTGATGAGCATTTGCCACAACGTTGACCCCGTTCATCGCTCCGGGGCCAAGTGTCGCCACCAGAATGCAGGGCGCGCCATCGCGATGATGCACGCCTTCGGCCATGAACCCTGCGGCATTTTCGTGCTTGGCAAGGACAAAACGGATTCCCGCCTTTTCCAGCGCATCGACGAGAGTCAGCACTTCGCCCCCCGGCATGCCGAATGCATACCTGCACCCGGCGTCATACAATCTTTGAGCAACAAGATCGGCAGTTCTCAGATCTGGCACTGACATAAAGCAAACTCCGCAATTCGGGCGATTATCAGATTGCGGCACACCCCCGGCACTGCAACCTTTTTCCGTGTCGCCGGACTATTTCGTGGCACCAGAGGAAATGGCCGCAAAACGCTCGTCAAGCTTTGCTGCCAGATCGGCCAGTTCTGGTCCGGCTTCTTCCATGTAGGGGGCAAAAACATGCGTGGGTGTCTTGTAGGACAAGGTCGTTGTGCCGTCTCGGTTTTCGGTGACATACATGCGTATCGGTGCTTCGATCATCGCGGCCGTCGACAGGGACAATATGCGCACGGCGAAATCGTTGTTGAAAATCCCGATCACCCGATTACCCGGAATGATTATACCCCGCTTCGCCGCCATTTCCGTCGGGCCTGCCATTGTGACAACGCCCATACCGTTGTCCCTGGCAGCGGCTCTTACCCCGTCCACCAGGTCTTTGAACGTTTTTTCCGTCGGGATGACAACCCAGCCGGGACGCTCGGTCAATTGGCCAGCCCATCCGGTTGCCGCCAGGAAAAGCAAAGCGACGGTCATCAACACGGGTCCTGCGTGCATCGCGGCACTCCTTGGTCTGCGGCATTCGTCTGCCCGAGCGAATGTGACTCAGGCCGCTCAAAAAGCACAATCACAATCCCGTAGTGGGGCGGAACTGCCTGCGACAGACCAACCTGCCCGCTTGCGCTGCTGCAGAATACCGATAGAACCGCGCCATGCATGGTTCCGATCTTCCCCTGACGAAAGACCTTGTTCTGGTTGGCGGCGGCCACACCCACGCTCTGGTTCTGCGCAGGTGGGGTATGCGTCCATTGCCCGGCGCACGCGTTACGGTGATCAACCCGGGTCCAACCGCGCCCTACTCGGGAATGCTGCCGGGTTTCGTGGCCGGGCATTACCGGCGCGAGGATCTGGATATCGACCTCGTGCGTCTCGGTCGGTTCGCGGGTGCGCGCGTCGTGCTCGGTGCCGCAGAGGCCATTGATCTGGATCGCCGGGAGATCCACGTGCCAGAGCGCCCGCCGATCACGTTTGATGTCTGTTCGATCGACATCGGTATCACGTCGGACATGCCTGATCTGCCGGGGTTTTCCGAACACGCGGTTCCCGCGAAACCGCTGGGTGTATTTGCAGAGCGCTGGCAAAAATTTGTTGAAATACCTGGTCCGGCCAACGTCGCGATGCTTGGCGGCGGCGTCGCCGGTGCGGAACTGATCATGGCGATGGCCTACGCCTTGGCGGCGCGCAGCCGGACGGCCAATATCACGCTGATCGACAAGGCCGAGGCTCTGTCGTCCGTCGGTCCGGTGGCGCGGTCGCGCATTCTGCGGCAAATGCGGCATCTGGGCGTAGATGTTCTTGAACAGACGGACATCTCGGAGGTGACGGCAGAGGCGGTCATCCTGAAGGACGGGCGCGAAGTCCCATCCGATTTCACCACCGGTGCCGCCGGGGCAAGGGCCTATCAGTGGCTCGACGCTTCGGACCTGTCCCTGCAAGACGGGTTCATCAAGGTGAATTCCCGCCTGCAGAGCACAGACCCGTCGGTATTCGCCGTTGGGGATTGCGCCCATCTGACAGAGTCACCGCGAGCCAAGGCCGGGGTCTATGCGGTCCGGCAGGCTCCGGTGCTCTATGACAACCTTTGCGCCTCTCTGAGCGGTGGGGCCCTGCGCGGCTACACAGCCCAGAAAGACTATCTCAAACTGGTGTCTCTGGGGGAAAAAAGTGCCCTTGCAGAACGGTTCGGACGCACATTGAGCGGACCGATGATGTGGCGCTGGAAAGATCACATCGACCAGAATTTCATGGACAAGTTCCGCGAACTGCCGGTCATGTCGGGGCCAGAGCTGCCAGGCGTTCATGCCAACGGACTGGCAGAGGCGCTGGGTGACAAACCTCTGTGTGGCGGTTGCGGTGCCAAGGTGGGCCGCGATGCCCTGCGAGGCGTGCTGAGCTCGCTTGCCACAAACAGGCGATGCGATGTCACCCCCTTGCCCGGCGACGATGCCGCAGTACTGAACACGGGACAGGTGCGGCAGGTCATGACATCGGACCACTTGCGCGCGCTTGTCGATGATCCGGTGCTCATGGCCCGCATTGCCGCAATCCACGCACTTGGCGATATCTGGGCTATGGGAGCCGTGCCCCAGGCGGCGACAGCGACAGTCATCCTGCCCCGTCTTTCCCGGGAATTGCAGTCCCGAACACTGGCAGAGATCATGCAGGCGGCAACAGCGGTCATGCACGAAGCCGGTGCCGAAATTGTTGGGGGTCATACTTCAATAGGCAGCGAACTGACCATCGGCTTCGCGCTAACAGGTTTGTGCGAAACCGACCCGATCACGCTTGCGGGTGGCAGACCCGGCGACATTCTGATCCTGACCAAACCGCTGGGCAGTGGCATCCTGATGGCCGCAGACATGGCCGGACAGGCAAAAGGCGCGTGGATCGCTGCCGCCCTGAACCACATGACCCGGTCACAGGCCGACGCCACACCGGCACTGGCTGGGGCTCGAGCAATGACCGACGTGACCGGCTTCGGTCTGATCGGGCATCTGCAGGGAATGTGCGAGGCTTCGAATACCGGTGCCGTGATCGATCTGAATGCGGTACCCGTGATGGACGGAGCCGAAGAAATGGCCGCCGCCGGCATGCGATCCTCGATTTTTGCAGAGAACCGGGCACTGGTTCCCGATTTGCCGGAAGGCGGCAAGGCGGACCTTCTTTATGATCCCCAGACCGCCGGTGGTTTGCTCGCCGCTGTTGACGCTTCTCAAGCGGATGGCGTTGTCAGAAAACTGCAGGTTGCCGGATACCCGGCATCACGGATCGGTTGGCTGACCGGCGACACCGGTCAGATCTCGCTCAAAGCGGACTGAAAAGCGGTCTCGATCGCTTGCTCTATCCGGGATGCTGCATCGTCCAGACCGACGTCGTCCAATCTGGAAATCTCCAGTTCGGCAACGTTTCTTGCGCCGACGGCCTTGCAAGATTTGTCATAGGCAGGGTCGTAATGCTGATCCATCAGCGCACGTGTCAGCCCGGGCTTGTCGCCCTGCTCGATGCACTCGAACCAACCATCGACCACAGCATTCCCGCGATAGGCCCGCAGCATTCCCAGAAGGTGGCGCAGCTGGTCGGCATCCGAAAGAATGTCATCATAGGCCTTCACAAGATACTGCGTTCGGGCCTCGATCGGGGCAGAAAGTTGTATACGCGGCGCGGTTTTCATCCTGCTCCACAGGCTGGGAGGGACAATCCTCTCGCCGATCTTGCTCGACTCCGCTTCGATCAGAACCGGCCGGAGCGGATCCAGATTGTTCAACGCAACTGCCAAGGCGGACTCGAATGCCTTTTGGCTTGGTTGGCCTCCGGGTTTTCGCCCGAGAAGCGATCCGCGATGACCGGCCAGCCCTTCGAGATCCAGCATCTGAACGCCACGCGCTGCGAGCCGGTACAGCAAATCGGTCTTTGCGGTTCCGGTATAACCGTCCAATGCTATCAGCCGGTGGGGCAAGTCAGTCGTGTACAACGCGTCGTTGACCATTCGGCGATAGGTTCGGTAACCGCCTTCGACCGCTTCCGAACGCCATCCTATCTGTTGCAGAATCCAGCAAAAAGAACCTGACCTCTGCCCACCGCGCCAGCAATAGACCAGCGGCCGCCAGGCACCGTCATGATCCCGCAACGTGGTTTCGACATGGCGCGCCGAATTTCGAAAAACCATCGCCGCGCCCAGCTTGCGGGCAAGAAACGGGCTCTGCTGAACATATACCTTTCCCACCTCGGCCCGTTCATCATTGTTCAGCACCGGCAGGTTGATGGCCCCGGGTATATGGTCTTCGGCGAATTCACCCGGGCTCCGCACATCGATCACAGAATCAAACCCGTGATTCAGCAAGGCGGACAGGGTGTCAAATCGGTGCGGCATGTCCCCCCTCTAGCGCGCGCGGCCTTGCGGCGAAAGACCCGATTGGGACGGATCAACCGACATCAACGGGCGCGATCAACGCCTCTCCGCCGGCCCGGTTGGAATTCACCGCCGTGCCCACCCTGTGAAATGCGAGAATGCCTTGTGCGCCCGGTTGCATAAGCCGCGCCGCGCCCTTGCCGGATTCGCCCAGCCAAAGAGCCCATGTTTCCGGTTCAAGGATCAGCGGCATGCGGTGATGGATTTCCGACAGGTCCTGATTTGCGGCCGTCGTGACGATGGCGCAGGTCGATATCGGATCGTCCCGGCCCCAGTTTTGCCAGATCCCCGCAAAGGCGATCGGTTCGTTGTCCCGACGCCGGATGTACCATGGCAGGCGGTTTCCTTCCCCATCCTTGGTCCATTCGAAAAACCCGGTTGCAACAATCAGGCACCGTCGTTCGCGACTGGCGGCCTTGAAGGCCGGCTTTTCGGCCAACGTTTCAGCCCGAGCATTGATCAGAAGCGGCCCGCCGTTTTCACTCTTGTACCAGTGCGGGACAAAGCCCCAACGCATTGCCACCAGATACCGGCCACCTTCCGATCTTCGCACGACGTGAACGTTATTGGTCGGGCATACATTGAAATTCGGCACATCCGGCAAGTCGTTCGCGGGCTGTGCCGCAAACAACCGGGCCATCGCATCACTGGGCAAGGTCGTTGCAAATCGTCCGCACATTTATCCCAAAAAACTCCAAACAGCCGCCGCACGAATGGCTCGGGGCGTCTTGCCCCCGCAGTTGACATGGCACCAGAATGCACGACATGTAGTATACTCCCAAGCAGGTGCCGACAACAACGATGCCCCCCACCCGAACCGAGATTGCACCCACCGGCCACAAGGCGGCGCTGAAGTCCGCCAAAGTCGGCATGGCCAGGGAAAAGCAGAACGCCAACTGGCCAAATCTTGCAGGTGTGTCGCTCTCGGCACTGGGCCGGCACCGCGAAGCTGTGCCGATGTTTCAGAAGGCGCTGAAGATCAATCCCGGCTTCACGGATGCTCGGCGCAACCTGGCGCAAACGCTTATTCTGCTGCAACGGCACGAAACGGCCCGAAACCTACTTGAACCGCTTACTCAGAAATCGCCCGATGATGGCGATGCCTGGTACCTGCTTGCTCAATGCCATATGGCTGGTGGTGGCTTTCCTCAGGCGGAGCAGGCGATTACCCGCGCAATCGACTCTGGACCAAAAAAAGCGCGAGACTACAGACTGCGCGCATTGATCCGGGAACGTTCGGGCAGGATTGACGCCGCCCTTACGGACTACGAGGCCGCTCTGGAACTCAACCCGAACCACGTGGAAACACTGGTGAGTATCAGTCTTCCACTGGCTCGCCAGTTGCGTGTGGACGAAGCAGAGGCAGCCGTCAGGCGAGCCATTTCAATTGATACAGCTCACATCGGAGCCCGGTTGCGGCTTGGAATGCATCTTGTTGAAAGCGGACGAACTGATGAAGCGGTTGAGGTTTTTCGTGCCGCGCTTGAAATCGCACCCAACGACGCCGAGGCAATAGAACAACTCGCCGCCATACAAACGTCGGAACAAAACCGCGAGCTTGATGTTCGAGCGTTGACCGCCCTGAGTGTGGCACCCAGGAAATCCACGGCGCGCGCCAGTCTGCATTTTGCACGCGCCAGGATTGCCGCCCAGGCAGGCGACAAAGAAACCGCCAGAACAGAGCGCGCCGCGGCAAACCGCGAGATGGCTCTGATTTTACCATATGATCGACGTCTCGATGCTGCCTTGGTCGAGAAACTGATTGCGCGGTTTGCTTCGCCGATTGCGACCTTCGAGTCGCAGGGCCAGTCCCCGCTTCCAGTTTATGTTCTCGGACTGCCACGATCCGGAACCACTCTGGCCGAAGCCATACTCGGCGCGCATCCCGAAGTTACGGCGTTGGGAGAACGTACTGCTGCGGGAAGCCTTTTGCAGCGGGTGATCGACTTGGACCTGCCATTTGACCTTGCCGCGATCGAGGCATTTCGTGCCGGCGACAAGGCAATGATGCCGAACCTATCCGAAGATACTCGCGCTTATGTCGACAAGATGCCGGAAAACTACTGGCTGATCGGGTTTCTGAAATCCGCTTACCCCCATTGCCGGATCATTAACATCACACGTGACCCACGCGATATCGCGTTGTCCATGTGGCAAGGGCGCTTCAGCGGCACCGCGTTGAATTACACTTATGATCTTTCGGCAATGGCGCATCGGTTCAACCTGTACGCGCGGATGATGGCTCATTGGCGAACCATCCTGCCCGGGCAAATCCTCGATGTGGCCTATGAAGCCATGGTGTCAGATGTGGCGTCGGCAGGGCAGAGCATGGCTGCTTTCTGCGCGCTCGACTGGCGCGAAGAAATGGCCAACCCAAATGAACATGCGGGACAGGTCCTGACGATGAGCGCCATGCAGCTGCGCCAGCCTGTCCACACGCACTCGGTAGGAAAATGGCGCGAGTTCGCCGAAGAACTCGCGCCACTCATTCGTGGTCTCGATCCGGAATTGTGGCCCGGCTTGTCGGACTGAGCTTATTTTCGCACGATCCGGCCATCGGTGTACGGCTGGTATGGCTTGTTCGCCTCCAGGTACTCGGCGGTCACGTCAGCGAGGTCGGGGCCAAAGTCATATGCGTTTTTGTCGTCTCCGGTAAACATCTTGTAGCCATCGCCGCCATTGCGAACATAGTTGTTGGTGACAACCAGATAGGTGGCGGCGGGATCGATTGGAACGAATCCGGCCTCGCTCGCCACCATCACTTCGGTCACGCGGCCTTCGTTCGGGGCCACTGACGGATCCCAGGTGAATTTCATCCCGGCGACCTGCGGAAAGCGTCCCTTGACCTCTTCGACCTGACTGACGCCGTTTTCAAGCGCCTCGATGATACCCTGCCCGCTGATTTCAAAAGTCGAGAGTGTGTTCTGGAACGGCAGCACCGTCAGCACCTCGCCCATGGTCACATCGCCAGCGTCTATGCTGGCACGCAGCCCGCCGGAATTGGCAATCGCGATGGTCACCCCCTGATCCGCAACCCGGTCCAGCATGGCATCGGCCACGAGATTGCCCATTTCACATTCCTGCACACGGCAGACTTCCCGATCACCGTTGATCGGGGCGGCGGCTGCGGCCACGACCTTGTTCCTGATTTCTTCGAGCGGCTGGGCCAGTTCCGCAATGCGTGCGACGGTTCCGTCGTCTTCGGTCACGGTCGCATCCATGATCAGTGGTTCGCCAACTGCCTGGATCAGGTTACCGCCGTCGTCGAATGTCACATTCAACTCCCCAAGAAACTTGCCATAGGCATAGGCCTGCACGATGGCCGTATCGCCGACCATGGTTGGGTAAGGTCCTGCCGCGCGATCGCTGGTATTGCTGAGCAGCGTGTTGGAATGACCGCCGACGATAACATCCACACCCGTGGTTTCCGCCGCGACCCGCTGATCCACCGCGTAACCGGAATGGCTGAGAACGATGATCTTGTTCACGCCTTCCGCCGTAAGCCGGTCCACTTCGGCCTGAACGGACGCTACCGGGTCGGTGAAAACGATATTTGGCCCCGGGCTGGCCAGATCGCCGGTATCCTCGGGCGTCAGGCCGATCAGGCCAAGCTTTTCACCGCCGCGTTCGATCACAGTGGATTTCAGCAGTTTCCCGGCCAGGAGTTCTTCGCCGGAATAGTCCGCATTTGACATCAGAACCGGAAAGCCAACGGCATCCATGAACCCCCGCAAAACTTCCGGCCCGTCATCGAATTCATGATTGCCGACCGTCATGGCGTCATAACCGAGCTTGTTCATCATCTCGGCCGCGACCTTGCCCTTGTAATAGGTATAGAAAAGCGTGCCCTGAAACTGGTCACCACCGTCCACCAGAATGGAATTGTTCGACCGCGCCCGGGCATCGGCAATGGCTGTCACAAGACGCGCGGTGCCGCCAAAGCATTTGCCTTCGGCGTTGTCTTCTGCACTGCAGCCACTGTCATACTTGCTGATCGGTTCAAACCGGGCGTGAAAATCGTTGGTATGCAGTATTGTCAGCGTATAATCCGCAAAGGCCGCTCCGGCGGTCATTCCAAGCACGGCGACAGATGTCATGAGGCGGGTCAGCATGTGAGTCTCCCAGGTTTCACTATTGAGTTGAGCGGAGCCTGCGCTGCTTTCATGCGCAAGTCAAAGGGGGAGTGGCGTCACGGAAAGCCGCTTGACCCGCACATTCGCCCGGGGCATCACCGCCGCCATGCTGATCTACAAGATTTTCCGTTCTGAAGAGTGGGCCGCGCTGCAAATCCACGGTGAATCACCGGGCGCTCCGGTGGATGTGGCCGACGGTTTCGTGCATTTTTCAACTGCGGAACAAGCGGCGGAAACTGCCGCCCGGCATTTTGCCGGCTCAGACGACCTGGTTCTGCTGGCGATTGACACCAAGGCCATGGGCGCGGCCTTGAAATGGGAGTCCTCGCGCGGCGGAGCGCTGTTTCCGCCCCTCTATCGAGCGCTCAGGTTGGACGCGGTGATCTGGGCCAAACCGCTGCCGTTGGTCGAAGGTGTTCACATGTTCCCGGACGATATGACATGAACACGCTGGAAAAGCTTGGCTTGGCCGCGCTGCGCCGGATCGATCCGGAAACCGCGCATGGCCTCGCCTTGAAAGCATTGAAGATGGGGTTCGCTCCAACACACGGCACCGTTTCGACCGACCGGCTGCGCTGTAACGTAGCGGGATTGCAGCTGCCAAACCCGGTCGGCCTGGCTGCCGGTTTTGACAAGAACGCAGAGGCTCTGATGCCGCTGGCGCGATCGGGGTTCGGGTTCCTGGAGGTTGGCGCGGCAACGCCGCTCCCGCAGGCCGGCAATCCGCGACCGCGCCTCTTTCGACTGAACGAAGACCGCGCCGCGATCAACCGTTTCGGGTTCAACAATGACGGGATGGAAACCATCGGATCCCGCCTGGCAAACCGCCCCAATGACGCGGTGATCGGGCTCAACCTCGGGGCCAACAAGGACAGTTCGGACCGCGCAGATGATTTTGCCCGCGTTCTGAGCCATTGTGGGGCAAACCTGGATTTCGCGACGGTGAACGTGTCATCACCCAACACCGAAAAATTGCGTGATCTGCAGGGCAAAACGGCCCTTGCCGCGCTTTTGACCGGCGTTATCGCCGCCCGGGACGCCTTGACCCGGCCCATCCCTGTGTTCCTGAAAATCGCGCCGGACCTGTCAGAGGCGGAGCTTGCCGACATTGCCGATGTTGCGCTTGACTCGCGTATTGACGCCGTGATCGCGACCAACACCACCCTGTCACGCGACGGGCTGCGCAGCGCCCACAGGGACCAAACCGGTGGATTGTCCGGTGCGCCATTGTTTGAGAAATCGACCCGGGTATTGGCCCGCCTGAGCAAACTGCTGGAGGGAGGTATACCCCTGATCGGGGTCGGTGGCGTAGGGTCCGCCGAACAGGCCTATGCCAAGATCTGCGCCGGGGCATCTGCGATTCAGCTTTACACCGCACTGGTCTATGGTGGCCTGTCGCTCGCGACCGAGATCATCAACGGTCTGGACCGGTTGTTGGCGCAGGATGGATATGGAAATGTCTCCGAAGCTGTCGGCTGCAAAAGAGAGGACTGGCTGTGATCGAATTCTGGCACAACCCCCGTTGTTCGAAATCGCGGCAGGCATTGGCATTGCTGATTGAGCGCGGCGCGCAGGTGCGCGAACGCCGCTATCTGCAGGACCCGCCCGGTCTTGAAGAAATCCAACGGGTATGGGCCGCTCTTGGCCATCCACCGGTGATCGACATGATGAGACCCGGCGAAAAACTGTTTCGCGAACTCGGTTTTGGCAAATCGGATGATGATGCCACGCTGATGCAGGCGATGGCCGAACACCCTATCCTGATCGAGCGCCCCATCGCATTGGCAAACAAGATGGCCGTGATCGGTCGGCCGCCGGAGCGGGTTCTGGAACTGCTCTAGGACATCCCGGCCGCGGTAGCCCGCTCCAGAGCAGGATAACGCGTCGCCAGCGTCACGCCGCGGGCGACAAAAGAAAACAGGAACGCCACCCACAAGCCGTGATTGCCATGGATCGGCACCAGAATGACAACCGCGATGACGAACAACCCGGTGGACAGTATCGCCATGTTTCGCATGTCCGCTGTCCGGGTGGCTCCGGTAAAAATGCCGTCCAGCATCCAGCTTGCCACCCCCAAAACGGGCACCAGAAGCATATAGTTCAGGTATTGTCTGGCTTCGACACGCACTTCGGGTGACGTAGCCATCAGGTCGACAATCGGTTCGCCCCAAACCGCAAAGACCAACGACATCAGAACTGTTCCGACGACAGCCCAGAGCGACGCGACAAAGATGCTGCGCCGCAATCGGGGTACACTGGCAGCGCCGACCGCCTGCCCGACCAGCGACTCGGCGGCAAAGGCATATCCGTCGAGCGCATAGGCTGTGATTTCGATGAACTGCAAAAGGATCTGATTGGCTGCCAGAGTGACATCGCCGAAATCCGCACCGATGAAAAGGAACGATACGAAAATGCCCATGAGAAACACCGATCGGATCAGGATGTCGCCGTTCACGACCAACATCCGACGCAACCTTTCGCGGTCAAACACCCGTGCCCAGTCGCGCCAGGCCGGTCCGGCAAATGCGCCGCGACAGAGCCACAGGGCGACAGCCAGCCCGCTCCATTCGGCAAGGAATGTTGCGAAGGCAACCCCGTCGACACCCCAGTCCAGCCGCAACACGAACCAAAGGTCCAGAACCATGTTCAGGCCGTTCATCCACAGCTGCAGGACCAGAACCGCGCGTGTGCGCTCGAGCGCGATCAACCAACCGGTGAGGCCGAAAGTGGCAATGGCTGCCGGGGCCGACCAGACACGGATCGCAAGATAGGACCGTGCAAGAGTTTCGACCTCGGAACTGGCGGGAGACAAAAGGAATGTCAGGTGAAACAGCGGTTTCTGAAAGATGACAATCAACAGCCCGCCCGCCGCCCCGGCAAGGATCGTACGAATCAGAAGCGCGGTCACCTCATCGTCGCGACCCGCACCCAGAGCCTGGCCGGTCAACCCGGTGGTTCCCATGCGCAGGAAACCAAAGAACCAGTACAGCGACGAAATGATCACCGCACCGATGCCAACGGCACCGATCGGAGCAGCCAGACCCATCTGGCCCACCACACCAGTGTCCACGACCCCGAGAATCGGAACCGTGGCATTGGAAATCACAATGGGTACTGCGATCTTCAGAACACGCGAATGCGTGATCTGTGCGGGCATGTCAGACACCGTTCGTCCGGTCCCTGCCGGGCATCAGGAAATGGCCTGTTGCCTGCGCGTACAGCTTGTCCCGGTTGTCCTGCCACGCCTCGACCCGGACCGACGCATAGCGACGCCCGGACCTGCAGACTGTCGCCCGTGCATAGGCATCGCGCGGCAGCCCAGACCGCAGATAATCCACGGTAAAGTCGATGGTCTTGGGTAATCTTGGCAGATCGCCTGCCGCCATTTGCTCCAGATCGATGGCGCCGGATTCGATGTCGGGCCACAAGACCGACCAGCTGAGTGTGATAATCGAGGTGGTTTCCAGAAACGCTGCAGTCACGCCACCGTGAATTGCCGGCAGGAACGGATTGCCGATCAGTTTGTCGTCAAAGTTCAAAAGCCCGGTCAATTCATCTCCTCGACGTTCGAAATCGATACCGAGAAACCGGATGTACGGAACACCTTCCACCAGTGCGTGCAAGGCGGCGTCACGCCGTTGTTTTACGACCTGCATGGGTTCGGGTCGGGGGCGCGGCATTACTTTCCCTCCACGGTGAAGGACCCGGTGGCCGTTGCCACGGGTCGATCAGTATCGTTATCCACGGCCGTTGCGCGAACAAAGGCGACATTGCGGGTGATGTGATAACAGGTTGCCGTCGTGACGATGGACTGCCCCGGAGTCGCCGCACGCATATAGTCGATCCTCAGATCGATCGTCGCCGTGCCGCCCGGTGCGGACGGGTGACTCATCACGGCCGCCCCGCAACAGGTATCCATGATCGCCGACACCGCACCGCCATGGATTACTCCGGTTTTGGGATCTCCGATCAGGCGGGCATCATAAGGCATTTCGATCCGTGCAGTGCCATCGCCTATGTCGGTCAGGTGCATGCCGAGCGCCTTGGCATGCGGAATCGCCTCGATGAACTGCCTCGCTAGCGTTGCTTTTTCGACCATGTTCGCCTGCCTTGGGAATGCACTGTCCGCCTTTATGGTCAGCCGGACAACGAAAGGGCAAGCCCGGCTGTTGCGCTTGACCCAACATCATCTTACGGTTTGCTTGGTTGGAGAGAGGAACACATGACAGACACGCCTTTGTCATTCAAGGAAATGTGCGCCAGGTTTGATGTAACTCCGCGTACTCTACGGTACTACGAATACATTGAACTGCTGCAACCCGTGCGCGACGGCCGCGCCCGATTTTACGGCCCGCGCGAATGCGCGCGGATGAAGCTGATCCTGCGGGGACGAAAATACGGCTTCCAGTTGGAAGAAATCCGCCAGTGGCTTTTGATCTACGAGAATGAAGGCAACGCAGCCCAGATGCAGCTGTTTGTGGAAATGGCCGACCGGCAGATGAAGGAACTGGAGCAGCAACGCCAGAATCTGGAAGAGGCTATGCAGGAACTGAAAACAATGCGGGACCAGACAGCCAAATCCCTGTCATGATCCCAGGTGACCCTGATTCACGGTGAAAACCACTCTTTCACTTGTGATTCAGAGACTTAATAAGTCGAGACGACGCAAGGATCGCCGCAAACCGAACCCAATGGCCAACGTGATCCAACGTCATTTTCAAAAGTGACGCAGCGTCCGAGTTACGTAAACGTCAGCTACGTGTTGTAAACGCAGCCATGCCGCCACACCTAGCGCAGCAAGGATGGAAGCAGAGAGAACTCCGATGAACGAACATATGATGACAATTCGTGAAATGTGCGACGCGTTCGACGTGACACCGCGCACTTTGCGTTTCTATGAATCCAAAGAGCTTTTGTTCCCGCACAGGGAAGGTCAGAAGCGGCTTTTCACCAAACGCGACAGAGCGCGCCTGAAACTGATCCTGCGCGGCAAGCGTTTCGGTTTCAGCCTGGAAGAAATCCGCCAGCTTCTGGACCTCTATGACATGGGCGACCAACAGCACACACAGCTGTTGCAGACCTATGAAATCGCCAAGGCCCGCCTTGAGGATCTCATTGCACAACGCGATGAACTGACCGAAACCATTGACGACTTGCGCGAGCAGTTGAAGTGGGGTGAGCAGATTATCGCCTCTATGTCATCTTCGGAGAAAGCTGCCGAATAAGACTTTTCCCAAGACTGGAGAATCCACCCAATGACACAGTACACCGCCCCAACCAAAGACATGCAGTTCGTCCTGCATGACGTTCTGAAAGTTACTGACCAGAATATCCCCGGCTATGAAGAGCTGGAGGCGGATTTCACCTATGCCATTCTCGAAGAGGCCGGCAAGCTGACATCCGAAGTGTTGCATCCGCTGAACGCCGTTGGCGACACCGAGGGCTGCACGATGGAGAATGGCGTTGTACGGACTCCGACCGGCTTCAAGGCAGCGTTCGAACAGGTCAAGGAAGGTGGCTGGACCGGCCTGGACATGCCCGAGGAATTTGGCGGGCAGAACATGCCCTATGTCATCGGAACGGCCGTCGGCGAGATGTTCTCGGCCTCCAACCAGGCCTTCACCATGTATCAGGGCCTGACC
>CAYGNE010000002.1:49024-80923 GCA_964351155.1 uncultured Rhodobacterales bacterium | reverse complement strand
GACTGGCCCCTTGCACCGCACTTACTCTGAGTTACCCCAGACTGAATCGCGCTGGTCCGTTTGGACTGCAGCCATCGACTTGCGTTCGCCTTTGTGGATGCACCCGACAGCGACCTGTTCGACGTTCTCAGCTACGTGCTGTTCACCAATGAGCCGAAGACACGGCACGAACGTGCCGACAGGGTTCGACACGATGGCTTGGTGGAAGCAGAAGATGAAACCAAAGCGCTTTTCCTGGCAATTCTCGCGGCCTATGAAGAGCGCGGCGAAAGCGAGCTGGCTACCAAGAAGCTCGGCACATTCCTGACCGCACGCTATGGCAGCGTAAGTGAAGGGAAGACTGCACTAGGACCTTTGAATGAGATAAAGACGGCATACTATTCTATGCAACGGTCTCTCTATTCGAGTTAGCTGAAAGCCTCATGTGGTATGAAGTGTGGTGCACTATCAATATTTTTGAATTAAAACGTTTTAAATCAACGAGAAGATTTGTTTATTTGGATGATCCTCGGTCCGCCACTCCTTTCATATTACCGTCTTGATTTGCCCCGGCCGTTTGGGCGGAAAAAGGTAGAGGAGTATTCGAGTTTCGTGCCCTTGGTGGTCTCCAGGCTTCGTCGAGGGTGATCCCGTCGCGCCGACCTGCTCCACCTGGTGTCCGCGTTTATCGGTCGCAACCTTCACCGCCATGACGCGATGGTTCGAACAGGCCGGCCCGGCCTTCGGCGTTCCGATGGGTTTTCGAAAGCTATTGGTTTTGACCCCCTGTGAGGTTGGCCAGGTTCGACGTCATGGTGGTGGACAACTCGGTGTTGGGCGCGGCATGGTGACTCAAATGCCATCAAGCTGTTCCGGCGGCAGAGCAATTTGCCCCCGGACCGGAAGCCAAAAAGGACGTCTGATGCTGTGAGCAGTCCTCTTGCGAACACATCGTTTCGCCGGCTTTTCGCGGCCCAGATCTGCTCGCTTTTGGGAGTGGGTCTTTTGACCGTCGCCCTGTCCTTGACGGCCTACCGAATTGGTGGGGCGGCCGCTGGCGGGCAGGTGCTGGGCATGCTTCTGGCGCTGAAGATGGTGGCCTATGTGGGCCTGGCTCCGG
Source organism: uncultured Rhodobacterales bacterium (assembly GCA_964351155.1). Lineage (GTDB taxonomy): Bacteria > Pseudomonadota > Alphaproteobacteria > Rhodobacterales > Rhodobacteraceae > CAYGNE01. The sequence continues at coordinate 79,824 of CAYGNE010000002.1, read as the reverse complement.
TTGCCGAAACCATTCTGGCCGGCGTGTCACGCAAGCGTGCCATGGTGCTTCTGGACATGGGGCGCATGCTTTTGTTGCTGCCCATGGCGGTTGCAACCGAAACCTGGCAGGTGGCCGGGTTGGCCTTTGCGTTTTTCGTTCTGGCCTCGGGGTTTACGCCGCTTTTTCAATCGGTCATTCCGGATATCCTCCCCGAGGAGGAAACCTATTCCAAGGCGCTGGCCTGGTCGCGTATCGCCTATACGCTGGAAGCCGTGTTCAGCCCGGTTATCGCGGCGGCCCTGTTGAATGTTGCCCGCGGAGAGACGCTTTTCCTCGTGGCGGCGCTTGCCTTTCTGGGCTCTGTCGCGGCTCTTGTGATGACCGTCTATCCGCCGCGGACACCATCCGCGCGAAAGGGTTCTTTCCTGAAACGCGCCAGCCTCGGCCTGCGGATTTACGCGGGAACGCCGCGGCTGCGCGGGTTGTTCCTGCTGAATTTCGCCTTGTCGCTGGCCATGGCATGGGTGTTGGTCAATTCGGTCGTTTATGCGGGTGCGAGGCTGGGGGATGCCGAAGGTTTCTTTCCGATCCTGATGGCCTTTTACGGCCTGGGTGCGGTGTTGGGCGCCATCGCCGTGCCGCGTTTGCTGACATGGAAATCTGAAAGAACGGTTATGCTGGCCGGCGCCTATGGCTTTGCGTTCGTGGGCGCCGGATTTGCGCTCTCGTCACCGCCTTCTTTTTCCGTTCTGGCGTTGATCTGGGGGGCTTTTGGTGCTGCGTCCTCGCTTGTTCTGACCCCTGGTGGGCTGGTGATCACGCGCTCTGCCGTCAGCGCCGACCGACCGGCGGTGTTCGCCGCGCAGTTTTCGGTCAGCCACGCGGGGTGGCTGGTGGCCTATCCGCTGGCCGGCTGGCTGGGTGGCTTTGCCGCGCTCGAGATGTCGCTCCTGATTTTGTCCGGGGCATGTGCCGTGGTGACGACGCTGGGCATGTCGCTCTGGCCTGCGCGCGACCCGCTGGAGCGGGATCATATCCATCCCGAGCTACCCGCTGATCATCCCCATCTGAAAAGCATTCCCGCCGTCGGGCCGCATAACCGGCATGTCCACGCCTTTCATATTGACGAGTTGCATCCGACCTGGACACAAGAGACAGTGTGATGCGCGACCTGGACACGGACTTCGAGGGATCACACCATGAGCAATGACGATCTGTCGCCCATCGACGCAAAGGGCCTGCCTGCGCTGGAAGCGCGGTTGAAAGAGGATCTGGATTTTCTCTGCTACCCCGGAAATGAGTGGGTGCCGCCCCGGGACGGCGTGTCCGATGTCGTGATCATTGGCGGCGGGATGTGCGGGACACTCGCGTGGTTTGCGCTGTCGACGGGGGGGATGAAGAATGTTCGCGTGCTGGACCGCGCGGCCAAGGGGCGCGAGGGACCGTGGCTCGGCTATGCAAGGATGGAGACCTTGCGTTCTCCCAAGACACTGACGGGGCCGGCATTTGGTCATGGGGCCCTGACCTTTCAGGCGTGGTTTCGTGCACAATTCGGCACGAAAGCCTGGGCGGACCTCGACAAGATTCCACGCCCGATGTGGATGGACTACCTGGTCTGGTATCGCGACGTTCTGGGTGTTCCGGTGGAGAACGGGATCTCTGTCGATCAGGTCGAACCGGATGGGGATTTGTTGCGCCTGACGGTTTCGGGGGCCGAAGAGGGGACCATTCTGACCCGCAAGCTTGTGTTTGCGACCGGACGCGACGGCACGGGCGGCCCGAATATTCCTGATTTCATCCAGGATCTGCCGCGCCACCTCTGGGCGCACAGCGCTGACGAGATTGATTTTGCGCGCCTTCGCGGCAAGCGTGTCGCGGTCATCGGGGTCGGGGCCTCGGCGGTGGACAATGCGGCCGAGGCGCTCGAACATGGGGCAGCAGAAGTGCGCCACCTGATCCGGCGCAAGGAAATGCCGACGATCAACAAGATGATGGGCATCGGCAGTTTCGGCTTTACCGCCGGGTTCGCCGCGATGCCGGACGAATGGCGCTGGCGGTTCATGCAATACAGTTTCGCGACGCAAACCCCGTCGCCGCGAGGGTCGACGCTCCGGGTGAGTCGTCATTCCAATGCGTTTTTTCACTTTGGCAAGGCCACCACGCGCATTGAACAGAGCGGCGACGGGGCGGTCATTCATTTTGCCGACGGCACGTCCTATGACGCCGATTTCGTGATCCTGGGAACCGGATTCGTCATTGACCCGATGGCGCGAACCGAATTCGGTGACACCGCCGGAAAAATCCTGCTTTGGCAAGACGTCTACACTCCACCCGAGGGCGAGGAATCCGGCGATCTCGGGCGCTTTCACTATCTCAACCCGGATTTCACTTTTCGCGAGAAGGTGCCGGGTTCGGCACCCTGGCTCGGGCATGTTTATTGTTTCAACTACGGCGCGTCGGCAAGCCTTGGCAAGGTGAGCGGCGACATCCCCGGGATCAGCGACGGCGCGGCGTGGTTGTCACGCGAGATTGCCGCCACGCTCTATTCCGAAGATGTCCAGGCCCATTGGAAAGGCATGCAGGACTATGCCAAGCCGGAGTTGCTGGGGGACGAGTGGGAAGCGACAGAGCTTGAGGCTGACGCGCAAAAGCGGGAAGGTCGGGTGGCATGACCGATTTCGAAACAACGATTCTGAAGACCGCGGGAGTGACACAACACGGCGGTCTGGCCCAGGCAACCGCCAGCAGAAGCAACATCTTCGAGATGAGCCAGGCAGCCGAAGATGCGGTTCTGCGTCCGAGGGATTTCGGAGCTTTCCCGCATGATTTGCGGGCAGCTCTTGCCGCCCGGGTGGCGCGGCAGGCCGGAGACGACATTCTGGCAGACCACTATATCGCCGGGGCCGGGGACAGGGCCGCCCTTGCCGAACCCGGTGCCTTTGTTCCCGAGCTGGCTGGTGTTCTGGGTTTTGTTGACAAGGTTGCCAACCGGACCCGCGAGGTTGTGGCAGAGGATATCCATGGGCTCCAGTCCGCAGGCATTGCGGATGCCGATATCGTTCGGCTCTGCGAACTCGTGGCGTTCCTCGCCTATCAGATCCGCGTTATCGCCGGACTGCGCCTGATGCAGGAACCCGAGACATGAGCCGGGTCATTCACAAGTTCACACGCAACGTGCCGCACTGGCGGCCACGCGTGACTCCGGTCAGACTGGACGAGGCAACGCCCGAGCAGAGGCAGGCCCTTCAGGTAACACCGTCCAACACAAAGGTGTCCGACTATGTTCTGACACTGGCCCATGACGTGGAAAGCCTGGCGGTGCGTTCACCGCTGTTCAACGCGATCATGTACGATCCGGGCGGCATGTCGCGTGCCGAACGGGAGCTTGGGGCCCTGGCGGCGTCGATGGTCAACCGATGCATCTATTGCGCCGCCGTTCACGCTGACCGTCACGCCAAGCTTGAAAAGGACACAACCGTCACTGACGCGTTGTTTTCCAAGGGTGAAGGGGCCGACCTGCAAGACAGGGACCGCGCGATCTTCGATTTCGCCCGAAGATCAGCCGAGGCGCCTCCGGCTGCCGGCCCTGGTGAGATGGCCGCGCTGCGCAAAGCCGGTCTGTCAGATGAGGAAATCCTGGATCTGATCCTGTCCTCGGCTCTCTTTGGCTGGGCCAACCGGCTGATGCATGTTCTGGGCGATCCGATCCGGCCGCAGGCCGACACATGACGGTTTCTCTGCGTATAGGAATTGCCGGTGCGGGCTCGATTGCGTTTGGCACGGCGGCATTTCTGCATGAACGCGGCCATGCACCGATGTTGTGGTCCCCCACCGGTGCGGGAACCGAAACACTGCACGCTGCGCCCCTGCAAGCAACCGGTGCGCTCAAAGCCGAGTTTTCACCTGCCATTGCGCAATCGGCCCGGCAACTCGCCACCGAGAATGACGTGCTGGTGATTGCTTTGCCCGCCTACGGGCACAAGACCGTAATGGACGCGCTGGCCCCGAACATCCGGGATGGGCAACATGTCATTATCTCGTCGCATGCCTCGCTCGGCGCGGTTTACCTCATGCAAGTGCTCGCCGCGCACGGCATCACGGCGCCGGTTTCCGCCTGGGGCACCACTGTCGTTACCGGGCGGCGACAGGAAGGAAGCGTGGTGCAGGTAAACACCGTGCGCGACCGCGTGGACATGTGCACGGTGCCTGAAACGTCCTCTGATGAGGCGCTTGCACTATGCCAGCGCCTCTTTGGTGACCGCTTTCAGATGCGTGACGGTCTGCTGGCCATCTCGCTGTCCAACCTCAATCCGCAGAACCACCTTGGGATCGCCCTCGGCAACATCACCCGCATGGAACGGGGCGAAGTCTGGAGCCAAGGTCAGAATGTGACCCCGAAAATCGGCCGTCTTCTGGAGCAGCTCGATCTCGAACGATTGGCCATCGCCAGCGAACTCGGGCTCGACGTGAAGACGATATTTGAACATTTCCACCTCAGTTTTCACGTTCCCGTCGCCTCGATATACGAGATGAACCAACAGATGCACGCGCAGGGCAGTGGCGGTACCGGGCCTGCCACGGCAGACAGTCGCTATGTGACCGAGGACGTGCCGTATGGATTGCAAATGACCGCTGTTCTTGGTCGGTTGACCGGCCAGCCCGCCATTCTGCACGAAGCTGGCATCCGGATTTTTTCGGCCATGTATGGCCGCGATTTCGCACAGGAAAACAATCTATTGAAAGCGCTGGACCTGGAACGCTTCAGCCTTGACGAATTGCAACAGGCCGCCCGTACCGGGCTATTGCAGGCGGTACCCCACCCGGTACCGTCCCCACAAAGAGATACGGAAAAGACCTGACACAACAAGGAGACGCCCGAAATGACCAAACTTACATTCAATCGCCGCCGCTTTCTGGGCACCGCCGCAATGACCGGCGCCGCGCTGGCCAGCCCGGTGTATCTGCGGCGGAGCAACGCTGCGGGCGGAGAAGTCAATATCTGGACCTACAATGATTTTGTACCCAAAGCGTTTAAGGAACAGTTCGAGGCCGAAACCGGCATCAAGGTCAACATCCGCCTCGTCGACGATCAGGGCAAGCAATTCAACCTGCTCGCAGCAGAAGCACCGAACCCGACGGTGGACATCATGACCGTTGCCGGTCACCGTTTTCTGCAGTTCATCGACAGCGATCTGCTCGCGCCGCTGGACACCGGACGCCTGAGCAACTGGGGCAACATCAACCCGACATTCTCCGAGAGCGACTGGTCCACGATCAACGGCAACAAATGGGGGGCACCGATCCTGTCGGGGATGGAAGTGCTGTCTTACAACACCGAGATGGTCACCGCCGAAGAGGCCGAAAGCTGGGATGCTCTTTTCTCGGACAAGTACAAGGGTCAAACCGCCTACATCATCCAGGACATGATGTCGATCGTCATGTTGATGTTGGGCTATGACGGCAACATGGTCGCCTACATGGACGACCCTGACAAGGCCGCGGCCATTGTCGAAGAGGCCAAGCAATTCCTGATCGAAAAGAAACCGCTGGTGCGCAAGTACTATGACAGCGGCGCGGAAGTGCAGCAGATGTTCGTCAATCAGGATATCGCCCTTGGTCACAGCTGGAACGGCCCCGCCGCCGCGCTGATCAACGATGGCTTCCCGCTTGCCATGTCGATTCCAAAGGAGGGCTCTTACGGCTTTGTCTATACCTACAACATTGCCAACAACGCGCCGAATGCGGACAACGCCTATACCTTCCTCGATGCCATCCTGGCCTCGCCCGAGATCGGGGCCGCAATGACCAAGGCGTCGGGCTTTATCTCGACCTACAAGGATGCGTCGAATTATCTGACGGATCTTGAGAAAGCATCAACCTCGTTCCCGGAAGAGCAACTCGCCAACCTGCAGTTCTTCCGCGCCGAGGCGAACGAGATGAAATACGGGCTTGTCGATCCGGCGGTCGAAGCAATCAAGGCGGCCTGAGCCCTGCCATCATCCGACTGCGTCCTTGCCCGTCCTGAGGGCGGGCAGGGGCACATGATTTCGACTGATTTGGGACACTCCGCATGAGCAATGATGCAGCGGCGCGCGCCAAGGGCGATGCTGCCGCCTCAAAACCATCCGGCCGCTCTTTCTGGGGGCGGCTGGCCCGTTGGGCGCCCTATCGGGCATTCATGGGCCTGGTCACCGCGTCGCCGCGCCGCCAATTCGTTATTCTCGCCGCTTTTCCAGTTCTTTGGCTTTTGACCCAGCACCTTGGGCCGATGTTGCAGATGCTGCGCGTCAGTCTCACCGATGCCTATCCTGTTGCGCCCGGCGTCGAACAGCATTTCACTTTCGACAACTACCTGCGGTTCTTTGGCGACCGCATCTTCTGGCAGCCATTCTTTCGCACTTTGACCTTTGCCGGGGTGCTGACGTTCTGCACGCTGATCCTGACCTACCCGATCGCCTATTTCCTCGCCCGTCATGTCAGCCGCAAGAACCAGATGCTGATGCTTTTGTTGCTACTGATCCCGTTTTGGGTCGGAGAGATTGTCCGGACCTATGCCATCATGATCCTGCTGGGAAATACCGGTGCGGTGAACCTTGTCCTGAAGTGGTTCGGCCTGATCGAACGGCCGATCCCGTTCATGTATACAAGTTTTTCCATGGGCATCGGAATCGTCTATCTTACGGCGCTGTACATGCTGCTGCCGCTGTACTCGGCGCTGGAGAAACTGCCCAAAAGCTACAACGAGGCCGCCGCTGACCTTGGTGCCGGGGCATGGACGCGGTTTCGGCGTGTGACGTTGCCGCTGACGCTCGAAGGAATATCCTCGGGCTGTACGCTGGTGTTTCTGATCTCGACCGGGTTTTACGCCACGCCGGTTCTTCTGGGTGGCCCGTCCACGACGGTCTTCGCCGAAACCATCGCGGGTTTCTTTCACGTCGCGGGAGCCCGATCCGCGACCAGCGCGGCCGTTGCATCGACGATGTTCGTGGCTGCGATGTGGGTGAGCGGTGCATGTCAGAAATTGATGTACACGCTGCGCAAGGGGGACACGAAATGAACCGCGGCAATCGCATTCTTCTGTCCTGCGCCTATTGGGCCTTCGTGCTTTACGTCTTCGTGCCGCTCTTGCTGATGATCCTGATGGGCTTCAAGGACAGCAAATTCATCGGCTTTCCGATCAGGTCCTGGACCCTGGATTGGTATCTGGGCGTTTTTGAAGATGCCGAGGTGGTCTCGACGCTGAGCTATTCCGTTGCCATCGCGGTGCTCTCGACGTTGATCTCGGTGGCTGTGGGTACATGGATCGCCGTTTTGCTGGAAGGCCGCAGGTTTTTCGGCCGCGCCGCCACCTTTGGATTGACCGTTTTGCCTGCACTGGTGCCCGGCATCATCTCTGCCATCGCGTTTCGCATCTATGCCCGCTGGCTTGGCGTCGAGCCCGGCATGGGGGCGATCGTCTGGGCTCATGCGGTGCACAATGTTCCCTTTGTGGCCCTCGTTGTCATGGCGCGCCTCTCCACGCTTCCCAAAAGCCAGATCGAGGCGGCGCGTGACCTTGGTGCCGATCCGATCATCGCCTTCATGCGGATCACGTTTCCCTATCTGATTCCCGCCATTCTCGGGGCCAGCATCTTCTGCCTTCTTCTCAGTTTCGACGATTTCGTGCGCTCGTTCTTCCTTGGAGGGTATGAACCGACGCTGCCGGTTCTGATCTTTGCCAAACTGAGATCCGGCATGTCGCCCGAGATAAATGCCATAGCAACTGTTGCCCTGATCCTGACTGCTGCGATTGGGATCTGGGCCGAGCGGTTCACACGCCGCATGAACAAGGACTCACAGCCATGACCGATACTCCCTCTCTGGTGCGCATCGAGGGTGTCTCCAAGCATTTTGGCGACACGGTGGCTCTTGATGATCTGACACTCGAGATCGCGCGCGGCGAGTTCGTGACATTCCTGGGCCCGTCGGGCTGTGGCAAGTCCACGACGCTGCGAATACTGGGCGGGTTTGAACGCCCGACCAAGGGCCGCATCATACTCGATGGCGAGGACGTAACGCTGCTGCCGCCCGAAAAACGCCATGTGAACATGGTGTTTCAGGATTACGCCCTGTTTCCGCACATGACGGTCCGGCAGAACATTTCCTTTGGGTTGGAGTTGAAGGGCATGGACAAACGGGCAATTGTCGCCCGTCAGGACGAGATCATGGCCTTTCTGGAACTGGAGTCCTATGGCGACCGCTTCCCGGGGCAATTGTCGGGTGGTCAGCGCCAGCGGGTTGCCCTGGCGCGCGCCCTGGCCCCGGACCCGGCGCTCTTGTTGCTGGACGAACCGCTCGGCGCGCTGGATGCCAAGTTGCGGGGGCAGGTCCAGTTGGAACTGAAATCGATCCAGCAGCGAACCCACAAGACGTTCTTTTTTGTTACCCACGATCAGGAAGAGGCGCTGACCATGTCCGATCGTATTGTCGTGATGAACAATGGTCGGGTCGAGCAGGACGGCACTCCGGAAGAGCTCTATTTCCACCCCGCGTCCCGCTTCGTTGCGGAGTTCGTGGGAGAAACCAATCTGTTGTCCGGCAAAATGCGCGCCAAGGAGGGTGACAAGATCGCGATGGACTGGTTCGGCAGGGTTCTGACCGGGCTCGCGCCGGGCATTGCCCCACCCGGTGGCGACATGATCACGGCATCGGTGCGCCTGGAGAAACTCGACCTTTCTGCCGAGCGCCCGGGCACCGACAATGCCGTTCAGGGCAAGATCGTGGGCAAGACGTTTCTTGGCAGTCGCATGGCGGTGGATCTTGCCATCGAACAGACCGAAGGCGCTATCCTGCGCGCCTTTGTCGATGCGGAAACAGGCGGTTCCCTCGGTTCAGACCCGGTATGGGCCGGCTGGAACAGCAAGGACATGGCGGTGTTGCGCGACTAGGGCCGTCACGCGCATTCAGAGCGTCATGTGAGCGCGATGCTGTGAGACACGTTTTTTACGATGAGGTAGTTGTCCAATCCTTCGGTACCCCCCTCGCGGCCATAACCGCTCGACTTGACGCCGCCGAACGGCGTTTCGGGAAGCGACGCTTCGAGCGTGTTGAACGAGATGTTGCCGGCCTCGATCTCATCGGTCATGCGGTCGATGTAATCCGCCCGGTTGGTGAACCCGTAGGCGGCAAGACCGTACGGTACGGAATTGGCTTTCTGGATGGCTTCCGCCAGTGAGGATACCGGATTGATGATCGCCAGGGGGCCAAAAGGCTCTTCCTGCATGACCCGTGCGTTTTCGGGCACATTGGCCAGGACAGTTGGTTCAAAGAAATAGCCGACGTTGCCGATGCGCCCGCCGCCGGTACAAATATCGGCTCCCTTGTCGCGGGCATCTTGGATCAATTCGGAAAGAAAGGGGATTCGTCGGTCATTGGCGACAGGCCCCATATCGACCCCCGGCTCGGAGCCATCACCGACAACCGTCGCCGCAGCACGCCTCACAAAGGCGTCGAGAAACGGTGAATAAATGCTCTCATGCACAAAGAAACGGGTCGGTGACGTGCAAACCTGACCGGCGTTGCGGTACTTTCGGACAGCGCCGCTTGTTGCTGCCTTTTCAACATCCGTGTCTTCGCAAACAATCACCGGCGCGTGGCCGCCAAGCTCCATGAGGACGCGCGTCATGTTTTCGGAGGCCAGGGTGGTGAGATGCCGCCCAACAGCGGTGGATCCGGTAAAGGCGACGAGACGGACGGGCTCCTTCTCGATCAGATGCCCCGAAATCCGCGCGGGATCGCCAAACACCAGATTCAGGACTCCATGGGGCAATCCGGCGTCATGGAAGGCGCGGGCGATATGCCATGCTCCGGCAGGGGTCTCTTCCGCGGCCTTGAGAATGATCGAACAGCCGCTAGCGAGCGCGCCTGCTATCTTTCGGGACGGTTGGCTCATCGGGAAGTTCCAGGGTGACAGACCCAGCACAACGCCGACCGGTTGGTGATGCACGATGTATCGTACGCCCGGGGCGGACGGTATCACGCGGCCGTAGGTGCGCACGGCCTCGCCAGCGTCCCATTCGAAAAACTCGCACCCCCGGATAACTTCCAACCGCGCTTGAGCCAGCGGTTTGCCATGCTCCGCCGTAATGCACCGGGCGATTTCTTCTTGCCGTTCCCGCAACAGGGCCGAAGCCCTGAGCATGATATCCGCGCGGTCACGCGGTGCTGTGCGGCTCCAGATCCGAAACCCTTTCTCGGCGGCTGCCAGGGCGTCATCAAGATCGGAAATGCGTGCGACGGGGAGGCGGCCGATCACCCGTTCCGTGGCTGGGTTCAAGACCGGCAGGTCGGCATTCGTCTTGCGCCATTCACCGGCAATGTAGAGACTCAGATCCGGATATGTGCTCATTGTGCCCTCGCAGCTTCACGCTTTGATACACGGTCACATTTGCCCCGTTGCCGCCTCAAGAGATTTGCGCAAATACTGATATCGGATTGCCTGATATCAGACATCGGACGGACCGGATTGAATTCCCTCGGCAGCAAGGCGAAGCGCATCAAGAAATGCCGTTCCCGCAGGCGAAAGGCTGTTTTCTCCGCGATGGGAAACCCCTACGGGACCGGCGCCAAAGGGGACGACCCAATCGACCTGCGACAGCAGCCCGTTCGAAATATCGAGCGATGCGACATGCGCGGGCATCAGGCCTATGAAATCGTGTGAGCGAAGCAACGAGCGATTGGCAAGATAGGACACGGATTCGATCGCCACACCGGGCAGATACTGGTCCTGGCGAACGAAGTACTGATCCGTCTGTCGCCGCAGGGTTGTTTCCACCGGCGGCAGAATCCAGCCAAATGGTCTGAGCTGCTCAAAGGTGACCGGGCCGGCATTCGCCAATGGATGTCGTGTGCCGACGACAGCCAGCACACGTTCGTCAAAGAATTTTTCCTGCGTGATCTTGGCCCTGTGGCGATGGCTGGGCAGCCGACCGACGACCATGTCGATCTCGCCGGCGAGAAGCGCCGGCATCAGGACTTCATGTGTACCTTCGACGATCTTGACCGCAACCTTTGGCCGGTCCCGCAGCAGGAGTTCGACGGCCATTGGCAACAGGGCGGGAGATGCCGCGAGCAATGTGCCGACGACGACCCGCCCGCTGTTGCCGTCGGTCAGATCGTCAAGTTCCTGTGCGGCATTGGAAACCTGGGCAAATACGAGTTTGCCGTGGCGGATGAGCGCGTTGCCAAATACCGTCGGCACAACGCCACGATTGGTCCGTTCGAACAGTTTGACTTCGAAATCCAGTTCGAGATCCTGGATCATCTTGGTGGCGGCAGGTTGCGAGATGCCAAGTTCCCGGGCCGCGTTCTGAATGTTACCGTGTTGTCCGACAGCCACCAGAAGCCTGAGTTGCCGCAGCCTGAGGCGGTTCAGCACACGGTCGACGATCCGGGTATGACGGGTGGCCATGTTCTGCCTCTATGTCGTAATCGGGGCGCGCTGTCGCAAGATCGCCGAGACGACACTCATGGCGGCAAGCGCGGAACTGCGGGGATTGTCGGGAAGCGGGTTGCCTTCGATACGGAAACTGAAGGCGCCAAAACTTCCGCGCGCACGGATTTCATGAATGTTGGCGGTCGCGTCCGGGTCGGCGATCAGATGGACCCGGGTCCTGTCGAACCCCAGGCCAGCCAAGGCAACGGCGGCGGCGACGTTGGCATTCTTGGGGTAGGCCGTCGCGGCATGCCGTGCGCTGCCGTCAAAATGGGTCGCGACCGTCGTCAACGCATCAAGGTCCAGCGTGTTTTCGGCCCGGGAGCCCTTCCAGCCCATCGGTGGTTTGCGGCCAACATACGTGACCTCATCCAGGCCGCCCACGCTGGCCGCGCGCAGGGCATCCAGTGCACCGATGGCACCGCTTGCCAGGTGAAGCTGGACACCCCCGGCCTTGGCGGATTGTGCAAGGCGGTTTTCCAGCGCTGGGTCCGCCAGGGCGCCCAGCGAAACAGTGATGAGATGGATGCCCCGCGCGAGTATCGAGGGACCGTGTTCGGCAAGTGCACCATGCCCTGCGCAGTCGACCATGTGAGAAATGCCTTCCGGCAGATCGGACGCAGAGCCGATGCGAAGAATATTGAGATCCGACGCGTTTTCAACGCGTTGGGGGCGCGTCAGTATCACATGCGGGGTCAGGCCAAGTGCCGCGAGTTCTGCCACAACATAGCGCGCGATCGCGCCTTCGCCGACAATCCCGGTTTTCATATGAGCCTCCAGTTTTGCTGCAACATATCGGAAATCATTGCCGGTTTGATATAGGATTTTCAGATACCCAATTCAGTCCAATCCGATTGGTTTTCAGCCAATCTCTTGGCCTTATGATGTTCAACAGGATGGTAAAAACGCGAAACCAGATTGCCTTGGCATCAGGGAGAAACCGCATGAAATATGAAAAGCACGAAGCAAAAGCACACGCGCGGGAAACGATGCGCGGTATCTGGGCGGCCGCACTAAACCCGTTTGACCAAAACCTTGCACTGGACGAGGCGGGGCTGCGCAGAAACATCCGTCACTGGATTGACGACCTGAAAATTCAGGGCCTGTTCATCGCCGGAAAACAAGGCGAGTTCTGGTCATTGTCATTGGATGAACGCAAGCGGAACATGACAATCGCCGCCGAGGAATGCGCGGACAAGGCCGGAACCATCATGTCGATCTCTGATCAGAATGTGGATACCGTTCTGGAGCTCGGCCGCCACGCGCAGGATTGTGGCGCCGACTACGTGGTGGTGCATACCCCGATGCTGAGTTTCTGCCACGACCGCGATGAGGTTCTTTTCAACTATTACAAGTATCTCTGCGACCGGCTGGACATCGGCATCGCCATGTGGAGCCATCCCGACAGCGGCTATCTGATGGAGCCGGAAACCTGCGCCCGCATCGCCGAGCTTCCCAATATTATGGCCATCAAGTATTCGGTCCCGCGCGACATGTATGCGCGGCTGACAAGACTGGCCGGCGACAAGTTACTGGTGTCCACATCGCTCGAAGATGATTGGCTGGACAATATCCAGGAACTGGGCTGGCAGCTCTATCTTTGCTCGTCGCCACCGTATCAGCTTCAGACCAAGAGTGATTTGCGGATGCATGAATACACCCAGCTCGCCTTTGCCGGAAAATTCGACGAGGCCCGACGCGTCCGCGACAGTCTGAACCCGGTGCGCGATGCGATCCGCAAGACAAAGCCCGGCGGCAAACCCACGGCCCATGGCAAATACTGGCAGGAACTTCTGGGGCAGGTTGGCGGTCGGGTCCGCCACCCGATGCTGGAACTCACGGAAGCCGAGAAAGCAGCGACGAGCGCGGCTTTTGAGGACTGCGGGTTGCAGCGATAGGCAAGGCGAACAGTATTGATGGCCCGGGCACACGCATGCGCAGCGCCTGCCAGGGCCGGATATACGCAATCATCAATCGAACGATAGCGCGACGCCTGCGGTTTCAGTACAGCGCGACCGGATTGATGATCATCTGCACCGTGCCGCGAATGCGGGCTTGCCCGAGAACAAACATGAACTCGTTCACGCCTTCGCGCAGCAGGGGGCCGGTATTCATGGTTTCCAGCAGGTAGATGCCGTTTTCCTTCAGCATGATGACGTGCCCATAAAAAGCGCCGTCTCCTTCGGCTGGCGGGACAGGCTCGACGCCCCATGTATCCGCTCCGACCGCCATCGGTTCAAGCGAGGCGAGATAGCGCGACCCTTCGACGTTCAAGCCAGGTTCGCCCGATACCCATGCCGCCGGATCGCTGGCCAGTTTGCCCTCGGTCCACCCTGTGTGAAACAGGATAATATCACCTTTGCCAAGCGTGATGCCCTGCGCCTCTGCGGCCGCCTTGATGTCGGCCTCTCCGAAATTGGCGCCAGCCTCCATCACCTCGACCCCAAAATGCCTGGCCATGTCGAGGATCACACCCCGTCCGACAAGCGGTGGAATGTCATGCACCCCGAGTTTGGTCAGCCCGGTAATGGCGGAAATCTCTTTCTCGCTGTTGCAATTGTAGTAGTACCCGTTTTCGCCCAGATGCCCGAGTCCGTCGATCTGACTTCCGATACCGACCCAGGTCTGCAACACGTCGTCGTTGTAATTTCCCGGGTACCCGAACTGCGTCAGTTTTTGTCCGCCCTGCTGGTTGGGCTGCACCACCTGCAGGCTGAGCGAGCGCGGGGGAAAGGCGGGAGTGTTGGAATCGATGACGATGCCGAGCGGCATGGATTTACCCTGTTTGATCAAAGCGGCCGCTTTCAGGGTGTTTTCCGGTGATACGAGGTTGGCCGATCCGATCTGGTCTTCCGCTCCCCATTTGGATGTCTTGCAATCCTCGGACTGTGCCGTCGCTGCGACAAGGTTCAGAACGCAGGCAACGCCTGCCAGCAGATAGGTTTTCAATGTCGTTCCTCCCAGTTTGACCTGTTGCGCGCCTGGACACGCTTGGGTTGAGTACTGCGACGCTAACACAGTTTTGGGAAAGGTTAACCGATCAAAAAGGATCGGTGCCGGGGCGTGTTCATGCCCGGACAACGCAGGGCGACAGTCATCTGGTCAGAAGCATTTCGGCGACATGTCTGGCCTGCCTTGCGGGTGTGTTGGTGTGGGACATCGCGGCGATCACGATGGCGCCTTCTTTCAGGATCAGCAATTGACGGGCCAATGCATCCGGATCCGGGTACCCGCCCAACTCGGCCAGTTTGCGGAAGTGATCGGTCAACAGGTTCTTGTGCGCCATTGCCTGCTGGTTGATCGCGTGGTTGCGATCCTGGAACTCGGCACTGGCTTTGATGAACATGCAACCCTGGAAACCATCCTGCGTGAACCATTCTTCCAGCGCGTCGAACATGGCCAGCAATTGTCCCCTCGGCGTGTCCGCCAGGTCTTCCATCCGACGAAAGAACCAGTTCCGAAAGTTCTCGTCCCTCAGCCGAAGTACGGCGAGGATCAACTCTTCCTTGGTACGAAAATGTTTGTAGATCGAGGTTTTTGAAACTCCGGTTTCCTTGGCGACGAGATCCATTCCTGTTGCGTGGAACCCGTTCCGATAGAAAAGAATCAGGGATTTTTGAATCAGCTCCGCGCGCTTGTTTTGGCTCATTTGATCCTCGTGATTTACTGATCGGTAAGTATTTTCAGTCCGACCTCTCGTCAAGAGAATGACCTGAAAATTCTAGAAAAAGTGCCGAATTCGACGATTTTATCACGGTTTGTGATGATGTTTGCCACAAAAAAGTTGTTGCAAACATTTACCGATCGGTTCATGTGTGTATTGAACCTTAACCGACCTGTTCACCCAAGCCATATAGGCCACCTGATGACTCGATTTTCAGAAACACTGACCCCAGTGACCCTTGCCACCCTGATTTTGACATCAGTTCTTGCCGATAGCGGCCTGCCCGACCCAGGGTTTCAGATTGCTCGTGGAAACGCGGCTTTGCCGGTGGCAGTTCCGCAGACCGATGTCCTGCACCCCGATGGGGTGGCATGGGGTGTCGTTGGCAAAAACGTCGATGCGAACGAAACCGTCGAAAACATCGAGGATCTGTTCGTGATGGCGCAGATGCCGGGGCGCGACGATCATGCGGCGGCTCTGACAAATTTTCGCATGATCGCCAGCCATTTGGCGGACACGGTTTCAAACATGCGGAACGCCAGCTGACTCTCCGTCGTTCCGCACTCCCCGACCGGCTGTTTCCTCCCCGTCCTCCCAACCTGCCGGTCGGGGTCCATCACCAAGGACATTTCCGATGACCGACAATCTGTGTCCACCTCTGCCGCCCTTCACGACTGAAACCGCGACACACAAGTTGCGCGTCGCCGAGGTTGCCTGCAACGGCCGCACCCCGGACATCGTCACGACGGCGTATTCGGGAAACCGGGCAAAGTTCCCCCGTCGTCCCCGTCAGTGTCCTGCCCTTCTGACCAGAAAATGGAAACGTCAACGGGACCATGGGCCGATCAAGTCCCTGTGGGTGCATTCCGACACTCGTATTGCTGTGCGTTTTGTCCACGAATGGCGTGACGACAGCCGGCGGCGCTACCGGTCTCATGGAAGCGAAAACCGGCAGTTCGATCCTGACGGACGGATGAACCGCCGGACCGCCTTGATCAACGATTTGCCGATTGACCGGCACGAGCGCCTGTACCGCTGGCCCCTGTGCCGGCAATCCGCGGGCCACCCCGACCTTCAAACACTCGGATCATAGGAGAGCTGTCATGGCCTATGCCTTTGCAGAAATCGCGTTTACCCCATCCGTGCGCGACCAACAGAACCGAAACGGATCCGGCAGCTATGCCAAGTTCCTGTCGCCCGAACGCTCTGGCGGAGATGTGCTCGGAGAACGGGAACGCTCCTTTGTCCAGGCGCGTGACGGGATGTATCAGGCGACGGTGTCCGAAACCGGCTGGCCCTATGTGCAATTCCGGGGCGGGGCGCCGGGGTTCCTGCGGGTACTGGACAAACAGACGATTGCCTACGCGGATCTGCGTGGAAACCGGCAATATATCAGTCTGGGAAACCTTGTCGCAAATGACCGCATTGCGCTGATCCTGATCGATTATGTTCAGGCTGAACGGATCAAGATCTGGGGCAGAGCCCACATCGTCGACCGGGCCGATCCGGATTGGTCCGCGATGCCCGCAGAGCTGAAAGCCAAGGGGGCCGATCGGGTGATCACGATCCGGGTCGAGGCATTCGACTGGAATTGCCCACGCCATATTCCGCAAAGGTTCACGCCGCGCGAAGCGCACCAGGAAATCGAACAGTTGCGCCAGCAAAATGAAAAGCTGCGCGCCCTGGTAGAAGCGCTTCGGGCCGTCACCAACCAAACCCCTATCGCTTGAGCCCAAGGCCGGATTTTCCGGCCACCACCCATCCGAAGAAGGAAATCTGCAATGAAACAGGAAGTCCTCGCCGCAACCACAGCCGCGATTTTTGCCGGCGTCGCCCTTTTGCCCATAAACATGCCGGGTCAGGCACGCGCAGCAGAAAGCCCGTTTTCCTCCCGGATGCACAAGATGGAAGTCGGCAGTATCCACATTTCCAATCGCAACGGGGACAACCCGGAAAACCCGGCGGTGCCATTGTTGCACGGCTTTCCAACCTCGTGGCACATGTTCCGGAACCTGATCCCGGAACCGGCGGCAGAGTATGCACCGGACCATCCCGGCTTCGGAGTGTCGAACAGGTCCGATGCGGTCGGGTACGACGATGGTTTTGCCAAAACCACCAATATCATCACCCGGTTGACCGACAGCAAGCTACGGACACCCGGGCGGATTGGCTGATGGGTTATGGCGCGTCGATCTGGTTTCGCATGATCGCCGAAAACCCTGTCCGCGTGACGGGGGCGACCATCCGGAACGGCAATTTTGATGAAGGACGGTCGCGCGATTTCCGGGGGTTGGCAAAGACTTATCGGGTCGACCCGTCCGGGCAAAACGGAGATGCGGTGCACAAGTTTCCCACGATGGATGCCGTGGTCTGGTAATTCGCCTCCAGGGTCAGTCCCGACAAAGACCGACACATACAATGTCTGCAGGACACCGCCCCTTTTGCTCTGGTGGGATATGACGACGTCGTTACCGCCCAGATGCAGGATTTTCTCGACCGGGGTTCCCGGCGATCGCCTTGGCGCCCGGTGGCATCGGGCGCAATTCCGATAGAAAGGACACAGAAAATGACACCTATTGATATCGAAACGGTTCGTAGAATTGCCGCATTCCCGGACGGTGATGCAGGTGGGAATCCGGCGGGAGTCCTGATTGCAGACAATCTTCCGTCCGAAACCGAAATGCAGGACATCGCGGCAAGGGTGGGGTATTCCGAAACCGCCTTTGCCGCCCGCGAGGGTGATCATTGGCGGGTTCGGTATTTCGCCCCTCAAAGCGAAGTTGATTTTTGTGGGCACGCCACGATCGCACTCGGCTCGGTCTTGGCCGAGACGCATGGACCTGGCACCTTTCCGCTGAAAATCAACACCGGAGACATAAGCGTCACGAGTGCGCGCGACGATTCCGGTCGCATGCAGGTTCGCCTGGTGTCGCCGCCAACCCACAGCAGAGCAGCCGAACCCGGGATACTGTCGGCGGCGCTTGATCTTTTTGGTCTGGGCGAAACCGATCTGGATGGTCGGATTCCTCCGGCTATCGCGAATGCCGGGAACGACCACCTTGTCCTGACGCTCAAATGTCGCGACCGGCTGGCTGCCATGGCGTATGACCTGTCCGCGGGAAGAGATATGATGTCGGAACATGGCTTGACGACCATCAGCCTTCTGCATGTCGAGAACGACCGCCGCTTCAATTCGCGCAATGCATTCGCGATCGGGGGCGTGGCGGAGGATCCGGCCACTGGCGCGGCGGCGGCGGCCTTGGGTGGGTATCTGCGCGATATCAACTGGCCGCACGGAGGTCATGTCGAAATCCGCCAGGGTGTCGACATGGGCGCACCGTCGGTTCTTTTCGTCACCATTCCTGATGGCACCGGTAAACCGGTCAGCGTATCCGGATCGTCGCGCGACATCGCCTGACCGCGTGATTGCCCCGTTCACGGAGGACCCGCCCCGCGAACAGCCGGGCGGGTCCGTTTCGTTGCAGGCGGGTCGAGTGCCTTGCCCGGAACTATTTCGATGGAACGGGCTCGGGACATCAGGATAGGCTGCACCCGAGTCGGAACAAGGAAGATCATATGGCAGGCGATGGGGTCAGACTGGGCGTCGATATCGGGGGAACGTTCACGGATGTCGTCCTGGAAAGGGGCAGCGATTGGTACTCGACCAAGGTGTTGACGACCTACGCCGCACCCGAAGAGGCCATTATCGAAGGGATGCACAGGGTTTGCGGGAAATCAGGCATTGCACCGGAGAAAATCGAACAGATCATTCACGGCACAACGCTGGCGACCAACGCGCTGATCGAGCGGCGCGGGGCAAAGACGGCGCTGATCACGACGCGGGGCTTTCGCGACGTGATCGAGATGCGAACCGAAAGCCGGTTCGAACAATATGACCTGAACCTCAGCCTGCCGGACCCGTTGTTGGCCCGAAACCACCGCCACGTAGTGACCGAGCGGATGGATGCGCTCGGAAATGCGCTCATCCCGCTGGAGCGGAGCGAGGTTCAAGCCCTTGCACAGGACCTTGAACGCGCCGGGTATGAAAGTATCGCCGTAGGGCTGCTGCATTCCTATGCCAACGATGCACATGAACGCCTGATCGCCGATGTGCTGGCTGAAGAGCTTCCCGGCGTCATGGTGTCACTGTCTTCGCAGGTGTCGCCCCAGATGCGCGAATACGAACGGTTCAACACGACCATCGCCAATGCCTATATCAAGCCGTTGATGAAATCCTATCTCGACCGGTTGCGCGACCGTTTCGCCGCCGAGGGCGCGTCTTGCCCCGTATTCCTGATGCATTCAGGCGGTGGGATCATGTCGCTGGAAAGTGCTGCGGAATTTCCGGTGCGATTGGTCGAGTCCGGACCTGCAGGTGGAGCGATATTTGCGGCCGACATCGCGGCCCGGTACGGGATTGGCAAGGTGCTGTCATTCGACATGGGCGGAACCACCGCGAAAATCTGCCTCATCAAGAACCAGACTCCGAAAACCGCCCGCGTTTTCGAGGTCGCCAGAACCTACCGGTTCAAGAAAGGGTCCGGCATGCCGATTTCGATCCCGGTCATCGACATGGTCGAGATCGGCGCGGGAGGCGGATCGCTTGCGCATGTGGACGGGATGAACCAGATCCGGGTCGGTCCGGAAAGCGCCGGTTCAGAACCTGGACCGGCCTGCTATGGGCGCGGCGGACAGAGACCGGCAGTCACGGATGCGGACCTTGTATTGGGGCGGCTCGACCCGGAGAAGTTCGCGGGTGGGTCCATCCCGCTCTCTTCCGAACGGGCGACCGCGGCCCTGAATGCCGAGATCGGATCGAAGCTTGGCATGGATGCAACAGAGGGGGCCTGGGGGTTGGCCGAGGTAGTGGATGAAAACATGGCCAATGCCGCGCGGGTTCACGCGGTTGAAAACGGTGAAGATCTTGCCGAATACACGATGATCGCCTTTGGCGGTGCGGCACCGCTACACGCGGCCCGGCTCTGCGAAAAACTGGGTGTCGACCGGTGTCTCGTGCCCCGGGGCGCGGGCGTCGGCTCCGCCATCGGGTTCCTGCGGGCACCGTTCAGTTTCGAAGCGAACCGATCGGTATTCATGCGCCTGTCTGAATTCGACCCGGACCGCGTGACGGGCCTGTTTTCGGAGATGAGAGAAGAGGCCACGCGGTTTGTCCGATCCTGTGATGCGGATGCCGAGATCCTGACGGACCACCGGGTTTACATGCGGTATTCCGGGCAGGGATGGGAAATTCCCATCAGCCTGAGCGCTGAACAAGCCGCCAAGCCAGCCGCGAGCGAGTTTCTGAGGCTGTTTGAAAAGGACTATGCCAACCTGTTCGGGCGCGCTGTCGAGGGGATGCAAGTCGAAATCACCGTGTGGTCGGTCAACGCCTATACAGCGGCCGGCA
This sequence comes from uncultured Rhodobacterales bacterium, assembly GCA_964351155.1. Classification (GTDB taxonomy): domain Bacteria; phylum Pseudomonadota; class Alphaproteobacteria; order Rhodobacterales; family Rhodobacteraceae; genus CAYGNE01. The sequence continues at coordinate 59,298 of CAYGNE010000002.1, read as the reverse complement.
TGGCTAAGAAACCGGATGGCGACAACCTGACACGGTCCTTGCCCGAGGCCGTCGGCAGCAGGCGCCTGTTTGACCCCGCGCCCGGCTCGGTGGTGACGGCGGTTGTCGTTCCCCGCTCGGCCATGGTGCCCGGCAGCAATGTTCCGGGCCCGGCGGTCATCACCGAAGATGAAACCACGGTGGTCGTGCCATCAAGCCGGTCGGTTACCGCCCTCGCCGACGGTACGCTGGATGTGCATGTCACGTCGGATACGGTCAATACTCCAGAGGATGACGGGGCAAAAACCTATGCATGAGATCAGCCAGGTTGCGTATCAGGTCATGTGGAACCGCCTGATTTCGGTAGTCGAAGAACAGGCGCAGGCGCTGGTCCGGACGGCGTTTTCCACCTCTGTTCGCGAAGCGGGCGATTTGTCCGCCGGGGTGTACAACGAAACCGGTGACATGCTCGCACAGGCCGTGACCGGCACGCCGGGCCACGTCAATGCAATGGCTGATGCGGTGGGCCATTTCATTCGTCGCATCGGCAAACCCAGCATGGCCGAAGGCGATGTCTATATCACCAACGATCCATGGGAAGGCACGGGGCACCTGCACGATATCACGGTGGTTACGCCGTCGTTCCATCACGGTCGTTTGATCGGCTTCTTTGCCTGCACCGCACATGTCACCGATATCGGCGGTCGGGGGTTCGGCGCCGATGCAAATTCGGTTTACGAAGAAGGCCTTTACATTCCCATCATGCGGCTTGCCGATCGGGGCGAAGTCGACCGGACTCTGATCGCCATGATCCGGGCCAACGTCCGAGAACCGGATCAGCTTGTCGGCGATATCTATGCACTGGCGAATTGCAACGAAATCGGTCATCGGCGTCTGATCGACATGATGAAGGAATTCGACATCGGTGATCTTGCGGGTATTTCCGGGTTCATTCTGAACAACTCCCGGGACGCCACGCTGGCCCGCATCCGCGCGCTGCAGCAGGGTTCCGCCAATGGGCATATGCGGATTGACGGCTATGACACGCCGATTGATCTGAAAGTTCGCGTAACCATCTTTCCTGACCGGATTGTCTGCGACTGGGACGGGACATCGCCAACCGACAAGAAGGGGATCAACGTTCCGCTCGTCTATACCAAGGCCTATGCATGTTATGCCCTGAAATGTGCGATCGCACCGGAAATCCCGAACAATGCGGCGTCGCTGGCCCCATTCGAAGTCACGGCACCGGAAAACACCATCGTCAACGCGGTGCGCCCGGCACCTGTCGCGTTGCGCCATGTGATCGGTCATATGGTTCCCGACACGGTGTATGACGCATTGGACAAGCTGCTTCCCGGTCTTGTTCCTGCTGAAGGTGCCGGGTGCCTGTGCAATTTTCAGGTTTCCTTGCGGCCGCAACAGGGTGCGCCCGCGGCAAGGAATGCCATCCGCGCCGAGGTGCTGACATTCAACTCTGGGGGCTCTGGTGCCCGTCCGACTCTGGACGGGATGAATGCAACGGCCTTTCCTTCGGGCGTGATGACCATGCCGGTTGAAGCAACCGAACAGGTCGGACCGGTCATCATCTGGCGCAAGGAACTGCGCCCGGACAGCGGTGGTGCCGGTGAGTTCCGGGGCGGATTGGGCCAGTTCATGGAGGTAGGCGCGCGCGCCGGGTACGAGTTCGATTTTCAGGCGATGCTGGATCGCGTGAAGCATCCGGCGCGTGGCCGTCGGGGTGGTCAGCCGGGTGCTCCGACAGTGATCAACCGGGATGATGGCGAACCGATGAAAGGCAAGGGCAAGCAATTCGTTCCGCATGGCCACAGGGTCTGCATGGCGTTTCCCGGTGGCGGTGGGTATGGCGATCCGAATGCTCGCCAGCCGGACCGGATCAAACGCGATCTGGAACTGGGTTACATTACACGAGACTACGCCGCCCGGCACCACGAGTTTGACCAGGACGCGGAAACGCCAGAGGGCAAGGGTGACTCCTGATGGCGGGGTTGGCGTTTCCAAAAACTCCGACGAGGTCTTCCTATGACGTGGTGATCGTTGGTGGGGCGATCATGGGGTCATCCACGGCATGGTTCCTGACGGAGAATCCGGATTTCAACGGCACCGTATTGGTTGTCGAACGCGATCCGACCTATGCCTATGCGTCCACGACGCACACGAATTCCTGCATCCGTCAGCAGTTCAGCACCGAGCTCAATATCCGGATCTCGCAGTTCACCGCAGAATTCATCAAGAACATCCGCCGTTACATGGGAGGGGACGAACGCGTCCCCGAATTGTCGATCCAGTCATTTGGTTATCTTTATCTCGCCAACAACCAGAAATTTGCCGATGTCCTGCGCCGGAACCGGGAAATCCAGGTCGCGGCGGGGGCCGGTACCCAATTGATGACTCCAGAGCAAATCCTCGCCGAATACCCGTTCTACAATTTGCAAGACATTGTTCTCGGATCGATCAACAGGGTGGACGAAGGCTATTGGGACGGCGCGACGGTTTGCGACTGGTGGCGGCGGCAGGCGCGGGAACGTGGAGTCGAATACATTGCCGACGAAGTTGTCGCCATGTCCGCCACCCTAGGACGGGATCGGATAGAGAGCGTCACGCTGAAATCGGGCGAAGTGATCTTTTGCGATCAACTGGTCAATGCATCAGGGCCGAGGGCTGCAAAAACCGCCGCGATGGCCGGAATCACCGTCCCGGTAGAGCCACGGAAAAGATATTCCTGGGTGTTCAGGGCCGAAAACCCTCTGGATCGTGTGTTGCCGCTGACCATAGACCCTTCCGGTGTCCATGTTCGTGAACATGGCGGTGGTACGTATCTTTGCGGCGGTCACCCAGATATCGACCCGCCAGTTGACTACGACGATTTCACCATGGACCATGATTTCTGGCAGGATCATGTCTGGCCAACGATTGCAGCGCGCATTCCCCAGTTCGAGGCGGTCAGGGTACAGAACGAATGGATCGGTCACTATGCCATGAACGTGTTTGATCAGAATGCGATCATGGGTCCGCATCCCGTCATCCGGAATTTCGTTTTTCTGAACGGGTTTTCCGGTCACGGGTTGCAGCAATCGCCGGCCATGGGGCGGGGGACAGCCGAATGGCTGACATATGGTGAGTATCGCACGATGGACATGACGGGGTTCCACTATGACCGCATCGTCCGGGACGATCCGATCATTGAAAAAGCGATCATCTGAGCCGGTGATCACCGCCGATCCAATGCAGGACAAGCCAATTTTGAACAAATTTGGCCATGATTTGGTCTAAATTGAGAGAGAAGTTGCCCGAAAGCTGACGGGAAACGATGATGCATCATGACAGAGAACTCGACGGACTGAACCGTCAGGCTTCCGTGCCAGACGGCAAGCTCGGGAGCCGGGCGGCCTTGTTCCAGCTCTGGCGGGCCGCAGATTGTGGCGAGGGTACCGAGACTGAAAACTCTCCGTCCGTTCACTCGGCCAAGGGTGACAGAGCGCAAGGCCACACGCCGCTTGTGCAACCGGAAACTCATGATGCCGCCACGCTGGACTGGCGAGATGAAATCCGGGCCGACGATTTTGAGTTCTGGGACTAGAAGCTGGTTCAACAGGATCGATGAAGTCCTGGCACTGTTTCACTTCGGGAAACATTTGACTGTGATGTCGTTGATCCCGGCAGGCTCGTGGCAACAGCAAAACTACCGGCGATTTCCGACCCTTACGGAACGGTTCTGACCCAAGGGTCTCTCCGAATACCGAAAGGGTGCTGTAATCGGCCAGTTCAAAGCTGAAACTGTTTGACTGGGAAACCCGCACGGCTCATACCGCCGGCATTGTATCACTGGATGGTAATTAATGCTGCGGACGGCCGCCTATCTGCTCTCGGGAAATGCGTTCGGCTGGTTGTTTCTGTTTGCACGCAATCTGCTTATCGCGAGACTGATCAGCGTTGAAGATTACGGCATCGCCGCCACCTTTGCGCTCAGCATGGCTGTCGTGGAAATGGCGTCCGGCCTGGGGATCCAGCAACTGATCGTCCAGGACAAGAATGGCGACGATCCGGAATTCCAGGCGGGTCTGCAGGCGGTTCACCTCATTCGTTCGCTTCTGTCCGCCGCAATGCTGTTCCTGCTCGCGCCGGTCATTGCAAGGTTCCTTGGAATTCCCGAAGTTGCCTGGGCCTATCAGGTTCTGGCAATCATTCCGGGTATTCGCGGTTTGGAGCATTTCGACATGCACCGCCTGAATCGCAGGAACATCTACACTCCGATCATCCTGCACACCGCCATCCCTGCGGTGGTATCGCTTGTTGCGGTTTGGCCGCTGGTGCAGTTTTTCGGGGATTACAGGGTCATGCTGTACGCGATGCTGCTGCAATGGGTTCTCGGGGTTGTCGTTTCGCACCTCGTGGCACGCCGGCGCTATGGTTTGTCTTTTGATCGCGCGATCATTCGCAAATGCCTGAGCTTTGGTTGGCCAGTCATGGTCAACAATGTCCTGATGTTCTTTGTTCTTCAGGGCGACAAGGCGATCGTGGCCCGCGAGCTGGGGATGGAGACCTTCGCGGTCTTCGCCATGGGTGTCACGCTAATGATGGTACCGGTCTTTGTCGCCTCAAAAAGCGAACAGATGTTCTTTTTGCCGCGCCTCTCTTCGGCTCAGAGCGATCCGGATCGATTCAATCGTCTGGCACTTACGGCGATGCAGGTCAGTCTGACCACAGGGTTGCTGCTCGTTCTGGGAGTTCTCCTGCTCGGCGAACCCGTTGTCCGGTTCCTGCTGGGCGAGAAGTACGCCGCATTGATCCCGTTGCTGATCTGGTTGGCCGTCCAGCAGGCTGTCCGCGGTTTCAAGGGTGGCTCCACAAGTCCGGCCCTGGCCCGCGCCTTTACGACCAACGCGATGATCGCAAATATCGTGCGGCTTCTGGTGCTGCCGGTGGTCTGGTACGGTGCAATCAATGGCATGAGTCTGGTTTGGATCATCATTGTCAGCATACTTGGTGAACTCGTCAGCTACTTCACGTCTTTGTGGCTGGTACGTACGCGCGTCGGAGTGCCGGTGGGTGAAATGTTCTGGCCTGTGGGTCTTGTTGTAATCTGGCTTGCGCTTGCAGCGCTCAGCCCCGAAATCGCGGTTGCGACCGAAACCTCGGAATGGTTGTGGAAACTGGGGATCGCAGGGGCGGTGATCCCCGTCGTTTTCATGATGCGCCGGTTGCGCGCCTATCTGTTCGCACCGTTTTTGTCGTCGGGTGCGCCATGACATTGACCGGATTCTCCGACTTTCCACAATGTTGCCCAGCAAGTGGCGCATTGACCGCTATACGAAACAGCGCGAATAGTAGTTCCCGCCCGGGTTTTGCAGATCGGCAGAAGAAGACGTATGAGTAGTGCATTCACCAGTGTTTCGGACCTGCTAAAACGCGGGAAAGCGAGGCCCAGTTCATGACGGATACCGAGACTGGCGCTATCGGCGTTGTGGTCGTCACCTACAATTCGAGCGATGTCATCATTCCGTGCCTGGAGAGTCTCTTGGCAAGCGACCATCCCGATCTGCGGGTCGTCGTCTGCGACAATTCCTCGCCGGACGATACAGTTGATGTCATTCGGGACTGGGCCGTGAAACAGGATGTCGCTTTTGCCGAGCGCGAAGTGGGGCGCGAACCGCCGGATGATGTCGGGTCCGCAACGCAACTTCTTTTGTTGCGGTCTTCGGTCAATGGAGGGTTTGCGGCGGGAGTGAATCTGGGTTTGAAAACGCTGCTCAAAAGTCCGGACGTCGGCTTGTTCTGGATCCTCAATCCTGATTGCATCGTGCCGCCGGCGACGGCATCGGCGTATGCCAGGGCTGCTGCCGAGGCGGGACCATTTTCATTGATGGGAGGGCGGCTGGCTTTTCCGGATTCGCCCCATGTCATTCAATCTGATGGCGGGCGTATCGGCCGCTGGACCGGTATCTGCAGGAATGCAAATCAGGGCAACCTGCCGGATGCCGTTGCACCGCCAGACCCGGAAACGCTCGATTATGTAGCAGGGGCCAACTTTGTCGCATCCCGGCAGTTCATCGAAACCGCGGGGCTCATGCAGGAAGATTATTTCCTGTATTTCGAAGAAATCGACTGGGCTTTTCGGCGTGGTGACCTGCCATTGAAATTCTGCCAGACAGCGCTTGTCTACCACCACAACGGCACTGCCATAGGCAGCGGTTCTCTCAATCAGCGTGCTTCGGCGTTTTCAAACTATTTCAACTATCGCAACCGCATGAGGTTCGTGAGACGCCACTTCCCGGCGGCCCGTGTCACGGCCTACCTGTACTCGACGGCCAAGATCGTGAAGCTTCTGCTTTCCGGCGCTCGGGATGAAGCCATTGGAGCCTTTCGCGGGCTGAACCAGTTGCCGCCTCCCAAAGCGATACGGGATCGTCTGTCGCCTGATGCAGCGAAAATGGCCTTTGGCAGCAAGTAGTCGCATGAGAGTCCTGGATATTCCGACAAACACGCCAGCGCAGGCACAATACGGTGCCACTGGGATGAAGGGTGCCTTGTGCCAGGTATCGGTGTTCACAGTGGTCCACGGTGCGCCAGTTTTTTGCGTGCGGCGCGATGACGGCCACCGTATGTTTGGTCTCTCAACTTTATTTCTCTGCCTGCACGGCCTGAAGGACGGATGGTTCTGAAATGGTAGATGGCGCAGACAGATCAGCGGTCAGACCCGACAGGTCTCCGTTCGTGTTCCTGGCCCGGGTCCTGTCCGGGTTCGTGGTGGGTTTCGGTTGCCTTCTGATGGCCACTGCGCTGTTGGCCTATCTGCTGGTTCCAATCGCATATGACACCATCCATCTTCAGGACACGTTGTTCTTTGCGGAACTGGGTTGGCGCATCTTGCAGGGCCTCACGCCCCATGCCGACTTCAACCATTTTTATGGCGGTGTCATCGCGCAATATGTTGCCTGGGCATTCCAGGCGTTCGGAATAACGGTCAAGTCGATTGACTACGCCTTTGTCATGATGCTCGGGACCTCGGTTGCACTGGCCTCGGTCGTGTCCTGGCGTAGAATTTCGCCGATTTCGTTTGTCGCCTTGCTGTTGATTGTCTTTGCCTGTGTTCTGGCGAGGGTTCCGTTCGAGGAGATGACGGCTATTCAGCGACCGTCCTCGGCGCATTCCTTCATATACAACAGGTTTGCCACGTCTCTGGCGGTTGGTTTGCTTGTCTTTGTACTGGTGCCTCTCAAAAGGTCGATGGCGGAAACGGCTTCGGCCTGCGTGGCCGGTCTGTGCGCGTATTTGATCGTTCTGATAAAACCCACATTCGCGCCGTTCTTGCCAGCCTTCCTTCTGGCCCTTCTCGTACAGGCCCGCTGGCTGAGCTTTGGTCTGTCGGCGGTTGGGATCTTTGTTGCAATCGCGCTGTTTGATCCGTGGATGACGCATGTCACCCGTGCGTATGGGTACGCGATATCTGCCGCGGGCTCGCATACCAGTGTAAGCGACCTGATCCTCAAGACCGTGGCGGTTTTTCTGGCTCAACCGCTCACGCTCTTGTTCGTGTTGCTATCGCTACTGCTGGTCATACGCGATCGCAGCCGCGAAGCCTGGATTCTGGTTATGGCAGCCGTCATCGTAATGATAGGATGCGCCGGTATGACTGCGACGATGGGGTGGCGGGGCAGCATCGGGCAACAGGTACTGCCATTTCTGTCTGCTGCCGCCTTGGGTTTGTATGAATGGTCGCGGCGCAGGTCCGGAACCAGTCGAGAGGCAATGAATCTTCAGAAGATCATCGCGCTGGCGATAACTCTTTCATTTGCGCTCCCGCATCTGGCCCAGAGCACACTGGCCGGTCTGGTCGCTCAAAAGCGAACATCCCTGGTTCTTTTTTCCGACGGGCCATTGGCGACATATCTTCCGTGGAGCGATGAATTCGTTGGAAGCGACGGGCAACCGATCCGCTCGTGGACTCCGTTGGAGAAACAGATCGGACCGGCCCGCGAGCACATCCTGTCCGGCAAGAAAATCAATGTCGGCGTTGAAAACGTTCTGTTTGCGGATGGTATCGAACTTCTGAAGGGCGTCCCCGATTTGCAGGAACGTGGACTGGCAGGCAATTACGGCGGCTTCAACTTTGCCTTGCAGGTCAGATCAATTCCCGGCTACCCCGTGTGGGTGCACTCCACGTCCTCGGAACTTGCCGAAGGGCAGGAGCTTCCGTCAGGAATCGACTTGATGATGATCCTGCGATTGAACAAGACTGCGCTGTCGGACCAACTCCTCAGGAAAATGAGTGGCAGCTTCCTGCTCTGTGATGTTTCCCCATTTTGGGAACTGTATGTTCGGGTCGGCTCGGACGACTCGTTCTGTTTAAAACCGAAAGCTGATCAATGACACGCATACCATTCAACAAACCTTCGATTGTCAGTAAGGAAGTCGAATACCTCAGGGAAGCCATCGAGCGCGGACAATTGTCCGGCGACGGGTATTTCACCAAGCTCTGTAACCAGAAGATATGCGAACTGACCGGGGCGCCGGCGGCCCTTTTGACCCATTCCTGTACCGCGGCATTGGAAATGGCGGCGATCCTTTGTGACCTGGCGCCGGGCGACGAAGTCATCATGCCATCCTTTACCTTCGTCTCCACGGCGAACGCTGTCGTGCTGCGGGGGGCAACCCCGGTTTTTGTCGATATCGACCCGCTGACCTTGAACATAGACGTTGAAAAAGCGGCCAAGGCGGTGACCGAAAACACCAAGGCCGTGTTTGCGGTGCATTATGCCGGCTATCCCGCCGACATGGCGTCTCTCAAGAAACTGTGTGATGCGCATGATCTGATGCTGGTCGAGGACGCGGCACAGGCATTGGGGTCGACATTCGATGGTCAACCGGCAGGCAGCCTAGGGGATATGGCTGCCTTCAGTTTCCACGAGACCAAGAACATCATCAGTGGCGAAGGCGGAGCCCTGACACTCAATCGTCCGGATCTTGTCGAAAGGGCCGAGATCATCCGCGAAAAGGGAACGAACCGGTCGAACTTCCTGCGTGGCCAGACGGACAAGTATACCTGGGTCGATATCGGATCATCCTTCCTTCCGGGGGAACTGGTTGCGTCCTTCCTTTATGCACAGCTGGAATTGGCCGACACCATCCGAGAGAAGCGCCTGGCGTCTTTCAACCGATACATGGACGCGTTTGCGGATCTGGAAGCATCCGGCAGGATTGCCCGCCCGGGCCGGCGCAACGACTGTACCGGGAATGGCCACATGTTCTACCTGATGATGCGCGATATCGATGATCGGGATGCTTTCATCCAGCACATGCGCGACAACGACATCATCACGCCGTTCCATTACGTACCGCTGCACAGTTCACCTGCGGGTCGCAAATTCGGATACACTCAAACCCCATTGCCGGTTACGGATGACGTTTCGGCCCGGCTTGTACGGCTGCCGCTCTACTATGAGCTTGCCGGCGAAATCGACAAGGTTATCGATGTTGCGACAGCGTACTTGAATTCACCTGCTTGATAGGCAGCGGAGGCCCGGGCAACTGCACAGGGGGCGACACTCATGAAACTGGTGATCTTTGGCTCTGGAAAACTGGCTGATTTGGCCCTTTACTACTTTGAGAATGACACCGACTACGACGTTGCCGGTTTTACAGTGCATTCCAAGTACATGACCGGTCCCGAGTTCAGAGGGCACCCCGTGGTACCCTTTGAAACGGTTCAAGACGCGTTTCCGAACGAAGAGTATCACCTCTTTGTGGCAATGGGATACAGCGGTCTCAACAAGGCAAGACAATCTGTGATGGCGGAAGCCCGGACCAAGGGCTTCCGGCTGGCGTCTTACGTCAGTTCACACGCCGTCAATTATTCCGAAGAACTCGGTGAGAACGCATTTATCTTGGAAAACGCGGTTCTGCAGCCATATTCAAAGCTTGGTGAAGGGGTCATCGTGTGGTCCGGGACAGTAATCGGACATCATTCGACTATTGGCGACGGTTGCTATTTTTCCCCGGGTGTGGCTGTTTCGGGAACCGTCGACATGGGTGAACGTGTGTTCGTCGGCGCGGGAGTCTCTATCCGAGACAGAGTATCCATTGCCGCTGATGTGGTTATCGGGACGGGTGCCACTGTGACACGCAGCCTGAACGAACCATTGGTGTATTGTGGAACGCCTGCCAGGCCCGTCAAAGCGCTTCATGAAATCTCGGATATCTGAATACCGTCAGTGTGGGTCGGAACCGACCGATTGTTGACAGGCACGCCGGGCATCGATGACCTTTGCCGGGCG
>CAYGNE010000002.1:0-48924 GCA_964351155.1 uncultured Rhodobacterales bacterium | reverse complement strand
CCGGGCGGAAAACCGGATGGATCACCACGATTCGGGTTTTCGGTATTTTCGTCTCGAGATGGCTTTGGGCCGGTTCGCAGATTTCGTCAGTTTGGGGTACTGAGTGACCGGTGTGCCGCCCAATGAACGTGGCAGCATCGGAATTGCATTGAACATCAATCCTGTCCGGTCTTTTCGCGTTTTGCACCCCAGATGTAGTCCGGCGCGGAAGGGCCTGTCATGAAAAGCAGATCCAGAACGCTGACCGATGGTTCGAACGGCTCCGAAATCTGGCGGTATTCGGGGTATCCGGAATAATCCTTGAACTCCAATGACAGGTTGGCCTCAGCCCAAAGTTGCGGTTGCAGATAAGCCTTTGCGGCCGGTCCGGACAGATATGTGTCGCCGCCGAGTTTGCCAACGATTTGGATCAACCGCTCGTCCTTTACGCCCTCGCAACCCAATTCAGAGGCGCGCACGAACTCGGTCGTTATGCCAAGCCAGTCTGATATGCGCCGGGTCAGTTCGATGTCGAGGTCGACCAGAAACTCCAAACCGGATTGCAACACGTCTTCAAGGCCGGAGGCATAGTCCTTGAAAAACGGTGTTTTGCCGTAATTCTGCTGCAGCAGAGCAAGTTGTTTTCCTGCCCAGTTGTTGCGGTGGTCGATCCGGACTTCGTTGATCAGTTGCGACCGGCCGCCCAGCACAGGCACGGTCAGCCATACGGAATCGCCAGACTTGAGTTTGACGCGGTTCCGGTTTCGCCAGTCGCGGACCGTGTACTGCACGTCATCCAGGTATACAAAGGTGTCGACCTCGTGGATGAAGTCGAAATATCCGCGCCATGGAATATAGTTCGGTTGGATTATCCCTATTCTGCGCATGCGAAACCTTCTTGGAAATGCAAACCGCGAAAAACGGCCGGGTACGTCCGGCCGCGGCGGTCAAGAGTTGCCGTGTACAATCGCGCCCGACTTTATTGGTCTGCTCCGCAACGACAAGCGAATTCTTGAAACCGGAACAACCCGGACCCAATCCGGATCGACCCGGCCGATTGGTTCCCGATTGCACCCAATGATGCGATCACGATGCGCCGCGCGAGCACGGGCACTCTGGAAACCTGCCTCATGCAGGCAGGGCGGGGGGAATCGGTAGAAGGCGCGCCGTATTCTCAAGAGGTCGTCCTGCCAGATTTTCCCTTGTTGCGCCCACACATCGACCTAAAATGGCGCCAATTCGGCTGTTGATACGGTTTTACAAGCCAAGGAAACCGTGTCTGTCGCCGGAAAGTGTGCGATAAAACGAACATTCGGGATGTCATATTTGCAGGACCTGTTGTGCTGAGTTTTTCTGTTCCACCTGGATTTTTTCGAGTTTTCCTGGCGCTTGCGGTCTGCGTCAGCCATCTGTCGCGGCTGAACATTGGCGGCACGGCGGTGTTCGTGTTTTTCATGCTCAGCGGGTATTGGACCATCCGCATGTATCAGGAAAAATACAGCCGGTTGCCCAACCCCCGGACAACATTCTGGATCGCACGTTTTCTGCGAATCTGGATCCTGTACATAACCTGCCTGACATTGGCGATGCTTGTTTTCTGGCTTTGTCTGGACCGGTATGATCCGGCTTTCTGGTATGGCCTGCCGCTCCTCGGGGTGGCAACGCATCACAACGACATCCTGGGGGTTTCATGGAGCCTTGACCTGGAGGTGCAGTTCTATCTGCTGATCCCGCTTGTCGCCGGCATACTTGCCGGCACGGCCGTCAAGGCTCACCGGATCGCGGTTTTGGCTTTGGCGGCTGTGGTGACCGTGGTTGGATGGATCATCATAGGGCAATTCGGCCTGGTGACGGTGTTGGCATATGTCCTTCCATTCATGGCGGGTGTTCTGATCTACGAGTGGGATATCCGTTCCGGGTGGAAGGGCGCGGCGATTTCCGTGGCCGTTTTTGTTGGACTTGGCTTCGTGTTGGCTCTCTATCCCGCAACCCGCGGGTTTCTTGACAAGACCGTGGATGCTCCTTTTGACGCCCAGTGGTTCGGATTGCTCTGGGCGCTGCTTCTGGTCCCGTTCGTGGCGTACAATGTCAGGGTCAAAAGCACGCGGTTTGACCGCCATCTCGGAAACCTTTCCTACAGCATCTACCTGGTTCATTTCCCTTTCTACGTGCTGGTCGCCGCGCTCTTTTCGGAACCCGGCCCGTTGGAAAAACTGATCATGCTGGGCCTGACCGTTCCTCTCGCGCTGCTACCGTATCTCTTCATCGATCAGCGGATCGAACGAAAGAGAGAAAGCTGGTCGCTTGGATTGGCGAACTGGATATGGTCCCGACCCCCGGTCGGGGAGCACCGCCCCGCGATGGTCGATCAGGCATTGTCGGAGCCGGCCAAAAGACCATGAGCGAGACATCGGAGACGACGCCGAATTCAGCCCGATGGCAAGAGCCCGGCAGGAAAATCATGCAGCCAGTTTCAGGAGACGGAATTCTTGCGCTATCGTGCTGAAGTTGACGGACTGCGCGCGCTCGCAGTGGTTCCCGTCATTCTTTTTCATGCCGGCTATGCCCCCTTCGCCGGCGGATTTGTCGGCGTTGATGTCTTTTTTGTCATCAGCGGTTACCTGATCACGACCATCATTCTGGGTGAACTGAAGACCGGGACATTCAGCCTGCTTCATTTTTATGAACGGCGGGCCCGCCGGATTTTGCCGGCGCTTTACCTTGTCATGCTGGCCAGCTTGCCGTTCGCATTCTTCTGGATGATGGAACGCGACCTGCGTGATTTTGCGCAGAGCCTTGTGGCGGTTTCGACCTTTTCCTCCAACATCCTGTTTTGGCTGGAAAGCGACTATTTCGATACCGCAGCAGAATTGAAACCAATGCTCCATACATGGAGCCTGGCGGTGGAAGAGCAGTATTACATCTTCTTCCCGCTGTTTCTGATGGCGACATGGCGGTTCGGATTGCCTCTTGTCCTCGGCATGCTCGTGGTCGTTTTTACGCTGAGTTTCTGTCTTGGCGTCTGGGGCTCGAATAATGCGCCCTCCGCCGCGTTTTTTCTTTTGCCCACGCGAGGCTGGGAAATTCTTATGGGGGCATTCGCTGCCTTCATTCTGGACCGCAACCCCGCGCCGCTATGCGGTTCAAAACTGGCAAACCTGCTGGGCCTGTCCGGTCTGGGGCTGATCCTGATCGCGGTCTTCACCTTTAGCCACGCAACGCCGTTTCCGGGTTTTTACACACTTTTGCCGACCGTCGGCGCGTTTCTTATCCTCCTTTTTTCGTTTGGCGACAGCATTTCCAAACGTCTGTTGTCCTGGCGGCCATTTGTCGGGATCGGGTTGATCAGCTACAGTGCCTATCTGTGGCACCAGCCACTATTTGCCTTCACGCGATACAGCAGTCCGACCGTACCCTCGCCGGTGTTGATGGGGGTTCTGTGTCTGGCAACCTTTCCGCTGGCCTATCTGACCTGGCGCTTTGTCGAGGCGCCGTTCCGAAAGCGAACCGGATTTGGACGGGGTGCGATTTTTTCAATGTCGCTGGCTGGCGGCGTCGCGATGATGGCCACGGGTCTGGTAGTTGCAAAATATCCGCAAAGCTTTTCGCGAGCGCCGAATTACGAAGTCAGCGTGCGAAATTATGATCGAGACACTTGCGATGTTGACGGTTACCACGCCAGGTATTGCCGGGTGATTGGCGATGTCTCTGAAACGCCGCGCATCTTGTTGTGGGGCGATAGTCATGCCCAGGCGATCGGCCCGCGATTGCATGATACTCTGGCTGAACAGGGCCTGTCAGCCTACACGATCATGCTCGGGGGGTGCACACCGGTTCCCGGCGTCGCACTCGACTACACGGAATTCGAGGAATGCATCGCGTTGTCGCGGGCAACGCTGGACATGATACATGCATCCGACACCCTGCACACGGTGATCCTGTCGTCCCGCTGGGCCAGCCATTTCGAGGGTGGTCCATTTGACAATGGCGAAGGCGGCGTCGAACATTTCAAGGACAGGAACCGGCTTCAGACGGAACTCGACAGCGGCGAGTTCGGTTTTGACGTTGAAACCATCCGGCAACGGTATACGGATCTCGTACAGGGTCTGGCGCACTTGAATCTGATCGTCGTCTTGCCGATACCAGAGGCCGGATGGCATGTTCCCAGGTACTTTTCCAACCATGTCCTGTCCGGCAAGTTTGGGCCCGATGAATTTCCTCCGTTGCTGGGCTCGACAAGCGCGGCGCGCTACATCGAAAGAAACCAGCCGGTCAGCGAACTGCTCACGAATGGGGTCGAAAACGTCCGGTTTGTTGACCCGTTCCATCTGTTCTGCACCGAAACCGCCGATGACGGTTCCCGGAGGTGCATAACCCATCAGGAGGGGACTCCTCTCTACTTTGACGATGACCATCTGTCATATGCAGGCGCGGGGCGGGTTGTGGACGAGATCATGCGTCACCTAAAATAAACCAAGGCAAGTCATGGTGCAGAGCGGGACGTGGCGCGATCCGGTCAGAAGGATTCAAATTCTTGTTGGTCGATTTGCACAAAATGGCCCTATTTGTTCTGTTAAAGCTGGCCAAAAGTTCGAGATGTGGCCATAGGCAGGTACCGGCCATGAACAGTCGCAGAGGATCATGAAATGAGTGGTGAAACACTGATCAGCATCGTTTCCCCGGTCTACGGGTGCCGCGACTGTCTGGAGCGGCTTGCCCAAGAGGTTGAAAAGACCTTTGCGGGGTCCGGTCTGGAATGGGAACTTGTTCTTGTCGATGATCGCGGGCCTGACAAGCCATGGGACCGGATCAGGGAAATGGCGGCGGAGAACCGACGGATCCGCGGCGTCCGGCTGACAAAGAACCATGGGCAGCACCTTGCAATCTGGGCTGGTCTGCAGGCCGCCAGGGGGGATTGGACGGCGGTGATTGACTGCGATCTGCAGGATGATCCGTCGATCATCCCGGCATTGTTCGAAAAAGCTGTTGCAGAAAATGTCGATGCGGTGGTGGTTGATCGCGGCGACTGGAAGGATTCGTGGTTCCGCCGATTTGCATCGCGGTCATTCTACAAGGTGACCGAGCTTCTCGCCGGGGTCCGTCTGAACAGTAACGTCGGAAATTTCGGTCTGTACAGCCGGCGTATGGTGGACACTCTCCTGATGTATCAGGAGATGGAAGTGTTTCTGCCGGTTATGGTAAACCTGACCGGACTGTCGCGGACATCCCACGTGCTGGACCGGAGCGGTCGGCACGCCGGGGAAAGTTCCTATGGGTTGGGCCGATTGATCCGCCTGGCGATCGCCATCATCATCCGTTTCTCCGACCGCCCGCTCAAACTCAGCGTCTTGTTCGGCCTGTTCATCAGCGGTGTGTCGGCCCTGTTCTCGTTCCTGCTGCTGGCCGTCTGGGCAACCGGGGCGTTCACGGTTCCTGGCTGGACCAGCCTGATCCTTTCTGTCTGGTTCCTCGCGGGGATTATCCTTGCCGTGCTGGGTGTTCATGGTTTCTATGTCGGCCGAATTTTCGCCGAGGTAAAAAACCGCCCCCGAATTCTGGTGGAACAATCAACGGATGACGAGTGAGATGACAAGTTTGACAAAACCCGCGCTGATCCGGTTCAGCCGGTATGTCATGGTCGGTTTGACGACGAATGGTTCGATCTTTCTGATCTATCTTGTCATGATCTGGATCGGACTCATTCCGATCATAGCGTCTGCCCTATGCTACATGATCGGTGTGACGGCAAGTTACGTGCTGAACAGGAAATGGACCTTCGAAAGCACGAGCACACATCGAAAAGACATGATAAGATTTGCCATAGCCTATGGAGTGGGTCTGATCGCGACGATGATCTCGATGGCGGTTCTGGTGACGCCGCTGGGTCCGGTCTGGGCCCAGGTGGTCACAATCGGAATTGCCGCCGTTTCGATCTACTCGACTCTGGAACTACTGAAATTCGGGCGCTAGGAGAGCTACTTTGCGTCTTTCCGTCAATCATGTGACAGATGGCAGCTATGACGTTGTGCGACCGCTGTCGAATGACGACAAAGGGCGGAAGTCTCGTTTCAAGGCGGGTTGGGCATGACAGCCGTCGACTCATCAAATCCAGCTGCCATGTCCGGTGGCGCCAGCTTTGCCAGCGGAACACAGGCAAAGGCCGACAAGCTGCCGATCGTCGTGATCCTCTTCGTTCTTGCGCTGCTTACACCGATTATCTTCAATCTCGGCCCCATCAGGCTTTCGGCCTATCGTGTCCTGTTGCTGATTGCGTTTTTCCCAAGCATCTTCGTGCTGTTTTCAAAGAAAGTGGGAAAGGTAAGAACGCCCGATATTTGCGTCATGGTGATCTGTTTCTGGGCGTCCTTGTCGCTTGTCTATCACAATGGCCTCTCCGAAATGGTCGAGCCAATCGGCATTTTCTGGATCGAGATGCTGGGCGCCTACATGATCGGCCGTTGTTTCCTGCGCACACCGGCGGCCTTTGAAAAAACGGTACGCCTGCTGTTCTGGCTGTGTATTATCACATTGCCGTTCGCCGTTTTCGAGGCGGTCACCGGCAACAACGTGATCCTGAAATTCTTTGATGCTCTCGGTCAAAGCTACGCCGATGTGTACAAGGATCGAAGACTTGGCCTTGATCGTGTTCAAGGCATGTTCGCACACCCCATCCACTTTGGCGTCTTCTTCGGAGCGCTGGTTGGTGTAACCTATTATGTCCTGGGGTACGGGAAACCTTGGATCGTCCGGGTCTTCATGACATTGCTCGTCGCGGGCTGTGGCGCGCTGGCCCTGTCTTCCGGTCCCTTGGCCGCTCTGGTCGCGCAGGTGTACTTTATCCTGTGGGACGGGGTGTTCAGAGCGATAAAATCGCGTTGGTACATTCTGATCGCGCTGTCATTGCTCGCCTACGTCCTGATTGATTTTCTGTCGAACCGGACGCCATTTGTCGTGCTTATCCACTACTTGGCGTTCAATGCTCACACGGCATATAATCGACTGCTGATCTGGGAATGGGGAACAAAGAACATTTTTGACAATCCGATCTTCGGCATCGGGTACAACGACTGGGAACGGCTCAGTTGGATGACGGGCAGTTTTGATATGTTCTGGCTGCTGCACCCGATGCAGCACGGTATACCTGTCTGGATCGCGTACAACGTTATGTTCTTCTGGTTGTTCATCAAGATCGCGTTTGTCAAAATCCCGGATCCCCGGATATCGGCCTACCGCGTCGGTTATCTGGCCACGATGTTCGGGTTGTTCATGTCCGGATGGACAGTTCATTACTGGGACGCGACTTTCGTCTTTTTCATGTTCCTGATGTCCAGCGGGTTCTGGTTTCTCGACATGGATTACTCGGACAATCCGGATGCCAAGGATCAACAGGCTATCAATCAGCGAAAAGTTCGCTACAGCCGGTTTCAACATGAGGTAGAGGGTGACGAGGAACGCCGCGGATGAAGATCTGTTCAAAGGAGCACCAGGTCAATGCGACCGGGCGTGTTTTGACCCGTCAACCTGCGTGCGCGTCATCCCAATCTGCCCGGGAGTTGCCTGCCTTTGACTGACCTGGATGCCTGGCAATACCGGATTTCCCGGGATGAATCGCGGGGCTCTGTCAGTTTCGGCGACTACTTCCTGACGGTTGGGCCTGGTATCGGTCGCTATCAGGTCGTCGACGCACAGGGTACTGATGTCGGTTGGATCATAGGGTTTCCGATCGATTTGGCCGGCGAAAAACTGGTCAGTGAAAGGCTGACGGTTCCCGCAGTCTATGACGGTGATCCGAACCGGTTTGCCGAAACCGTGTTGGAATCCCTGGCCGGACGTTTCCTGTGGGCGGCGTCGCTCGGAGACGAGTTGCGGCTTTACCCCGACTGCTCCGCTCTGGTTCCTTGCGTTTTTGATCCTGACAAATCGATGGCGGGATCAACAGCCACCGCCCTGATGTCCGATACCGAATACCAAGATCGGTTCTTGTCCGAAGCCTATTCCGGTTTTGGGATCGACCAACATGGCTGGTTCCCCGGCGGGCTCACGGCCCATCAGGGGTTGGAGCGATTGCTGCCCAACCATTTCCTCGATCTGAGAACGTGGCAATGCCACCGCTTCTGGCCGAAAAAGGATCTTCGGGCAACGCTTGACCCGGAGGCTTCTATCAAAGCGCTGATCGACCAGGTTCGGCGCCAATTGTCGGTTCTGTCGAAAGCGGACAAGACCGTTGCAATTTCACTGACAGCTGGACGTGACACAAGAATCCTGCTGGCCTGTGCCCGTCCATTCATCAACGATGTGGTCTTTACGACGGTTGTCGCTGGGGACAGCCATTCCTGCGATACGGTCATGGCCAGGAAGATCAGCCGGGACCTGGGCCTCAATCACATCGAACTGCCCCGTTGCAAGGCCAGTCCGGAACGACGGGATCGCTATCTGCGCAGAGGTGGCCATTGCGTTGCTGATGGCAATTCCTGGTTTTTCCCAAGTGTGGCGCCCATTGCTCAGAACCACGTCATGTTTGGCGGTGCAGGGGGCGAAGCGGGTCGGGCCTTCTACTGGAAAGACACCGATACGTCATCGACGGAACTGAATGGCCGAATTCTGGCCGGCCGGTTTGGATTTCCGGGACATCCTGTGCTCGTCGAGCGACTGGACAATTGGTTGGAACAAACAGGACAGACGGACTCCCTTGTTAACCTTGATCTCGCTTACATCGAACACAGAATGGGGCCATGGGGTGGCGCCCAGATGTGCAGCGATCCGACACTCGTCCGATTTGCCCCATTTGTGACACAACCCATCATTGAGTCATTGTTGACGTTGCCGCCGGAATGGAAACGTAGCCAGGGGATTGTTGATGAAGTGATGAAAATCGCTTGGCCGGAACTCTCACGCTACCCGTTCAACAGCCTTGGTCCGCTGAGGAATAATATTATTAAAATACAAAAGGTTGTACGGCATCCGTCGCTGGTTCTGGGGCGAATTCGCAAGATGCTGGCCAAGTGACTCGGCAGATGATTGCCAATCAAAAATACATCTTTGGCGGTTGTGCGCCGATAAACAGAATGTGGCCTCAATCTTGACGAATAATCCGCTAACTGTTCCGCGATACACAATGCCGACCAAAACAGGAAATTGTTTTGATGGCATCAGGGAACCCATCGGAGGCACCAAGTGGCAACTCGGACAGTAAGCACAACTGAAGAACTCTATGCCGCCTTATCGGCATCAAGCGGCGGCGATACGATCAATCTCAAGCCAGGCCATTATGGCGATGTCTGGCTTCATGATATGAAGTTTTCCAGTGACGTCATCATCAAGTCAGAAGACCCATCTGACCCGGCAGTGTTTCAATCCGCCAAAATACAGTTCGTAGAAAATGTCGTCTTTGACAGTGTATTCATTGATTTTGTTCCCAACGATGAGACACTTGATCATTCCAGTGCAGTTTTGATCAGCGACTCCAAGTCCGTGACGATCCGCAACTCCGAAATCGAAGGCGGCGTCAGCGTGGCAGGAATCGATCCGGATGCTCCGGCCGGATCGCAAGGATACTCGGGTATTCTCGGTCAACCGATTGGCCGCGGGATCACGGCAATTCGCTCCGAAGACGTCACGTTGGAGAACAACGACATCTCCATGTTCTTCAAGGGTATGGTCGTCGCTCATATGGATGGCATGAATATCTTGGACAATGACATCCACGACCTGCGTGGGTCGCCGCTTGTTGGGGGAGATGTCGACAACGTTACGATCGAAGGCAACCACTTCCGCGAGTCTTATCCCTGGAAACTGGGAGGTGATGGTGACCACGCCGACATGATCCACTTTTGGGTCGGCGCCGGGCAAACCACACCCAACGAAAACATTATCATCCGCAACAACTTCATGGAGCAGGGGGATGGTGTCCCGATCTTCGGCGTTTTCCTGGAATCCGGCACCGGTTCCTACAAGAACGTCGTGATTGATGGGAACGTCCTGCACAACGGTGAATCCCAGGGTTTCGTGATTGCCGCGACCGATGGTCTGACGATCACCAACAATACCATGCTGCAGAGTAGTGGCGGGATCAACGATGCCCCAAAGATTGCCCTGATCGCCGGCACCAAGAATGCGGTGATCAAGGACAACATCACCACCGGAATCTATGGCGATTCCTATGAAAATGCTGCGGCAAACAATATCTCGGTCAGTGGCAACCTCTTTGTCGACTACAACGATGAGCAGGCCGCAAACTTCGTTGGAAACCTGCTGGTCGACAGTGCGCATTCCGACTTCAGTCTCGCCAATTTGAGATTTGTTCCCGGAAGCCTCGCTGACGGTAAGGGATCACCTTTGACCCAGTTTGACACCTCTCCCAAGAGCCTGACGGCGGGCTTTGAAGTGAACGCGGATCCAAGCAGCGGCGAGGTTCTGGTGTTTGACGCGACTTCACTGACATTTGGGCCGGGCGGTCATGTCGGTGCCGACGACGCAGAGTTCACATGGAATTTCGGCGACGGATACAAGGCGACCGGTGCGCTGGTTCAGCGCAGCTATGACGAACCGGGGCGTTATGTCGTTAATTTGACCGTAAAAACAGCTGATGGTTCCGTTTCACGCGCCAAGTACGAAGTCGGCGTTGCCGGCGAGGACCTGGTGTCATTCGACACCGCGACCGGAAAGTTCGTGAGTCACGGATATGGCGTTTCTGCAGATGCCGACGCCACAATCACCAACACCAGCACCGCCGATGGCAAGGCCGCCATCGTGTTGGGCGGAAACGGTGTTCAGGCCCAAGTATCCCGGGCTGATATTGGAGACTTGTTCGGAGCGGACAATTTTTCCTTGAACATGGATTTGAAGGCTACCGCCGGAACCGCCAGTGCCGGAGAACTTTTTCGCGTCCACGGCACGTTCGTCGCCAGCATAGACGATGACGGCCATCTGGTGTTCCAGATGTCGCCCAAGGATGGCCCTGTACTCACTTCGATCAGCAGTGGACCAACATTGCTTGATGGCAAAAACCACAAAATCTCGATCGAGTTTGAGGGCGATAGGGACCGGGTGTCGATCATGATCGATGACGAACTGGCTGGCACATTGCGCACGCCTTCAGTCGTCAGAGACGACTACGCACAGGATATGCTGTTTGGGAACCCATGGGGTGGTACAAATTTCACCGGCGAGGTGCACAGCTTCGAGATATCCAGCTACAAGCCGGACTACCTGCTGTTTGATGGAAATACCGCCGACATCAACACCGTTGTCGAAGAAGACCATACCAGCATCCTGAAGCTGGGTGTGGATGATATGGTGCTTAATATCGCTGCCCTGGAAGACAAGCAGGGCGCGCTACAAGATGATGCGGAAATCGTTCTGACCAGCGACGGTCACGTTATTTCGTTTGACGGTGATCGTGACTTCGCCAGACTGGGGTGGCAACTCGACTTCAAAGAAGCCGATGAACTGGCCATTTCCATAGACTTCCAACGCGACTCGTTCGGCGATGGCGAATCCAAGCTCTTTTGGAACCGCGAAAAAGTTGGCGCAAAGATTGCGAAAGATGGCGATCTGATCGTGCGTGTCGAAACCGCAGATGAAGGTTTCAAGAATTTTCGCATCGATAAGGCCGGGTTGAATGACACCGAACAACATAATGCCATGGTGATGATCGATTCAGTCACCGACAGAATGCAGGTTCTGGTTGACGGGGTGGTGTTGCTGGACGAAACAGATACGGATTTCGATCTGAGCGACAATGCGATGTGGAAGCTGAGCGCTCAGGGCATCCGCTCCCTTGATGGCGACATCCTGGATTTTCGTCTCGATGACGAAGTGAGCTTTTTGACAGAAGACAGCTTCTCACAGGACAATGGGCTTCTGGCCTGAACGTCTACTATCCAGCAACCAACCGAGTCACCGCTTTGAGGACCAAGTTGCCCACCCGCTGACATGATGCGGGTGGGTCGTCTTTTGATATCCACTTTTTGCCGTCAGCTTGACAAAAACACCTGTCAATGACGACACCAGTCATTATTAGGTCACGTACAAAACAACGACGCTGGGCCTGACGCCACGGAGAATTGCTACGTGCTTCGAATTGTTCTGATCTTTCACTCAACACGCAATGACAACATGGGTGTTGGTGCCCTGACGGTTTCGCAGATCGCCATCATTAAGGCCGTCGCCGAGGCCAGGGGCATCGATCCGGAGATCATCGTGGTGGATTCGCATGATCCGCGTACACCCTATGTCGTTGATGACAAGGTGGATATCCGCGAATTGCGCGAATTGCGCGAACTGCCCAAGGTGTACCGGATTTTCCGCGATGCGGATATGGTTGTGGATATCGGTGGGGGCGACAGTTTTTCAGACATCTATGGTGCCAAGCGACTGACCCGGTTGTTGCTCCTGAAGTATCTGGCGTTGATCGCGCGACGTCCACTGGTTCTCGCGCCTCAAACGATGGGGCCATTTGCAAGGAGCATCTGGGCAAAACTTGCCCGCCCGGCGATCCGTCGCAGTTCGATTCTTGCGACGCGCGACCGGCTTTCCACCGAGTATCTACAACGCTTGGGTGTCGATCGTGACATTATCGAGGCCAGCGATGTGGCGCTCAAGCTGCCCTATGAACCGGCAGAAAACCGGCCCGGCGGTCCTGTCCGCATCGGTTTGAATGTATCCGGGTTGTTGATGAACGGGGGCTACACGGGCGGCAATCAGTTCGGACTTTCAATGGATTACCCTGCACTGATGCGAGAGCTCATCGCTCGTTTCCAAAACCACGACGATGGCTGCGAGGTGCATCTGGTACCCCATGTCATCTCGTTTGAACGCGGCGCCGTCGAGGACGACTATCAGGCATCGATCGACCTTGCCGCCGAGTTCGATGGGGTCGTTGTGGCCCCTGCGTTCTCGTCACCTTCCGAGGCCAAGAGCTACATCTCCGGCATGGATTTCTTCATGGGAGCGCGCATGCATGCCTGCATCGCAGCCTTTTCCTCCGGTGTCCCGGTGGTTCCAATGGCTTATAGCCGCAAGTTCGCCGGCCTTTTTGGCAGCCTGGGTTACGAACGCACGGTGGACTGTACCCGCGACACCGCCGACGCGATCACGGAACAGGTTTTTGACGCCTATGAGCATCGAGCCCAACTCCGGGAAGACATGCTGAATGCGCGTGATCTGGGGCTGAGCAAGCTGGCGCTGTACGAAACCGCGCTGGGCGACCTGATGGAAAAGATCGCCCGCCGTTGATGTACCGACCTACGCCTTGGTGATGTGATCGCCGGGGAGGCTACGTTTCTGCATCGCGTTTCTTGTGTCGATCACAGGGATGCCCAGTGCCGCCAGGGCCGCATAGTCGATATCATCGTGATCGGTCGAGATGAGAATCGCGTCAAACCCGGCGCCGGCGATTTTTTCCGCTGCCATGGCCTTTTTGCCCTTGAGCTGCGGGTATTCGCGCATGGGCGGGATTTCGGGCACATGCGGATCCAGGAACTCGACCTGGGCACCTTGGTCCATCAGCAGTTCCATCAGTCGCACGGACGGGCTTTCGCGCATGTCCGACACGTTCTTCTTATAGGCGATTCCGACGATCAGGATGCGCGACTTGCTCAGGCCGATACCCGCAGTGCGATCCAGGACCTCGCGCAATCGCGAAACCACATAGAGCGGCATGTTCGAATTGATCTCTCCCGCGAGTTCGATAAAGCGGGTGGACAGATCGTACTCGCGGGCCTTCCACGTCAAATAGAACGGATCGATCGGGATACAGTGCCCGCCCAGGCCCGGCCCGGGATAAAAAGGCATGAAACCGAAGGGTTTCGTGGCGGCACCGTCGATGACCTCCCAGATATCGACGCCCATCGCGTCAAATATCACCTTCAGCTCGTTCACCAGCGCGATGTTCACCGCGCGAAAGATGTTCTCGGTGATTTTTACCGCTTCGGCGGTCTGGGTCGTTGAGACCGGAACCACCTTGTCGACGGCTATTTCATAAAACGCGATCATCGCGTCTCTGGCATCGTCGCCATCGCCGGCCACGATCTTTGGAATTGTTGCAGTGCGATAGGTGGCGTTGCCCGGATCTTCGCGTTCTGGCGAGAAACCGACAAAGATGTCCTGTCCACAGACATGCCCGGATCTCTCCAGGATCGGCTTGATCACCTCGACCGTGGTCCCCGGATAGGTCGTCGACTCCAGCACCACCAGGGTTCCCGGCGTGATGTGTTTCGCAACGACCTCGGTTGTCTGCTCGACAAACGACAGATCGGGGTCCCGATTCTTGGACAGCGGCGTCGGAACGCAGATGACAATCACGTCCATCCGGGCAAGGTCGGAAAAATCCGTTGTCCAATGCAGCATTGCGGCCTTGTGCAATTCGGCAATATCGCTGCTTTCCACCGCTTCAATGTAACTGTCGTGGGCGTCCAGCCGAACCATCTTCGACTGGTCGATGTCAAAACCCGTGGTGGGCAGGCCGCGCTTGGCGCAGGTCACTGCCAGCGGCAGGCCGACATAGCCCAGTCCGATGACACCAACGGTGGCGGATTTCGAGTTCAGTTTTTCGATCAGTTGGCTGGCACGGGTTTGGGTCACGACAGTAGATCCGGAAATGTTGACAATAGGGGGCTGGCCGACCGTATACGGTCAGATGGTAAATGATCAGTGCTGTTCATTTTTTCGGCGTCAAGATGAACCGCCGAAGAGCGGATGTAAAACCCGCATCGGCGAATTCAGAGATTGTTTGCGTGTTTGCATCATCCAACCCGGACAAGGCCGCATCCAGAATCTCGGCAAACTGCGTTTCGTCTTCGGCGACATGGATGCCCGGACGACCGGCAAGTTTACGTGCGGTCGCATACTGGTGATCGTTCCGGGTTTCGCCAAGATGCCCGCGACGGGGCAGAACAACGATGGGTTTGCCGCCTTGCAGGGCAGAGATGATGGTGCCCATTCCCGCATGTGACACGATCAGGTCGGCTTCGCCGAAACGGGCCGAAAACTCTGTTGGAGTCAGGCGCGCAACCCATTCAAAGTGCTTCGGGGTATAGCTGCCGTCTTTCGGCGTGGTAATCTGTCCAAAAACCTCGGACGACCGGGCACGTTCATCGCACCAGTCATCCATGGCGCGGACCAGTCGCTCGAACGGTTCGTGTGTGCCTACCGTGAGAAAGATCAAATCACCGAACCCAAATGTGTCGGACCATCGGCGTTGGCCAGGTGATCCCATTGCGTTAACCACAGATCGGCATGCGCGCGAACGCGTTTCCCTGACAGCGACAATTCATCCGCGTTGGCGATACTGTCGACCCAGATCGTCCGCGCACCCAGAAGCTTGCCGATTCGCAAAGCGAAATATCCGGGCGCGGCGCCGGTCGTGATGATGACATCGGGGCGGACAGTCAGGATGATCCGGAACAGTTGCAGCAACTGTCGGATCAGTCGCATCTTGTTCCAGCGGTTTGCCTCGACCACGGTGTGAAATCCGGCGATCTTGTCCTGAATCCTGTCCGCCTGGTTGCGCAGAGGCGCTTCCAGCCCGGGGTCAGTGGTCACGTAAGTGACTTCCAGCCCGGCCCATGACGGGCGCAGGCGCATCAGCTGGACCCAATGCCCGCCCGCCGAGGCCGTGGCCATCACGCGCGTTGCGCGGCTCATGTCTTTGCCTCCACCAGGGTGTCTCTGGCAGTCAGATCGCTGAACCGGCACAGTGTCAGGTCGTTTTCGCGCGCATGCCGGATGATCGCGCGGGTCATGTTGAGTAGATAAGTCAGATGCTCGTCCTTGTCGGGTCCACGTTTCGGGGTGTCAAAATCATGCATCAGAACCACACCGCCGCCGTTCTCGTCAATCTCGTCCAGAACCTCGCGGATGGGCCGCCGGTCCCAGCTGTCACGCGTATCGACCGTCCAGAAGGCAAACCGCACCCGGTCGCGCAATTGATAATACAGGCTGGCCAGGGTTGTCTTGCCATATGTGGGGCGAAACAGATCCGTCTGAACTCCCAGGCCGCGCAAGGTATCGCGACCGGCCTTCGTGTCGCTGATGGACGTCCAGGGCGCGGTCTTCCAGGCGTTGCTGTGGTTTTGCGTGTGGTTTGCAATTTCATGACCGTCGGCCTTCAGCCGGGCAATCAAATCGGGGCTTTCACCGGCATTGCGACCGAGAACGAAAAATGTTGCAGTCGCCTTTTCTTCGGAAAGCAGATCAAGCAAGGGCACACTGACGGACCTCGATGGGCCATCGTCATAGGTCAGCACGATCGCACGGGCATTCCTGCAGGTTGCGCGCAACGCGTAGGTTTGCAAATGCCGCAGGCCAAACGGAAGCAGGAACCAGAGACCCGGCAGGACAACCAGGACGGCCAAAGCCAGAATGCCGACGGACATGTACTTGGTTCCCTTGCTGAAATCACTGGTTTCTTATCCGATTGTGCCCGCCGATTCCAGCGGCCTTGCGCCCAAGTCGAGGCAATCCGGGGGCATGTTAGCGGCGCAGGATGTGCCGCTTGACAAGTCGGCGCAGTTGTTCGGCACTGGTATGAAGCCCGGGCCGCAATTGACCGTCGCCGCCGATCAGTGGCCGGCCAAAGGCGCATGGCACTGTCCGGCCGTGGCGCAGCGCGGCGACCAATCCGGCCTCGGACAACCCGCCGGTGATTTCAAAGCGGTTGATCAGCGGCCAAAGCTGATTGCGCCGGTGAAAATCCATCCCGACCACCGGGTGCAACCCGGTTTCCCGGAACAGGTCCCGGGCCTCGTTCCCCGGCGCTACGCCATCTGTCTTGCGATTCCATATTTCCAGCCCCGACAGGTATTGTGACCATTCGGGATCGAAACGGGACCAGACATCGCGCCGTGCCGGATGGGCAAAAATCGAAGCCCCCCCACCCAAGGCCACGTCGCGCAGTAATTCTGTTGTCGGGCGGGACGCACCAAGAAACCGGTCGAGGCCCCAGGTCGGGAGATGCACGTCGTTGTTCTCGTCCGAGTACTCGATTCCCGGCACAATCAGACAGTCCGGAGTCGAGGCGGCGGCACAGGCCTCCCGGTATTCAGCGAAACGATCCACCGGGAACCCGGTGTCATGCTCGCTCATCATCACCACCTGCGCGCCCAGCCGTGGCATCACCCGCGCAATGCGGTCCAGCGGCCAGTCGGCGTCATAGCTCCATTCGGAATGCGCGTGCATCACCACCCGCACAATGCGTGTCCGGTCAGTCATCGGCGCTTCTTCAGCATTGCCGACACCGTGTCCCACGCATCACCCAGAAAGAACCTGGGATATGCGGGGTCATAGTTATAGAACCCTTCCGCCTTGCCCGGCTGCAACACTCCGACAAGTGACCGCCACAGGCCAGGCCAGGTTTCACGATGGAATTCGGTCTTGGGTCCGCGAACAAGAAACAACAGGTGCAGGATATCGCGGCCAAGATGGCGCACCGTCCGGCGTCGCTCTGCCCCACGTTGGGGTTTGAAACCGGGATCGAAGGCGGCCTCGGCGGCCCATGCCGGATAGTCGAACCCGTTGCGGCGTGCCAGCGCCATGGATCCCCAGACACGGCCGTTGAGCTCCATGAACCAGGGCGTTCCGGTCTCGTCGCGCAACAGTTCGATCATGAACGGTCCGCGCCACCCGAGCCCGAGCATCATCTGCTCGATCCTGTGACGCAGCTCGATGTCCGGCGTCAGGGTCTCGCAGGCACTCGACCCGGATCCGTGCGGGTTCATCATGCGCAGGCGGCGGTGCCCGCTCCAGTGCAGGATGCCATCTTTGGTGGCGTGGCCGAAAACCCCTTCGCCGACACCGTGGATCAGTGGTTGCACGATCAGCGGCCCCGGGATTTTGTCCATGCTCCGAAACCGTGCGACATCGCCCTGCGTCATCAGGTAATGCACATCGCCCTTGATGATGCGGTTCGCGGATTGCTCCACGGCATGGACGGGCTTGGCGATGGCGGGCAACGCGATATCAGGACTCAAGTCCCTTGGATCGGTCAGAATCGAGCCCTCTGGCACATCCAGTCCGGCCTCTCGCGCGGCTTTCAACTGGCGTTCCTTGTTCAACCCGACCTCTGCACGCTCGCCAGTGGCATGAATCTGAACAACACCATCAACCTGTTCGGACACGTCGGCAAAGAGCCGAAGCGACACGTCATCCAGGGCGAACACGCCATCCACGCCGTGACATGCCGCAATCAGATCCTTGTGTGCAGACAAGACATCTGTTTCGGGAGCCGTGACTTCGACGAGATCCAGCGCCAGCGACCGCGCCAGACGGCAGGGTCGCCCGCGTCGGGTGAAAAGCCTGACCCGAAACCCGGCAGAGATCAGGCTGAAAACCACTTCGGGCGCGGACAGGGACTCGGCAAATCCGACAAGCAGCAAAGGTCGCATCACAGATACCTTTTGCGCGCCATGGCCAAGGCGCGGCGCATTCGTCTGATTGGGCTGATCGGATCAAAGAGGGCCCTGGATACGCTCTGCAATGTCATGTCACTGCGCACGGACATGCGTGGGCGAACAAAGGCGGCCGGGTCCATATCTCCCCCATCGCTGGTCCATGCGGCCGAGTAACCGGCGCGCCGCAGCGCCGTCAGGACGCCGCGGTTGTAGTCGCCAAACGGAATTGCCGCCTCGGTGACGGGTTCATTCAGCACTGTTTCCAGAACATGTTTGGAGCTCTGCGTTTCACGCTCCAGGTCGTTGGATGCAAGCGTGTTCCAGTGCAGGTGATCCTGCCCGTGCGACCCGATCAGAAAACCCATGTCACGAAGCGCTCTCACGTCGTCGCGATCAAGATAACCGGGCATGTCCAGGCGACCGGTCAGCACAAAAAACCGCGCCTGCAATCCGTGCCGGGCCAAGAACGGCGCGGCGATTTCCAGATCGGACTTGTTGCCATCGTCAAACGTGATGAAAACCGGATGCGAGTCGCGGCGCCGGGCCAGTTCGACCACAAGCTCCTCAAAAAATGCCCGGTCGATCCAATACGGCTTTTCACCCGCATCAATCGTGTCTCCGGGCATGCCGATGCCATGAAAATTCAGGGTTCGCGAGGCTGAGGTCATCAAAGAAGCGTTTCGCTGGTAGGGTCAATGCGACCGCAGAAATAGGACAAAGGCGCGGCCATGGCGACCCCAACCGTTCAGAACGGAACGAATCGCGGCAGGCGGTCGAGACTGAGTTGCATGAATTGCAGCATTCGTGCATCGGCCTCGGCCTCGGTCTCTTCGACATTGATCGGAGTCACGAACCTCACCAGCGCGCCGTCACTGCGCCCCATCGTCAGGCTGTCGACGACCACGGTGGCCTTTGCCTTGAAGTCGTTGATCATCCGTTTCCCGCGTTGCTCGAACCAGTAATACACCAGCTGTTTGCTCACGCCCTTCTGGATTACCGCCCGGTTCAGTTCAAAGCTGCCATAACCGACCTCGGTCAGATCGACCTGGTAGGGTTCCATGCTGAAAACTTCCCAGCCTCCAACCGGAAGACAGACTTCGGGCGAGTGAATGCCGCTGCCTTCCGTCTGTTTTTCGTAGAACGCGACGAACATACTGACGGGTTCGGTTTCTCCGGACTTGTAGAAGGTGGCGTTCAGGTAATCCGTCGCCCCGAGAACTTCCTCGATATTCGCGTCCAGCCGATACGTGGCGCCGGACCATTCGCCGATCTGGGGCGGGTAAAGGGCAAAGGGTTCTCGATCAACCTTTTGGGTTTCCGGGTCTCCAAACCAAACCCAGCTTGCCGACACGGCAAACGTGACAAGCGCCCCGCAGGCCACCGCGACAGACCACCTGATCGTCAGGATGCGCGCAAAGATGCCGCCGAACCCTTCGAAATCAAGATCGATCACGTCCCGCAACGGCATCGGGTTCGGGGTCAGGCGCTGAAGCGTCACCGCCATCGCAAACAGGATCGCGATACAGGACAGGAAAATGACCCAACCTTCGAAAAAGTGTAAGAAACCTTCGGCCTGTTCGATGCCGTAACGATCCACCAGCACACCGATAATCCCGATCCGGACAGAGTTCATCAGAACAGTCAGCGGAGCGGCGGAAAGCAACAGGACCGCCTTGTGCCAGAGTGGTCCGCGGTAGAGGATCGCAAAAAGATACGAAAAAGACAGGATCGGGAACAGGTATCGCAGACCGGAACAGGCCTCGGCCACCTGGAGCTTGTACACGCCCAGGTCAATGACGTTGCCTTCCAGGAACACCGAAACGCCTGCGAGACTGACAAACCAGACACCGATCTCGGACGAAATGTATTGCAGGAAGATGGTCAGCTTCCAGTACAGAAACTGCGGCAGGGGCAGCATGAAAACCAGATGCACAACGCCCAGTTGGTGGGTCATGCCGCGTTTCCAGCCGAAGATGGTCAGAACCACACCGCCGGTCCAGATGATCATCGCATAGGTGACGATATCGGGAATCCGGGTCAGGTTTCCAAGGATCGCCACCAGCAACCCGACAATGATGACCAGCACTCCGGGCCAACGGTCGGTCGGGTTCGGATCGGGCAGGGGCGCACGCCGCAATTCGCGCAGAAACAGATAGAGCGATATCAGGGGGATCAGCGGGCCGTGGCTGTATTCCGGTGTCGACCAGGCCTGCGCCAATGACACGAAACCGATCCAGAAAATCGGAATCGAAACCGCCATGAGAGTGACGAACAACGCCAACCCCGTGGCATTGACCGCTGGCAATCTCATTGTGGTCGAATCAAAGGTATCATCCGTTGGCATGTCTGGTCTTTCCGGTAAGTTGCCCCCAAATTACCCCAAGTATCTGATTTTGGACTAACGAGATGTGCACCCGCGCGGTCACACCCCTGCGACTGAACTATTCTTTTGCCGGCACCTCTCCGCCCAGGCGCTTGATTTCATCAATGACTTCCTGGGCAAAGCTTGGCGGGTTCTCGGGGTCGATCATTCCGGCGACTTTCTGGAATTGCGGCAATGCCTCGTTGTTCCGTGCCAGCGCGGCAAGATTGACCGCCAGATGGTATTGCACGGTTATGTCACCGGGCAATCCGATCGCGGCCGCCTGCAGGTAATCCAGCGCGGTCTCATGGCTCCCGCGCCGGAACATGATCCATCCATAAGTATCCTGAAAGGCCGGAACGTCGCTGTCCCGCAAACGGCGTGCAACCGTGTAGGCGCGTTGCAAACTATCGGCGTCCTCGCGGTGGCTCGCCAGCAGACTCGCCAGGTTGTTTGCCACGATCAGAGAATCCGAGTTGCGATCATACATCGTGTTGTAAATGGCGATTGCCGAGTCAAAGTCGCCCGCACGCTCGTGCTCGCCGGCTTTTGCCCAGAGCAGCGTACCATTTTCCGGAAGCGCTGCGAGGCTTTCATCAAGAACCTTGCTGGCCTCGTCCAATTGGCCGGTCTGCACCTTCATCTGGTACAGCGCGAGCCAGGCATTTGCGCGCTGCGGGTCTTCCTCCAGCAACCCGCGGAACATTGCTTCGGCTTCGTCCAGCTTGTTGAACCCGGCGAGGAAACCCGCTTTCATGAACCGCAGCGCCGGGTCATCGGGCGACGCCTGCAACAATTCATCCAGATAGGCGTTGGCGGCTTCGGGCCCATCGCTGCCCAGTCGTGACCGGACGAGTGCGATTTCGACATTCGATCCCATCACGGGGTCCGCGGTCAGCCCTTCGAGCAGCGTGTTCAGTTCTTCTCCGCGATCCTGGGTTGCCAGCTTTTTCGCCATCAGCGCGGTCGCGCGCACATCGGCCTGCGGATCGTCTATTTGCTGCAGATTGCGGATGACGTCGTCGGTGCGGCCCCAGTCTTCCATTTCGGCATAGATATCGCCCAGAAGCCCCAGCAGGTCGGTGTTTCTCGGGTCGATCCTCAGGGCATCGATCAGGACGCTTTCCGCCGCCACCAGCTTGTTGTCACCTGCCAGTGCCCGCGCATAGCGAATGGATTCCGGGGCCGACTGGTTTGATGCCTGAACCGCCAGCGCAAGCATCTCCTCGCGCAGGTCCTTGTTGCCCTCGCGTTCATAGGCCCGCGCCATGAGCGTCATCAGGTCGGCATCTTCCGGTGACTGGTTCAGTGCCGCCCGCAACATGACAATTGCATCGCCGGTTTCGTCATCATCGATCAGCCAGTTGGCCTTGAGCTTGACGGCGTCCGGTTGTGACGAGTCTTCGGCCAGAACTTTTTCGACCAGGGAACGCGCACCGACCGAGTTGTTCTGACGAAACAGCATTCTGGCCAGGTCGACTTCGAACTGGCGGGTCTGTTCGTTGCGTTCGGCGTCCTTGATCAGGGCTTCCATTTCGGAAATGCCGGCTTCCGGCTCGCCCATCTGGAACCTCAATTTCGCACGCATGGATCTGAACTTGGGCTCGTCCAATGCGCCTTCGGCGAGATGACGGTTCACTTCTTCCAATGCGGCTTCCTTGCCGCGCATCTGTTCCAGGAACCCGACAAGCAGAAGCTGATCGTCGATGGTGGCATCCTGCCGCGCGGATTCTTCACGCAGGAACGCTTCCGCCTGATCGATCTTGCCCTGGGCAACGATGAACTGCACCAGCGTCTGTTTGAAATCGTTCCGGTCCTCGGGGAACTTGTCCATCAACTCGCGCAACTGGGTTTCAATGCCGTCTGTGTCGCCGACCTGCTGCAGAATGCCCAACCGCAAGCGATAAAGTGCCATCCTGTCGGGCTCTGCCAACAGACCCTGGTCAATCGCATCCAGCGCCGCGTACCAGTCCTGCTTGCGCAAAAGACTGTCGATCAGGATATCGCGGGAAGAGGCCAGCGACTGGTCCTCATTCACCAGCGCCTGCGCCTTGATCACGGCCGCGTTTTGCCTGTCTTCGTCCTTGTCCCTTACGGCATTGAAATACTTGACCGAGTTGTGGATGGACTGAATCAACTTGTCTTCAGGTGCCAGTTGAATGGCCTTGGAGACGTGGCGTTCGGCCTCGGGCCAGTTGCCCTGATCCGCCGCCAGTTCCGACAATGCGCGCAATCCTTCGAGATTTTCGGGGTACTGTTCGACGAGCCGCAGATACTGGCTGTAGGCTTCCTTGGACAGCCCGCGTTCGCGTTGCGCTTTGGCATAGGCCAGCCGGGCACCCTGATGCTTGCCGTTCAGCTTGAATACGTTGCGGAATTCCACCAGCGCCCGTTCGACGTCGCCTTCTGCCAGAAGCGCCATGCCGGTCTGATAATGACCTTCGGCGCGTTCTTCCGCGGTGTCGCAGGCCGCAGTCAGTCCGAGGCCGACACTCAGAACGAGAGCCAGACCCACACGACCGAGGCGTGATTGCAAACGGTTAACCGGAGCATTTTTCACTCTGCCGACCCCTAGAATTGTTGCAGTTCGTGCGGGATCAGTACCCTGTCCCGCGAAACACAACAACAAAGGTTTTTGCAATGATCAAGCAATCATTGGCAAACGACAGGTTGTAGTAATAACGGTCGTCGTACTGCGCCCGTGCCGTAAAGGCGGTGTCATTCCGGTCGGTGACCTGCCACAGCCCCGAGATTCCGGGACGCATCCAGTAATAGGACCTGCCAGGATAAAGCTGCGTTTGGTCAACCATCATCGGACGCGGTCCGATCAGCGACATGTCTCCGCTCAGAACATTCAGGATCTGCGGCAATTCGTCCAGAGAACACTTGCGAAGAATGGCGCCCAGCCGGGTCACGCGCGGGTCGTTGCGCAATTTCTGGCTGTGGTCCCATTCGGCCCGTGCCTCGGGATGTTCCTGCAGGTAGGCTTCCAGTCGCCTGTCGGCGTTTGGAACCATGGTGCGGAACTTGAACATCTTGAAAACACGTCCATTCCGGCCAACCCGCTTTTGAACGTAGACAGGGCTGTAGCCGTCCATGGCCACAAGCAACGCAGTGACAATCAGCAACGGCACCGTAATCGGTGCAGTCAGCAGTATCACCAAAACATCCATCGCACGCTTTCCGAAAGCGGAGTAAACATCCGGTTTCTCGGTCTTGGGCGTGGGAACGACATCTGAAATTGACACAGCCTTAAGGCGTGTCGGGTCGTTAATCTGAAAAGTCATCTTTCACTCACTTACACAACAACAAGTTACTTCAGTACAAACCGCGGCTCTGAAAGCGACCGCTTGGATACGCTCGACCTCTTCGATTCTTACTCAAATTTTAGTCGACAGACAACCGTTTTCTTAACGGTGGCGTTTTGAATCGATTTTGTAACTTGCTGAAAAAATTGATATTTATTTTGAACCTATGCCTTAAACGTAAATGTATGCGAGAGCAAGTCTTTGTATTCAGTAGGTTGCCAGATGGTCTGTGAAGGCACCGTTTGGCAGACTCTTTGGCCCGATGCCCCCCGCATTGCCACAATTTTGGCGCAGAGCTTCCATTGTTTCGATCTGGTTGACCATGATAAACGCAGGGTGAGCGTGCCGGGCGGGGCCGCGAGTCGCGTAAGGCGAATCCCCGTTGCTGGCAGAAACAGGTGCGCACACATAGGAAGACGGGCAAAAACCTTCCGCCAAAGCGGCCGAAGGCATACAACCATAAGGGGCAAGGCAGTCTGTGCATGAAACGCTCGCGATCTTACGCCTTGCTTTTCCGGGCAAGACGGCACAAGGAACTGACAGCTCCGTCACTGTTGGTGGGCGGTTTGAGTGTTATATGAGTAAAAAGTTGATTTGGGTGCCTGTCGCAAGATGACACAGTCTACCTTCTATCTGGATTATTTCGGCCTGCACGAGCGCCCCTTTACGCTTGTGCCGGATCCCGGCTTCCTGTTCTGGTCACCGCAGCACCGTCGTGCTTACTCGGTTCTGGAATTTGGTGTTTTGTCACGCGCCCCGATCACGCTGCTGACTGGCGAGGTCGGTTCCGGAAAGACCACGCTCTTGCAAAATCTTCTGGCACAGATCGAGCCGGATGTGACCGTCGGTCTGATATCCAATGCCCAGGGCAATCGTGGCGAATTGCTGCAATGGGTTCTCAATGCGCTGGGCGTCCCGTTCCAAGCCGGAGCGACGTATGTCCAGAACTTCCAGAGCCTGCAGGATTTTCTGATCGACGAGTATGCGCAGGGCAAGCGCGTCGTTCTCGTATTCGACGAAGCCCAGAACATTTCGGCAGAAGGTCTTGAAGAACTGCGTATGTTGACCAATATCAACGCGAACAAGGACGAACTGGTGCAGTTGATCCTTGTTGGTCAACCCGAGTTACGCAACATGGTGCGTCATCCCAGCATGAGCCAGCTTGCCCAGCGCGTTTCGGCCAGCTTTCATCTCAACCGGATGAGCGTCGAGCTGACACAGCAGTACATACAGCACAGAATGCGCACCGCCGGCGGCTCTGGCGAAGAGTTCACGCCCGGGGCGTGCATGCTGGTGCATGGGGTTACCGGCGGGGTGCCGCGCCTGGTCAATCAACTGTGCGATTTCGCTCTGCTTTATTGCTGGTCCGAAGAAAACGGACGATCGGTCTCGGCGCAGATGGTTCAGGCGGTTGTTGACGATGGGGTGTTCTTTTGCGAGCCCAGTCTTGAGAAGGAGGCTCAGGCCTAGTGTCCAGCATCGGTTATTATTTTTCGCTTTTTGTCCGTCGGTTGCCCGCGTTTCTTCTGGTCGCGGCCAGTGTTGCGACGGTGTCCATCGTCGTGGCCTTCACCCTGCCGCCCGCCTACGAGTCCAGGATGGTCCTGATCGTCGAGGCACCGCAAATCCCGGATGCCCTGGCTCCCAGCACGGTCCGGATGCCGGGTCCGCAAAGGCTGCAGGTCATCGAGCAAAGGCTGCTGACACGCGCCAACATGCTCGATATCGCCCGCAGGCTGGATGTACTGTCCGATCAGGACGAGATGAACCCGGACGAGATCGTACAGGCGATGCTTGCGCGAACCAGAGTCGACAAGACCCGCAAGACCACCGAAGCCAGCATCATGAGCGTCACCTTCGAAGCCCGTACACCAAGACTGGCTGCGGGTGTTTTGAACGAGTATCTCACACTGATCCAGGCCAACGACGCGTCTTTCCGCAAAGGCCGGGCCGGACAGACCCTGGACTTTTTCGAACAGGAAGTCGCGCGCCTCGGGGCAGAGCTCGAAACCCACTCGGCGCGGATCCTGGAATTCAAGAACGCGAATGCCGGCGCGCTGCCGGAGAGCCTTGATTTCCGGCAGCAGCAACTTACGGAACGCCGGTTGCGGCTCGAAGAGGTCGAACGCGAAATCTTCTCGCTCAAGTCCCAGCGACAGCAGTTGATCACCCTGTTCCGCGACACCGGCAGGACCGGGCTTGACGCGCCGGAAAAACTGACCCCCGCGGAAGAACGGCTGGCGCGCGCGCAGGAAGAACTCGACGGCGCCCTGCTTGTCTATTCGCCGAACAACCCGCGGGTCAAAATGCTTCAGGCACAGGTCGACAAGATGCAGGAAGCCGTCGACTCCGAAAAGGGCAAGGCCGACGAGGAAAAACAGTCCGGCGAAGGCTCGGAAGGCGGCGGGGATGCTTCGGGCAATTCCGCGCTCGACTTCCAGTTGGCCAGTATCGATACACGGGTCGCGACGCTGGAACGGCAGCAGGTAACCCTGGAGCAGGATGTTGCGCGCCTGGAAAAAACGCTTCGGGAAACGCCCAACAACGCCATCATTCTGGAAGATCTCGAGCGGGACTACGAAAACGTCCTGAACCAGTACAATCCCGCGGTTCAGCGTCTGGCTGACGCGGATACCGGCGAACGGATCGAGTTGCTGTCGCGCGGCGAGCGGATTTCGGTCATCGAACAGCCCGCCGTGCCAAGCGAACCGACAAAACCCAACCGCATCATGATCGCGGGCGGCGGAACCTTCGTCGGGATCGCGCTTGGTCTGTGTCTGGTCTTTGTCATAATCTTCCTGAACAGTGCACCGCGCCGGCCCGAGGATCTGATAAAAAAACTCGAAGTCTGGCCGATCGCCACCCTGCCTTATGTGCGCACACGCCGCGAATTGTTCGTTCAAAGGGGGGTGAAACTGTTCCTGATCCTGCTGATCATGATTGGCATCCCGGCCGTTGTCTGGGCTGTGCACACCTTTTATCAGCCGCTCGATCTCATCGCGGACCGGGTCATGAACAAACTGGGCGTGAGATGGTGATAGAAATGACGAGTTCGACAGCACAAGCGAGGGCAGCGTGACAGACCGGCTTCAGCAAGCGATCAAAAAGGCCCGTTCCGAACGCCAGGGGCGCGTCGGGCTCGAGCGGACGGATTCCATCCCGGCACCGCGCCAAAGGCAGGCACCCGTCGACGAGGCATGGTCGGCACTGTCACCCTTGGCCATTTCGCCCAAAACCATCGTCCGCAACCGCCTGGTGGCACATAACAGCGGCGAAAACGCGATCCCGTTCGACATGTTGCGCACAAAGGTTCTGCAACAGGTGAAAAAAAAGAAATGGCGCCGGATCGCGCTTGTTTCGCCCCACAGCGGGTGCGGCAAATCGACGATCGCGGCAAATCTCGGGTTCAGTTTCAGCAGAATGCAGGAGCTTCGAACAATCATCATGGATTTCGACCTGCGCCGGCTTGGACTTGGAGGTGTTCTCGGGCATCGCCCGAGCCACGGTATGCAGGATGTCCTCCGGGGCGAGGTTGCGTTTCCCGAGGCGGCGCTGCGCCTGAACACAAATGTTGCTTTCGGGCTGAACGCGCGTTCCGAAAGCAACCCGTCCGAGGTGTTGCAAAGCAAGAAGGCGGCCGAGGTCCTGGACGGAATTGAGCAGACTTATCAGCCTGACATCATGTTTTTTGACATGCCGCCATTGATGGCGAATGACGACAGTCACGGCTTTTTGCGGTCGGTTGATTGTGCGCTGTTGATCGTGGTGGCGGAAAAGACTCCGATGGATCAGATTGACGTGGCCGAACGGCAACTTGCCGAATTGACCAACGTGATGGGGATCGTGCTGAATCGGTGTCGTTACACCACTGGCGCACACGGGTATGAAAACGAA
The DNA here is from genome assembly GCA_964351155.1 of uncultured Rhodobacterales bacterium. Classification (GTDB taxonomy): domain Bacteria; phylum Pseudomonadota; class Alphaproteobacteria; order Rhodobacterales; family Rhodobacteraceae; genus CAYGNE01. The sequence continues at coordinate 20,992 of CAYGNE010000002.1, read as the reverse complement.
TATTACTGAACCGCTGCAACAGGCTGCGGTCATTATTCCGCATTACAATGATGTGACACGGTTGCGGCTGTGCCTGCGGGAACTCGCGAAGAACGACCTGAATGCGGTGGATGTGATCGTCGTCGACAACGGCTCGACAGTACCACTTGACGGCGTTCAGTCAGAGTTTCCCGACATTCGGTTCATCGTGGAACGGGAAAAAGGCGCTGCCGCTGCACGGAACAGGGGGATCGCAGAATCTTCGGCGCCGCTCTTGCTGTTCATTGATGCGGATTGCGTTCCCGACCATGATTGGGTGTCGGTCGCGCGTCAGGTCGCGCCGCTTGCCGACCTGACCGGCGGCCGCGTATCGGTGTTTGACGAAACCCCTCCGCCGCGCAGCGGGGCCGAGGCGTTCGAAGCGGTATTTGCGTTCGATTTCAAAACCTATGTCGAAAAAAAAGGCTTCTCGGGGGCCGGCAACCTCGTGACGCGGCGGGACGTTTTTGATGCAATCGGTGGTTTCACAAACGGTGTCTCCGAAGACCGCGAATGGACCATGCGTGCCGTGGCGCGGGGCTATAGCCTTGCCTATCAGGATAACTTGCGCGTCAGCCATCCGTCACGGCAGAACTGGCCAGCGCTGCGACACAAATGGCGCCGCATGACCGAGGAGATGTACCAGTTGAACGGCACCGGGGCAAAAGACCGGCTGCGTTGGGTGCTGAAGGCGCTTGCAATGCCGCTCAGCGCCGTCGCGCATGTCCCCAAGGTGCTTGGCAGCGACGTGTTGAACGGGCCTGGTGAATATCTGCGCGCGATCATCACTTTGTTTCGAATCCGGTTGGCGCGGATGGGCTGGATGCTGCGCCAGTCATTTGGTCGCGAGATCTGACGCGTCTTTTTATCCGCGAATCCAATACCACCGGCAACAAACGGAAAACGGGGCCCGAAGGCCCCGATCTCTATTGGTTTTCAAACCGAATACGCGGTTCAGGCGGTCTTGCGGCGGCGGCGCAGCATACCAAACCCACCCAAGGCGGTCAGCATCAGCAAGCCAGCCGCCGGAACCGGAACCGGCGCAACCATCAAGTCAACACTGAGCCGGTCGCCGACATAGCCGGTCCAGGACAGTCTCACCACCTGACGGTCAGGCAACGAATCCGAGAACATGGTCTTCAGCGAGCCGGAAAAACCCGACCCGGTATCGGTCAGATCAACAGCACCCACGACACCTCCGGTCGGCGGATCCAGCCATTCGAGCTTGGCGGACGAAAACGAGTCGCCCGCACCTCCAAGAAGGATGGACACTTCAATGGGGTTGGGTGTTGTCGCGCTGGCGACAAAGACGAAATCCCGGGTGATGGACTCGACAGCCGACCCTTTCAGGCTGGCCTTGCACGTGTAAACATCACCGGTGGAAACGTCATACGGGCCGCTCGCCCGATCCTTACCACACATACTCACATTTGCCGCATTCGCCGATATCGGCGCCGACATCGCCAAAGCGGCGATCAACACAAATTTTCTGAACATTTTACTTCCCGTAGATACCAATCTCATCGTTACGCTTGTCCGTGTCCCGTGCGAAACAATGCACGGTTCCCCAACTCGTAGTATAGAGATTTCCCGGGGCAGTACAAGAGAATGCTGACTTCCTGTGACCGTTCCGTGGCCAAAACATGTCCGATTCTGTTGTGTATTCGCAACGATATGTTTGAATGGCAACAACTGTTTCCGGAATTCATACAATCCAGGCTCGCAGCCTCAGCGCGCGTTTGAGTCCTGGCGCGGGATGATCAGAGTCGCCAGGAGCCAACCGGTCAGGAAACCACCCAGATGGGATTCCCAGGCGAGTTGCCCGCCCTGAACGACCCAGAGAAGCGCGTTCAGCAAGATCAGCCCGATGATATCCCAGATCAGCGATTTCCGGCTGATTCCGCGCTGTGAATTCAAGAACCAGTCCTGCCACTTCCAGGCCCCGACGAGACCGAACAGGGCCCCTGACGCGCCGACCATCGGCTGTGCATTGTCCGACAGCAAAGCGTAACCCAGTCCGCCGCCGATGCCCGAAATCACGTAGATCGCGGTAAACCAGGCCGGCCCGACCCGGGCGATCAGGATGCGCGCCACAAGCACCAGGACAAGCATATTGCCCAGCAGATGCGACAGACCGGTATGCAGTCCCTGGTAGGTGATAAACATCGCCCAGGGCTGTGCCGTGTAGTTCGGCCGCCAGTTGTCGAGCAGCCCGCTCCAGAACGCACCGTACTGATAGGCCAGGGACCGCCATCGGGTGGTTCCGACGGCCCCCATGTCGGCCGCTTGAAGTGTCAGTTCAATCGCACAGGTCAGGATCAGAATGAACAGCACGACAGGCGACGGCCACCATGACCATTCAGGCTGGCGGTCCGGTCGAATCGCAGTCTCATCCTGCCTGTTCATGCGCTTTGTTTGCCGCGCGGCCGATAAAACGACAAGGGCCCGATCGGGAAATCACGTGTCGGGACACGCGTCGCGGCTTGTTCCGGCCTGCCAAGCTGTGGCAGATCACCATCAGAAAACAAAGGATTGCCCGGTATGGATTCAGCGACAAGCCCGCAGACGACCACATATGACAGCCCGGCGTTGTCGCGGGTTGCACGCGGCGCGCTTTGTGCGGGCTGCGGTGGCTGCGCCCTGATCGCACCCGGAAAAGTTGCCATGACGATGCAATCCCCCGGCTATCTGCGCCCGGTCCAAACCGAGCAGCTGAGCGATGAAGAAGAACGGCTGATAAGGGAAACCTGCCCCGGTCTCGGCCAATCCGTCGATCCGATGGACCGAACCGACGACCCGTTGTGGGGACCCTATGTCGCCATGAGAACCGGATACGCGACCGACCCCGATCTGCGGTTCCACGCCTCATCCGGCGGGGCCCTGACGGCAATTCTGCTGCATCTGGTGAACAGCGGGCGCGTCGACGCGGTCCTGCACAACGCGGCCGATCCCAAGGTGCCGGTGGCCAATATCCCCGTCATCTCGGTTGACACGGCGGGAATAGAGGCTGGTGCCGGTTCCAGATATGCGCCATCCGCGCCGCTGGCCGCGCTCGCGGATCAGCTGAACGGCACACGCCGCCTGGCATTTGTGGGCAAACCCTGTGATGTGGCGGCGTTGCGCGCGCTTTCCCGCCACGATGCGCGCATTTCGGAACGGATACCGGTGTTGATCTCGTTTTTCTGCGGTGGCGTCCCGTCCCAGACCGGCGCGGAGCGCATTCTTGACAAACTGGGAACCTCCTTGCCGGAAACCACCGCGTTTCGGTACAGGGGCCACGGCTGGCCGGGGCATGCGACGGCCACACTGGCTGACGGTTCGACCCGGGCGATGAGTTATCACGACAGTTGGGGCCATATCCTCAGCCACCATGTTCAGCACCGCTGCAAGATCTGCGCCGATGGCAGCGGCGTTGCCGCTGACATTGTCTGTGCCGATGCCTGGGAAAGCGATGAAAAAGGCTATCCGGTCTTTGACGAACGTGACGGCACAAGCCTGATCGTCTCGCGCACCGGTCTGGGCGAGAGCATCGTCACCGAGGCCGAACAGGCCGGAATACTGCAAACGGAAGCATTCGATGTGGCGGTCCTGGCGTCGATCCAGACCGGGCAGGCCTTCCGCCGCCGCTCGCTGCTGGCGCGGCTGGCCGGGCTCACCCTGACGGCGCGTCCGATACCGCGCTATGAGGGCCTGCACTTGCGCAGAACGGCGATGCAGAACAAGATCGCTGTCAACCTGCGGAACTTTCTCGGTATGGTTCGCCGGGTATTGCAGGGCAGGGTGGGTTGACGAAGATTTGTTCCCATCTCTGATCGGTGCAAGCGCAGGGAACGAAAGCCATGTTGAATCTGCCTTTCATTCGGGGATTGGCCGTCGTGCTCGGTTTGGCGCTGACGCCGTGCCATGCTGCGGACCTGATGCTTCGGACAAGCGACGTTCAGATCATTGGCAACGGACCTTTGATCGCCAACGGCATCGAAGGCGAGGCACGCGACCCGTCGCTCCCGGTCGTCGATCCGACCGACACCAGCCCCGAGGCGCTGCAACTGACCCGGTTGGTTGCGCGCGGCATATCCCAGGGCTTTGATCGCATTCTTTACGACAACCGTGATCGCGGCCATTCCACCCTGGTACAATCGCTGTTCCCCAACCTGACATTTCTTCGCTATGATGCGCCCTTCATCGACAAGAAACTGGACTATGGTCTTGCCGGGCCGGTTCTGATCCGGTCGATTGTCTTTGGCAATTCCTCGACCGCCATCACCGCGGGCAAACGGCAACGAAGCCTCGTGCGTTTTGCCATGACCCGCAAAGGCGGCGCGGCGCAGGCGTTTCGCGACTACACCAACAACAGCATCTACATCTACCCAGAGCACAAGGACCACGACGAGGTCGATCTGTTTCCGGCCAACTGGCCCTACACGATCATAAGCCAGGGGTCGTCTTTTTCCGACGGTCCTTTCCTGCGTGCGGTGGCGATGACGCTTGCCGCGCTTCCGTCCGATACACGTGATATGCTCGAGGCATCGGGCCTCGTTGCACCAACGATACAGATGATACTTCGGCGCAATCTGACGCTGGTCAGAACGCGGGCGAACTATGTTTCACCCGTGGCCCACCCTGCGGTTGTCTCGCACAAATGGTTGCAGACCGGTCGAATGATCGCTCACGCCGCGTCGCTGCGGCCCGAAGACATTCCGCCCCTCGTACGGCTGAACATCCTGGAGGAGGAGTTTGTCCAGCACGCAGGTCTGGCCGGGCTGGATGAACACCTGTTCACGACGCCATCCGCGATTGCCCGTGTCTGGCGCAATCTCGAATGGGAAAGGCAAATGGTTGTGACGGCCAAGGACACGAAAGATCCGAACGATCATCCGCTGAGTTTTCAATGGGTTCTGCTGCGGGGCGACCCGAAAAGGGTCAGGATCGAACCGCTGGATCCCGATGGCCTTTCCGCGCGCATCACCATGAACTGGCACGACTCATTTGCGGTGCCACCGCGCAATGCGGCCGATGATATCGCCCGCACCGCATCCCGGGTGGATATCGGTGTCTTTGCCTGGAACGGTCGCAGCGACAGCGCGCCATCCATTATCTCGGTGACTTTTCCGACCCATCAGCAACGCGCATATGCGGCCGGACCCGATGGCGTTACCCGGCTTCAGTCCATTGACTATGATGCGGTCGGCAGAAAGGCCGCATTCGACCCGGTTCTGCACTGGTCGGCCCCGTGGTCCGACAGGTTCACCTATTCGCCCGATGGAGAATTGCTCGGCTGGATGCGGGATCAGGGCGAACTGCAACTGCAGTTTGATGCAGCTGGTCTGCGACCCGACGGAACCGGAGCGGTTTACGAAATGACCGAAGATGCCGACGGCCTGTCGATCCTTTCAACGGTGCCGGCCAACTGACGGGCTTTGCCTTCCGGATCAGGTAGGATGCCAGAATGGCCCGCCCTGGATGAGACCGGGGCGGGCCATGAAGGCCTAGACGGTGATCGTACCGGTGACCGTGAAATCACCACCGGATCCGTCATTCTTGCCGGTCACAAATCCGGTTCCGCTGATATTGATGATCGGCCCAGCCCCGGCGACGTTCGCGACAGCCTCGGATGGCGACAACAGCGACCCGTCCGGCTCGACGAATTTCGACCGGTTCGCCTGAAGCGAGAAGTCCAGCGATTGACCCAGCCACAGCATGCACCGCTCCATCTGGCCGGCAATCCGGCTACCGCCAACGCCGTTCCCGCCGATAAACCAGTTCACCTGTGACCCGCTGGCGAGATTCATGCCCGGGAAATTGTAGGAATAGGTTTCCCCCAACAACGCCCCGCCCGACAGGTTGACGACAGCAAACGACGCACCGGCAACATCATCATATGAGTAAAGCAGAAGGTACTTTTCATCCGCGGTCTCGGCGCGCTGGGTCGCATATCCGCTGACCGCAATGCTGTTCAGGCTGTTTTCCTGTTTCATGCCAAAGTAATTCAGGGATGAATGCACGAACTGGGCAAAGTAGGAACTGCTGGTGTCCGTCGCCAGCAACATGCCATTCGCGTCCAGATCACCCGCGGACGGGCTGAATGTCGCCGCGTAGATGCATCTTGGCGTCGTTGCCGGCGCACCCGACAGTTCTCCTCCGCGTTCAAGATAGGCCGACTTGTCGGCCGGAAATTGCGCCCAGACCTGGGTATAGCTTGACGCATTGGTGACGATTGCGCCCGAAGACAGCACCGTGCTTTGATTTCCGGCAAAATCCTCGTGAAGGAAGTGATGCCAATACGATGTGTCCTGGGCGAGACCTTCTGCATCCGGGCACAACTGGGCACCGCTTGCGGTGACGGGCTGGTTGCCCGAGGCGATGGCGGGCAGACCGGCGTTGTCCTGGCCAAGCCGGACCTGCGCTGCACTCGGCGCCGCCGATTGCGTCGTGGTCACAAAGTACAGCCTGCCGTCTCCTTCGTTCGTTGAAACGGTTCGGCTGATTACGGTTTGCCCCGTCGCCGTTCCCCCCGCCGCAGAGAGTACCGGTGCGGTCGTGTCCGGGATGAAATCGGTTACCGTACCGGTCAGTTTCGCCGCACCGGCAATGCTGCCCAGTTGCAACGCGTCCGACGCCCAGGCTGACCGGTCGCCGGTCAGATAGATCTTGGGCCTTCTTCCCATGACGGCGGAACCGTCCGGCCCATAGGACGGGTGCTTGCCGTCAAGAGAGACGATCCGGTCAACCGTGGCCTGATCGAAATCGAGAAACTTGTCATCGATCAGAAGGAACTCGAGGTTCCCGTTCATGCCGCCCATGCAGTCGATATAGGACGCGTTGGTGCCGATCCCTCTTCCGGTACAGATATCGACCTGCACGAACGGATCGATCACACTGCCCTTCATGACGTTGATCTCGTAGGTGCTCAGTTTCCAGCTGAACGTCCAGATGGTCGGGCCGTCCGCACTGTCCATCCGCATCGATGTCCGGAATGACAGCGCGGAATTGCCTGCTGCATCTTCTACCCCAACCGATATCCTGCCGTCGGGTTTGCGCCGCACCGTCAGGGCATAGCCATTCCCGAACACCAGATACCTGTCGGCTCCGTCATCTGCCGAGTTCATCGTCAGACCCATGATGATCGTCATTTCATCCGGGTTTGTGATCCCGAGGAACGGAGTGCTCTCGGTGATGCGGAACGACGAAGACCCGTCGAACGCCACCTGGTTCAATCGTACGCCGGTCGCAACTGTCGTCCTTGGTTTGATGTGACTCGGGATGCTGGCGGTGCCGGTGTCAAAGTCGTAAACCCCGGTTCCGAAGCAACCGGCCCTGACCGGGCCGTTCAGTAGACGCCCGCCGGGTTTCGCGGCAAACCGGTCTTCCGCGTTGTCCGGCGTAATGTCCGCAAAGCCGGGTCCGGTGAACAGCGCTGAATACTCGTTCAAGTCGCCGGCTTCCACGCCTCCCTGGCCTGCGTACCGCGCCGACACGTTGCCATAACCCAGATCAAAGAAAGAAGCGTCCAGATCCGAGTTGTCTCCGCCGCTGGCCGACGTAAACACGGTTGCCACGTTCCCGACCGCTTCGACGCCGGGTCCGATCTCCGCAAAATACATGTTCGGGCTTCTGCCCGTGCCGGAGGCCTGCGAATACACGACCGTGTTGTAGCGCAGTTTGCAGTTGTCCGTCATATTGCCAAAGGCCAGACCCGAATTGTCCGAACATTCCATGAAATTGGCCTGGATGGTGACATTGGTATAGTCATGGATCGGTACACCTCGATCCGGGTCATTCCACTTGGGGCCCGAACAGATCGCCTCATAGTCCTGTTTGAGCAATCCGATGTCTGCCATGCCCGCATCCTTGCGTGCGGTGCCGCGCAATAGGATGTTGCCCTGAAACAGCTGGTTGTCACCGCCGAACCCGGTGCCGAACAAGGAGTTGTGTGGGTCTCCGTAGTCGAACGGGAAGACCGCGTGGGCCTCGCCGGTCATCGTCGACGATCCTGACAAATCCCCGTTGATGGGTTCCCCGGCCGAGAAAAACCCGGCTTCGGTGTAGGGCGCCCAGAGCGGCCCGTCCGTGTAGAGCCAATCCAGACCTTCATGGCTGGCAGTCTCGATTGCGATCACGGTCGCAGTCTCGCCCGACGTCGCACCAGTGATGGATTCACCCACGGAAAACCCGGATGCGTCGGCGACGGGAATCCGCCATTTCGCGCCGGCATGCGGGTTGTTTGGTCCGGTGGCGCCGGTGTTGCCGCCGCCATGCGCCCAACAGCCATAGGCCCGGTTGTCCGAAAAGGACCAGTTGCTGCCCTGCAACTCCGCCGGGTTCGCCGTAAAGTCCGTGATCGTGTTGCGCTCGATGACCGCACCATCTGAAAACACCAACCGCAGAGCCCGGCGGCAGTTCCGCAGATCATTGTCGGTGACCGTCAGGTTGTTCGCTGTATCGGCGCCACCTTCCTGTCCACCCCGGCAACCGATCAGGTTGAACGACGTGTTCAGCGGATCGTAGTATCCTGCCTTGGATACGAAATCCAGAAACCGCGGGGCCTTGGACTGGACAAGGCAATCCGTCACGGTGATGCCGACCGTGTTTGGACACTCGACAACGATCTCATCGCCCGCACCGCTTGGCAGCCGCTCAATCGTCAGGCTCCGCAGGGTGATGTTTCGGGAGTTATCCAGACTGAAGCCCGGCAATTTGGCTCCGCGCGCATTGCCCTGAATCGTGAAGCGACCTGTAAAGCCCTTCGCGATCGTGACCGGTCTCCCGGTGGCCTCGCCGTCGCGAACCAGCGCGATGCGATCAGACGAAACCGGCGCGTGAGCGGCGGCAGCCTCGATTTCCGCCTGATCGGCCTTCACCGAATACCCTTGCGCAACCGTTCTGACAGTCCAGACCGTGGCATCGTCAAAAGTCAGCGTACCATCCGTCACCCCGCCGCTGCCCGCGGGCACCACTTCGTTGCCCGACAGGACCAGGTTTGTTCCGCCGTCATCGACAATGCCCGTCGCCCCCGCGGGTTTGGGCAAGCCGCCGCTCCCGGCGAGTGTCATCGCGCCAAACGTCACGTCCGTGCCTGTTGCCGCGGACACTGAAACGGCAAACGTGCTGCTCGCCGATCCGCCACTGTTGCTCGCGTTGACCGTCACCGAACCGCTTGCGGCGACATCCGTCGAGATCGTCAGCAGACCGGTCGCGGCATCGATCGAAACGCCGGCCAGGACCGTGTCCACCGCATAGTTCATTCCCGAACCGGCGAAATCGACACTTGCATCCACGACCTGGTCGCCAGAGCCGGTAACAAGGGACACATCGCTCAGGTTTCCAGAGGCAACCGGCGCGGCAAACTGAACCGGGTGGCGCGGCGAGGTCCTGTTGCCGTGATCGTAGGAAATGATCGTGCAGGACAGCTCGGTGCCGTCAATGGATGGATCGACCACATAGGTTTGCGACGGGGCATCGGGAATGACCGACCCGTTGCTGCGCCAGCGGTACCGCTTCACCGCACCCGGCACCCCGGTCCACTCGACCTCCGCCGAGATCGGCGTTCCAACCTGCGCGATATTGCCGGTCAAACCTGAAAGCGAAACAGTGAAGGCGCGCTCGGCCACGACCGCAAGGAAACTGGCGGTCGCCGATCCGCCACTGTTGGACGCGGTTACGGTCACCATGTCCGACTGCGGTCCGCTATTCGTCGGGATACTGATCTCGCCGGTTACTTCGTCGATCGTGAGGTCGGAAACGTTGGTTTCAACCGAGTACTTCAGGCCGGAACCCGAAAAGGCCGTCGCCGCCGGCACCGATTTGGTCCCGGTGTTCTCGGAATAGGTGACGTCACTCAAACCGCCCAGCGAAACGGCCGGGGCGAACCGGACCGTGTGCGCGGGTCCCGGTTTGGCGGCATAGGTATCCGCAGGGTATGCCACCGGGTAAATCGTTTGCAGGTCGTCGCTCTCCACCGGCGTGTAGCTTGCGTCTGTCGCGCCGGTGATGTCGCCGCTCCCGTTTCGCCATTGCCAGCCGATCGATCCCGGCGCCGCGTCCGAAAACCCGTGTGCGGTTGCAATCAGCGGCGTGCCGATCTGCGCTGTCTGCCCGTATTCCGGGTTCGAGACGAGACCCGACACGGTCACCTGGTAGGATGGCGTTATCGTCCCGCCATCATTGCCGCTGAACCGACCGGCGTGAAAGCGACCCGCATTGAAACGTTGATCAATACCCATGCCTACGCCTCCCGGTCTGTTGTGAAATGAAGGCGGAATAGCGGGCAGGGCCCCACCGGGCCGATGCGCCGGTGACGTTGCAGGATTGCGGGGGTTTGCCGGATGGCATCTGCCCCCTTGTCTTTGCGAAGTAAGCAGAGTCGGGCCATTGCTGGCTCCTTTCGGTTGAGTATCTGATGCAGTTCTGGATCAGGGCATCAGATAGCGCCCAACGTCCGAAGCCAGCCTTAAGCCACCGTGCGTTGCATGGCGGAACTCAGGGATTTCAGTCAGTTGCAGATTGATTTGGGAAAAGGCTGGCCGCGGTCAGCGCCGGTAATACGCGCGGTACCACGCGACAAAAGCGGCGATTCCATCCCTGATGTCAGTCTGGGGTCGGTACCCGGTCAGGCGCATCAACAGGCTTGCATCGGCCCAGGTCGCCGGCACGTCACCCATCTGCATGTCCATGTAGTTGCGCTCCGCCTTGATCCCCAGGCTGTCTTCGATGGCTTCGATGAAATCGGTCAGCCTGACTTTTTCCGAGTTGCCGATGTTCACGACGCGATAGGGCGCGACCGCCGACAGGCTGTCGCCGTCCACAGGCTCTGATCCTGCGTCGGGGTGGGGCGGCACGACATCGATCAACAGCCGGATGCCGCGGACCAGATCGCTCACATAGGTGAAATCGCGATACATGTCGCCGTGATTGTAAACGTCAATCGGACGCCCGTCCAAAATGGCGTCGGTAAACTTGAAAAATGCAAGATCCGGGCGTCCCCACGGGCCGTAAACGGTGAAAAACCGGAACATGGTTGTCGGCAGATCGTGCAGATGCGCATAGGCATGCGCCATGCTTTCATTTGCTTTCTTCGTGGCCGCATAAATCGTCAGCTGCGCATCGGCCTTGTCGGTTTCGCGAAACGGCATATCCGGATTGGCGCCGTAAACCGAAGAGGTCGATGCCATCAGAAGGTGTTTGACCCTCAATTGCCGGGCCGCTTCCATGACATTGAAGGTCCCGATCACGTTGCTGTCCAGATAGGCTCTCGGGTTCTCCAGAGAATACCTTACCCCGGCCTGCCCGGCCAGGTGCACGATCACGTCAGGCTGGAATTCACTGGCCATCGCCTGCAGGGTCTCGTTGTCTTCCAGCATGGCTTCGGTTGTCGTGAAGCCGGGGTTTTGCAACAGGATCTGGTGCCGCCTCTGCTTGAGCGCCACATCGTAATAGTCCGTCATGCCATCAAGCCCATGCACGATGAAACCCTCATCCAACAGCAGGCCCGCCAGATGAAAGCCGATGAAACCGGCGCTGCCGGTGATCAGGACCCTGGTGTTCTCTGGCTGCATGTCTGTTTCCGGGCTTCGTTGTTCTCAGAGAGGGCAGGCGTGCCCGTGGACCGAGGCACATAGATCATCGAGGCCGGCGAAAATGCAACCCGCATCCGAGGCGCGGCGCGACGCCGTCCGGTGTCGCGCCGCCTGCAATGATCGTACGGACTTGCGCCCGTCAGTTGATGACGGAAAACGCGATCCGCCGGTTCCTGGCCTTGTTTTCCGGACTGTTGTTGTCGACCAGCGGCTGCGCTTCGCCATATCCCACCACCCGCATGCGGTTGGCGGGAATGCCCTTGCTTTGCAGATAGTCGGCCACCGATGCAGCACGGCGTTCGCTCAACCGCTGGTTTGCCACGTCACTCCCATCCGAGTCCGTGTGCCCCCCGACCTCGATGTCCAGATCGGGACAGCGGTTCACGATATCATAAAGGTTGTCCAGCAGAGGTCGGCTCTTGGCATCAAGTCGCGCGCTGCCTGCCGCAAAGTAGATGTTGCCGGTGCGAGACAGGATTTCAAACCGTCCGACACAGGCTTCGCGATCCAGATTGCCCTTTGTTTCCAGCGCGGCGGATCCCGGCGCAACCGCATTGGTCAGCAGCCCGGTGTCGGGCGGGGTGCCGGGGCTCGACCGGTCGAACACGAAATCGAAACTGACAATGCCCAGGGGAGCGATGTCCACATTCGCCGCTTCCTGCAGTTTCTCGCGCCCGCCTTCCAGGTTGTGTTCGGCCAATGTCACCGCGATCGGTGTCGTCGCGGACACGGTGACCCGATCATTGTTGATCAGTGTCACCGCCACCTCGGCCGTCCGGTTCACCGTCACACCGTGCAGCGCCAGTTCGTAGTCCACGTCGATCATCTTGCGGCGTGTATTGTGCAGGTCCTGCAACTGTGCCGGGTCCAGTTGGATCGTGATTGTCGCCTCCGGATGCAGGAAGGTTTCAAAGAACAGGAACCGCATCCGTACGTTGCGCAGGTCCACCTTTGTGTCCACGGAATCCATCAGAACCCGGATCTGCGCCTTGCCATCTTCCGTGATCAACCCGCTGATGGTGGCGAACTTGTTGGTTTCGGCCACGTTGCCCTTTTTGACCGACATGAACCGAAGCTCAGATGCCTCTGAATCCAGCGTCCAGCCGTTCTCGAACGGATCCGAACTCTGGGCGCTCGCGCCTGCTGCTGCAAAAAGCAGGATCCAAAGCCCCAACAAGACAGAGACGAGCGGTTTTCGGGAGCATTCTGGCATCATGGCGGTCCTTGGTTGGTCAGTCGAAAATCATTTCTACACGAATGGATGTCATCCTGTGCGAGAGTAACAGGAAACTTGCACCCATGAAGAAGAAAAGCGATAGTTGAATCGAAAATGCCAAATAAATGCCGCACTCATCCATAGGGTGCAGGAATGACGGCGGGCATCTTGCCCTTTCCGGGGTGCGGGAACAGGATTACGGATTTGCCACTGCGCATGGTTATGAAACTCGGCTGCCTTCTGTTGATGATGGCCGCTTCGCCCCTGTCCGCACAGGAACGTCTCGCACTGGTCGTGGGCAATTCTGCCTATGGTTCGGTGTCGCCGCTGGACAACCCCGCCAACGACGCCAGGCTTATCGCCCGGACCTTGGAACAGCTTGATTTCAGGGTGACCTTGCTGATCGATAGCAGCCAGACCGACATGAAACGCGGGATATCGCAGTTCGGTCGCGATCTGCGCAATGCCGGCACCGATGCGACCGGGCTTTTCTACTATGCCGGCCACGGCGTGCAGTCTTTTGGCACCAACTATTTGTTGCCGGTCGATGTCGAACTGAGCAATGCCGCCGATCTGGATCTGGTCGCGGTCGAGGCGCAATCCGTCCTGAGACAGATGTTCTCGGCGCGCAACAAGACCAATATCATGATCCTCGATGCCTGTCGGAACAACCCTTTTACCGAGATACCCGATTTCAACGACAACGGTCTTGCAGAAATGCAGGCGCCGACCGGAACCTTTCTTGCCTATGCGACCGCACCCGGCGGCGTGGCGCTTGACGGGCTCGAAACCAACAGCCCGTTCACACAGGCGCTGGCCAGCAAGATGTCCACGCCCGGCATGCGGATCGAACAGATGTTCAAGAAAGTTCGGGTCGAGGTGATCGAAAAAACGGCCGGTCGTCAGACACCGTGGGACGCGTCCTCCCTGACCAGCGATTTCGTGTTTCTCGAGGAAGAACCGATGACACCCGAACAACTGCAGGAATTGCAGCTCTGGAATTCGGTCCAATCCTCCGGAGATCCGGTCCAGATCATGCTGTTTCTGCGCGGGTATCCGGAGGGAACCTATGCAGACGACGCGCGCGCGCTGCTTTCCGTCCTGATGAAGAACGAACTGTCCGATCCCGCCCCTGAAAAACCCGCACCGGTTGCCAGCGGTCCGTCAAAAGAAGAACAGCAGATGTTCGAACTGGCGCAGTCAGAAGGCAGCATGGAAAGCTATCAGATTTATCTCGACGCTTTCCCGAACGGGGTTTTCGCGGAGTTCGCGACCCAGGAGCTGGCCGCCCTGCAGAAGAAGAACGGTCATGATCCCGTCGGCGAAGGTGTGACGCCAACGCCCGAACCGGCCGCCGAACCCGCGCAACAGGACCCTTCGGTTCCGGATGGCCCGGTGACATTCACATCCGCGATCGCCACGGAACTGCCAGACATTTCGGGCCGGTCGATTGCCCAGGTGATAACGATGTCGCCCCTGTACCCGCCGATAGAAGGTTTGCCCGACAGCTATTGGAAGGACAAGGATTGTTCCAACTGTCACCAGTGGACGCAGGATCGGTTGTGCGAGCAGGCCAACGCCTATCTCAGCCTGAACATGCAGCGGTCCCTGGACAAGAAACACCCGTTCGGCGGCGCATTGAAACAGCATCTGAAATCCTGGGCGGCGGGCGGCTGCAGATAGGAATCCGGGGCTCAGAAACGTCTTGCCGTGTCGCTTGCGTCGACATCCGCTATCCAGCCCACGGTAACCTTGATGCCAGCAGGCGCCAAATTGGTCGGTCTTTCCGGATGGCGCATCAGTTCTCTTTCTCGGACGTGGTGACAAAGAAATACACCCATTCCCCCTTGAAACCCGGATGCTCTTCCCGGGCTTGCGCCACGCGGGATTTCAGCCATTCAAGATAGGGTGCCGCCGGTTCGATCAGAGGCCTTTCGCCTTCATAAAGCGGGGTCGAGGCCGCAAACGCGACCGCGATCTCCTGGCCATAGGGCGGCCCGATGAAAATCTGCAGCCCCCGGGTGTCTGTCGCGGTCTTGGCGCCGATCCGCAGCGCCGTGTCCGCCGCGGCCCGCTCCAGCGGCACTTGCGCGTTCGGAGCGAGATGCAGCACGTTGCCGCCGGCATCGAAATAGTCGACATAAACATAGGCGTCATAGTCCGGCGCCGTTATGTCAAAAAACAACCGGTCATCCTTGACGAAATCCAGCACCCGCGCATGGGTATCCTCGCCGATCAGGAGCGGGTTGGTGTTCTGGTCCGTGGACTGTGGCAATCCGACCGAAGCGATCCCCGAAAGCGCCCCGCATTGAGGCCGTGGAAGAATGAGAATGTTGTCGGACACGGCAATGTCCGCGCCCATCTGTTCCTGCAAGGCGGCCAGAACCGGGGCGCGCAAGCCGTTTTCGGGGACATGGCCGTTGACGGTGAGTGTCGCGGTGTCCGGATCGAACCCGACTTGAAGCCGCGAACAGGGCACGTTGTCCAACAGGCCCGCCACCCCATCGCGCAACGCGTCGCCGCCCGCCACCACGTCTCCCGGTCGGACGAAACTCTGGAATGCGGCAAGCGAAACCGGATCGATCTCTCCCCCGCCACCCCCGGCAAAAGCCAGCGCCGCCACCAGGCGTTCCGCCGGGTTCTCTGCGGTTGGAACCGGCGTTCTGTCCGGTTTCTGCGGCGCCAGCCCGATGGCATCGGCGGGCAGTTCAGGTGCCGCAACCCTGTTTACGTCCCGGACAATGCCCAGTTTCATGGTCTCCGGTTGGGGTGTCTCTGCGGGCATGGCCTCGGGCGCAACGCCGGCAACCTCCATGGCCCCTGGGGCGTTCACTGCCAGCCGTGTCGCATTCACTTTGGCGGGCGGCTGTGCCGCGCTTGCAGGTTGCAGCCTGGCGACCTTTTGCGCGGCCGGTGTTTCGACCATGGTCCGCTGCGCCGCGATTTCAGGTCGCAGGCTGGCCGCCTTTTGCGCGACTGGCGTCATGACCGTGAACCGTTGTGCCGCGTTTTCCTGCGCTGCAACCGGCGTCGCGTCGGGCTCTGCCGGTCTGGCCCGCGACTGTTCGATGACTCCGGGCTGCATTTCGGTGCTGTCCGGGTCGGCACGTCGCGCCGGTTCGCGCTCGGGCTGTTGCTCGGACGCGCGGCTGCGTTCCATCTGATACGCCTGAACGTCGAGTTCGCTTTGCGGCAGTTGCTGCTGCGCAACCGGGTCGGGCCGCATACTCGCCGCCAGAATGCCCAGCATCGCCGCATTCGCAACAACCGAGCCCAGTGCCCCGGCGGCCCAGATGCCCGGTCCCCGCATCAGGGACGCCCCGGCCCGGGCGCGGGCGTGACCACAAGCACCACGTCACGGATTCCGGATTCCTCGGCCATCGCGACCAGCGGCAGGACGTGGCGCAATTCGGCGTCCCGGTGGGCGTTGATCCGCAACCGCAGGTCCGTGTCAATGTCCAGCGCGGTCGCAAAGGCAACGGCCAGATCGTCGCGCTGAACCGGTGCACCATCCAGCGCCAGCGCGCCGTCCCGCGACACCGACAATGTCGCGCCCCCACCCGGCAGGTCGCGCCCGCTGTTCGCAACCGGCGGGACCACGTCAAACGGCGCGGTGGCGTCCATGCGGCCGATCAGCATGAAAAACACCAGCAGAAAGAACACGACGTCGATCAGGGCGATTATCGTTTCCGAATGTGGAGATTTCGCCGGACGGTTCAGCTTCATGGCCGCGCCTCCAGCCGGATCACGCGCAGCCGGGTGATGCCAGCCTGCGTGGCCAGATCCATTACCGAGATCAGGGCCTGCGTCGGGGCGGCGCCGGACGGCAGGATCAGGACCTGGGTAAGCGGTTCATCGGCGATCCGGCCTCTCAGCATGGTCGCAAGATCGGAATTCGCAAGAGTCCGACCCCGAACACTCGCTCTCCCGTCAGCCGACAGCCGGACCAGCACCGTGCCCGCCACGCCGGGTGCCGGATTGCTTTCGGCCGCCTGATCCTGCTGGCGCACCGCCGGAATCATGTCGAGATTAAGATAGGTCGAAGTGACCATGAAAAAGACCAGCAGGATCAGCAGAACATCGATCATCGGCACCAGCGAGATCAGCGGGCCGGACCGTTTTGCTCTTTGCAATGCCAGATCGCTGGCCATCAGGCCGATCCTCCCGGGATGTCACGCGTTTGGACGTTCCTCGATCAGCATCAGCTGGCCGACCGCGCTCTCCATTTTTTGTGTGGCGGAGTCGATGCGCGCAGATAGCAGACCGGCCGCAACCGCCGCAGGAATTGCCACCAGCAACCCGGCGGCAGTCGTCAGCAAGGCCTGCCAGATTCCACCGGCCAGAACCGAGGCATTGGCCGCGCCCTGCGCCAGTTCGAGCTCCTGAAAGGACTGAATCATACCCAGAACCGTGCCCAGCAACCCAAGCAGGGGCGAGATCATCGCGATCAGTTCCAGCATGCGGATCATGCCGTTCATCCGCGCCACTTCCTCGTTTCCACGGCGCGTCAGCTCCGCCAGCAGGGCAGGTCCCTTGAACCCGTCCGACAATGCCGGCATCGCATAGGCAAGCAACCTGTCCGCCGGGGATTTTCCCTTGGCCGCCAACTGCCCTGCGCCATGCCTGTCGCCACCGCGCCACAGCTCGAACGCCTCGCCGCGCATCGCTGCGCCGGCGCTGCTGTTCCACAGTTGCATGGACTTGATCAGGATGATCGCCCACGAGATCAGCGACAGAACCGCCAGAAGCGCAATGATCGGCCCGCCAGCGCCCAGTTCTGCAAAAGAACTCGGCATGCCCTATTTGACCAGCGCGGCGGCGGCCCGGCTGTTCAGGTCCAGGATCGGGAAACAGTCGGTCTCTTCCGCGTTCTGAGGTTTGCAGGACGTCAGTTCATGCAGCAGGATTTCGGATACATCCGCACAGGCCGTTTCGGGTATTTCAAACAGTTTCAGCGTTGTGCGCGCCACCGGCAGGGGGGCGGCATCGACCGAGAGCAGCCGATCGATGACACCATTGACATCAAGAATGGCCAGCGACATCTCGAAACCCTCAAAGCTGGTGTCGGTCTGGTTTCGAAACAGGAAAAACGCGCGGCACCCGCCGGTTTCGATCTCCTCGAACTTGTTGAGCTCGACCAGAAGTCGTCCGGTTTCAGCAGAAACCGGTGCCGGCAGGCTCAGGCCCAGGGCGGCGATTAACGGGAACAGCAGGCGCATGGTCATCTCCAGGTAGGTGTCAGGCTGCTATGGCCGCGCTGACCTTGTTCAGGGTGTCAAGCGCGGCACCGCGAATGTTTGTCTTGACGAACCCGTTATTGTCCACCGCCTTGAAGAACTCGGTGTCCAGCACACCCTTGTATTTTTCGACGATCTTGCCGGCCGTTTCCCGGAGCTTCTCGCGCTGCGCATCGTCCTGCGCCCTGGACAACGCGTCGAGCGCCTTTTCCAGTTCGTCATCAAATCCGTCCAGATAGCTGAGCAGGACCGGGGATTTGGACGGCACCTCGCTCAGGCCGTCGATACTGGCCGTGACCTTGTCGATTTCCGCCTTGAGACCCTGGATCTCGTTTTCCAGGTTGCTGCGGGTCTGCACCCAGGTATCGCGCGATTTCTCGATCGGCGAGGCGCCTTCCGACCCGCTGGTATCCCCGGTGGCGCCCGGCGCCGCAGCCATCTTGTTGATCGCCGCTTCGATCTGGCCGAGCTTGGAGTCCGCGCCATCGTGATCGTGTGACTTGATCAGGCCGACCGCCCCGGCGAGCGCGGCCATCAGTTTGTCCTTCGCCGGGCCCTGGACGCCCGCGATCGCCTCTTTCAGCGCATTGGCCCTGGCGGCAAGCGGCCGCAGATCCCTGGCGTCGCCGTCCGCCTCCTGGGCAGGAGCATCCGTCGCCTTTGCCGACAATTTCGCCGCCGCAGCTTCCAGCGCAGCGATGGTCTTGTCGGCCTTTTCATAGTCCGCGGACTTGATCAACGCGATGGCTGCCGCGGCCGCCTGCTTCAGCTTGGCCGCCGCATCGCCCGGAGCCCCCGCAATCGCCGGTTGTGCGGCCTTCAATCTTGTGGCGAGAGCCCTGGCCTTGTCGGCGTCCCTCTGCCCGGGGCCGGCATCGCCCGGTGCCGCAGCCGGCGCATCGGCAGCGAACTGATCGTCATCCGCGTCGTCCATCGTGGGATCGGGCGGCAAGTCCTCGATGTCGCTGTCCAGAACGGTGCCGTCCTCATCCATCACGACGACGTTGACCTTGATCTTCTGCGTTTTCAGGTATTTCTTGAGCGTTTTGGCCAGTTTAGGGATCACCCGGCTACAGGTCAGCTCCATGTTCCTGCCATTGAGCTCGAAATACCCGAACGCGGCTTTCTTGCCGGCACCCTCGTTGCGGGCGGCCTTGCCCAGCATCTCCGGCTTCTTGCGCCGGTCGATAATCATCGTGTGGTCGTCCTTTTCGCCCGGACAGAACGCAAATGACGGTCGTTTCGTCTTGCCGAGTTTCACCATCTTCTTGAGATCGGCACCCTCGAGTTTCAAATCTGCCATGTCCTGAACTCTCCTAAAGGTCGAAATTCAATTGACTTTGAGAAGACGATAAGGCTGACTTATGGTCAAGAGAATGTTTTTTTGCGTTGTGTGAACTGCATTACAGCGCAAGCCGCGGGGAATGGGTTCAGGTGCGGTACGGCCATTTTTCCGGGGCCGTCACGAAGGGAGACACAATGGACCCGGCAGTCCTGTTACAATCCAAAGGCGATGACTCGCCCAGCGGTGAAAATCTGGAATACGACTCCGTTTTCACCGACATGGAACTGGCCGCCCAGCCGGTAGAGGGCACCGAAATCGGCGACTCCCGCACCGAAGGTCACGAGCCGGATTACCGCGAAGTCGCGAAAAAAGCGCTGCAGGTTCTGGAGCAGAGCCATGACCTGCGTGCCGCGGTTTTCCTTGCGGATGCGCTTTTGCATACCGAAGGGCTGACGGGTTACGCGGATGTCACCACGCTGATGCGCGGGATGCTCGAGGATTACTGGGCAAGTTGCCATCCCGAGCTGGATGAAGATGACGACGACGATCCCACGATGCGGGTCAACGCGGTCCAGGGGCTGTGCGGCCAACCCGGCGGCATGGCCGGTCCGTCGCCCGCCTATCGCTCGCTGCGCCGCGCGGCACTGACCGACAGCCGGGGTTTCGGCAGGATTTCGATGCGCGACATCGAGGTGTCCGAGGGGCAGATCGCATTGCCGGACGGCGAGTCCGGTCCGGATGCCTCCACCATCGCCGCCGCATTCCGGGATACGGACGATGAAACGCTGGCCGCGACCTTGTCCGCGCTGCAGACCGCGGCCGACAACGTCCGCGCGATCTCGGCGGTGTTTGACGAGAACACGCCGGGGCAGGGTCCCGACCTTGACGACCTGATCAGGATGCTGGACCAGATGAAAAAGCATCTGGCCGCCTACACCGACGCGGGCGATGCCGCCGGCGCGGACGACGCGGTCATGCAGGACGCGGCGCAGGATGCCCCGGGACAGGCAGGCGCCGCACCGGCGGCGGCCCCCGGTTCGATCACGTCGCGCAATGACGTTGTGAGTTCGCTGGATCGCATCGTGAACTATTACCGGCAGAACGAACCGTCCAGCCCGATCCCGATCCTGCTGGAGCGGGCCAAACGCCTGGTGAACGCTGATTTCATGACGATAATAGAGGACATCGTGCCCAACGAGGTCGACACCGTGCGTCAGCTTGGCGGAGCCAACAACGATTAACCGAAAATCGCTGCGGCGGGGCTGACCCGCTTGCAAACACCAAAGTGAAACAGGGATACCAAGGAGCATTACATGGCGGACAGTTCACAGAAGTTCATAGCGCGAAATCGCGCCCCAAGGGTTCAGATCGAATACGACGTAGAGCTCTATGGCGCCGAAAAGAAGGTTCAGCTGCCCTTTGTCATGGGCGTGATGAGCGATCTGGCCGGCAAGTCCGAGGTGGCGCAGCCGGCGGTCGCGGATCGCAAGTTCCTGGAGATTGACGTTGACAATTTCGACGACCGGATGAAGTCCATGGCGCCGCGGGCGGCCTTTACCGTGCCCAACACGCTGACCGGCGAAGGCAACCTGGCCGTCGATATCACATTTGAAAGCATGGACGACTTTTCGCCGGCCGCGATTGCCGCCAAGGTCGAACCGCT
>CAYGNE010000001.1:84590-87387 GCA_964351155.1 uncultured Rhodobacterales bacterium | reverse complement strand
CCCGAGCGTGCCGTTGATGCCGCCGAAGAGGAGGAAGGTCTCGTTCAGCGGCACGATCGTGACCAGCCACTTGTTATGCGGGTTGATGTTGCGCGGGGTGCCGTCAGGTGCGAATTTGCCGATCCGTGGCCCGAGCACGACGATCACACCCAGGGCAAAACCCCCGGCAATCGCGTGGATCACGCCCGACGCATAGGCATCGTGGTAACCCAGCTGCGTGACCATCCAGCCATCCGGATGCCAGCCCCATGCGGCGTCGATGATCCATGTGAACGAACCGATGACAACGGCGAGGATCCAGAAGGCCGATGGCCGGATCCGTTCGATGGTGGCACCCGAAACGATCGAGGCCGCGGTCCAGCTAAACAGCAGGAATGCGGCCCAGAACACGCCGTTCAGGCGGTTCCAGAACCCGTTACCCAGGTCCGCGCCGTATCCCTGTGCCGATTCAAGCGCCGGTCCAGGTCCACCCAGGTGCGTGCCCATAAGTTCGCTCCAGGGGACGGCGTTGTCGGACTGTGTGAGGCCGCCGGTGATGCCGGGACCGTTTGGAAAGGCAAAATAGATCCACCAGCCGAAGAAGAAGAAGGTGACGGTCACCAGCGGTATCAGCATGGTGTTTTTCATCACTGTATGCATGTGGTTCTTGTGGCGGGTCGCCCCGACTTCATACATGCAGAACCCGACGTGAATCAGGAACATGAATGGTACGGTCACCCAGTAGTAGAATTCGGTGAAGATCACCGTAAGTGCACCAATATCGGAATCCACTTCCAATCTCCCTTTTGGTTTTCGGGGCGAATTTTTGCGCGAACCGGGCCCCACCGATGTCAATGGTCCGCGATTGTTCGTTACCGTGGCGTCGCGAAGATCGGTACAGAGCGCGGCGCGTGGGAGCAGGATAGGTTCAAAGTTGGTTTTGACCAAAGAAAAAAGAGCCGAATTGATGTAGTTTTGGCTCAGATTACGCAAAAAAGCGGCATCCTGTTCCTTTTTGGTATAATTTTGGTGTGGCGGGTTCGATCTGCGCGTTTCCGGATTGCCGGATCAAACGTCAAGCCCGTTCCGGCGCTCCCATTCCGAGAAATGATGCATGAAGTCTGCCCATTCGGCCTGTTTGAGTTTCAGGTAGGAATCGCACAACTCCTTGCCGAGGAATTGCGGCAACGTCTCTGACTCGGCAAAAAGGCGCATCGCGTCGACCATGTTCAGCGGCAGTTTCGGTGCGTCGCTGACGGTGTGCCCTTCGGCATACATGTCGATGTCGTACCGCTTGCCCGGGTCGGTCTTGTTGGTGACGCCCAGCATCCCGGCCCCGGCGACGGCCGCCTGCAGCAGATAGGGGTTGGCCGCGCCATCCGGCAGGCGGCATTCGATCCTGTTGTTGGCCGGAACCCGGATCATGTGGGTGCGGTTGTTGCCCGACCATGTCACCGTGTTCGGCGCCCAGGTGGCCCCCGACATGGTTTGCGGCGCGTTGATCCGTTTATAGCTGTTGTGGATCGGGTTCAGGATCAGCGTCATTGCCGAAGCGTTCTGCAAAAGGCCGCCGATGAAGTGCAAGGCAAGATCGGACAAGCCCAGCTGGTTGTCGCCTTTCATCAGGTTGGTCTTGCCATCCGCGGTCCAGACGGAGGCGTGGTAATGGGTGCCGTTGCCGGTCAGGCCCGGAATCGGCTTGGGCATGCACGTGGTGCGCAGCCCGTGTTTCTCGGCCAGAGTCTTGACCATGTACTTGTAGAAAACATGCCGGTCGGCGGTGGTCAGGGCGTCCGCCGGTCCCCAGTTCTGTTCGAACTGGCCATTCGCGTCCTCGTGGTCGTTCTGATAAGGACCCCAGCCCAGGGCCTGCATGTGGTCGTTCAGTTCGGAAATCAGGTCATACCGGCGCATCACCGACTGCTGATCATAGCAGGGTTTGGGGCGCGTATCGAATTCGTCGGCGACCTGGGTGCCGTCCGGATTGAGCAGGTGGAATTCGCATTCCACACCGGTCATGATCGAATACCCCTTGTCCCGGGCATCGGCGAGGACGTTCTTGAGCACCGTGCGCGGGCAGTGCCCGACGCGGTCCTCGCCCAGGAACAGATCGCCGGGGACCCAGGCGACTTCGGGTTTCCAGGGCAGTTGAATCATGCAGTCCGCATCCGGCAGGGCGGTCATGTCGGTGTCGGCGGGCGACATGTCCAGATGCGCAGCAAACCCGGCAAACCCCGCGCCGTCCTTCTGCATGCCTTCGATGGCCTCTTTCGGAACCAGCTTGGAACGGGTCACTCCGAAAAGATCCGTGAAGCTGCAGAGAAAGAATCGTATGCCCTTTTTTTCTGCGGCCTTTTTCAGGTTTGTCGCCATGTTTACCTCCCAGGTTTTGGATTATTGAACCCCGCCCGCAACGCCTCTGTCCAGACCTCGCCGGCGGAATTTGTCAGTTCTGGCCCGGAACCCAGTTGGTGCCGGCCAGCGGAATGCCGGACATCGCGGCGGCCTCGATCGTCAGGGCCACCATGTCTTCGGGTTCGAGATTGTGCACGCTGCTCTTGCCGCAGGCGCGCGCCACGGTCTGGCATTCCAGAGCCATGACCCGCAGGTAATTCGCCAGCCGCGCGCCGGCCTTGACCGGATCCAGCCGCGCCATCAGTTCGGGCGTTTGCGTGGTTATCCCGGCCGGGTCGGTGCCATCCTGGTAATCCTCCCAGCAGCCGGCGCTTGACCCGAGTTTCTCGTAATCCGGTTGCAGGTGCGGGTCCTGATCGCCAAGCGCGATCAGCGCCGCGGTCCCGATCGAACAGGCATCGGC
>CAYGNE010000001.1:0-84580 GCA_964351155.1 uncultured Rhodobacterales bacterium | reverse complement strand
TCGGCCCCCATGGCAAGTGCCTTGGCCACGTCGCCGCCGGTGCGGATACCGCCGCCGACGATGAGCTGCACCTTGCGGTGCATGTCCAGGTCTTTCAGGGCCTGCACAGCCTCTTTGACGGCGACCAGCGTCGGCAGGCCGATATCTTCGATGAACACGTCCTGGGTCGCGGCGGTGCCGCCCTGCATGCCGTCGACCACGACCACATCGGCCCCTGCCTTGACCGACAGCGCGGTGTCGTAATAGGGCCGGGCCGCGCCGACCTTGATGTAGATCGGTTTTTCCCAGTTGGTGATTTCGCGCAACTCGCGGATCTTGATGGCAAGATCATCCGGGCCGGTCCAGTCGGGATGGCGGCAGGCCGACCGCTGGTCGATGCCCACCGGCAGGGTCCGCATCTGTCCGACACGTTCGGTGATCTTCTGCCCCAGCAGCATGCCGCCGCCGCCCGGTTTGGCCACCTGCCCGACCACGACTTCGATCGCGTGCGCCTTGTGGAGGTCAGCGGGGTTCATGCCATAGCGCGAGGGCAGGTACTGATACACCAGCTGGGTCGAGTGGCCGCGTTCCTCGGCGGTCATGCCGCCATCGCCGGTGGTGGTCGATGTGCCGACCTCGGACGCGCCGCGCCCGAGCGCCTCTTTTGCGTTTGCCGACAACGAACCGAAACTCATCCCGGCAATCGTGATCGGAATCTTGAGTTCGATGGGTTTGCTGGCGAACCGTGTTCCCAGCGTGACGCTGGTCGTGCATTTTTCGCGATAGCCTTCCAGCGGATAGCGCGAAATCGATGCCCCGCGCATCAGCAGATCGTCAAAGGTCGGCAGGTGGCGTTTCGCCCCAAAGCCGCGAATACGGTAGATGCCGGTCTGTGCCGCGCGACGGATGTAGTCGATGGAAAACTCGTCGAACGTCGCCGATGGGCGCTGTTTCTTGGTACGCATGCTCGATTTCCTCAGTATTCGTTCCCGGCATTCCAGTTGTAAAGCTGGCGCGCAGACCCGTAGCGTTTGAAGTCGGTGGCTTTCATGTCGGTGAAACCGGCCGCGTCAAGCAGCCCCTGAAGCTGGTCCAGATGCTCCTGCTTCATCGGTTTCTCGATACAATCCGCGCCGAGGCTTTTGACCTTTCCACGCACGTAGATGCGGGTTTCATAGATCGAGTCGCCAAGCGCATCGCCCGCGTCCCCGCCCACAACGAGAGTCCCGGCCTGTGCCATGAAACAGCTGAGATGGCCGACATTTCCGCGCACGACAATGTCATTGCCCTTCATCGAGATGCCGCAACGTGACCCGGCATTGCCTTCGATCACAAGCATCCCGCCATGGCCCGTGGCCCCGGCCGCGGCCCCGGCATCGCCCTTGACG
Source organism: uncultured Rhodobacterales bacterium (assembly GCA_964351155.1). Taxonomy (GTDB): domain Bacteria; phylum Pseudomonadota; class Alphaproteobacteria; order Rhodobacterales; family Rhodobacteraceae; genus CAYGNE01. Next base: position 83,213 of record CAYGNE010000001.1, on the reverse strand, counting down.
TGAACCCGGCCGGACATGATGTTCTCGGCCACGCCCTGTCCGGCATTGCCGTTGATGGTGATATGCGCGGATTTGTTCATCCCGGCGCAGTAATACCCGGTATGGCCATTGATGGTCACGGCGGCGGGATAATCCAGCCCGACGGCGATCGCGTGCGCGCCTTGCGGGTTGTCGATCACGAATGTTCTGTTCTCGTCGGTTCCGATGGCGTCCTGCAGCGCGACGTTGACAGCGCGCAGATCCTGTTCGGACATGTCCAGTGCCGTGCTCATCAGGCGTTGCCTCCCCAGCTATAGACCGTTGCGGGCTCGGGTTCCCATACGCGGGCATCCTCGATGCCCGGCAGGGTTGCCAGGGCGTGGTATTCGGACGCAAATGCGACGTAATCATCGGTTTCCGCCAGAACGGCGGGCTTGCAGGCGATCGGGTCACGCATGACGGCAAAGCCTTCGCGGGTTCCGGCCACGAATGTGTAGAACCCGTCCAGCGCGTCAATGCAGTCTTCCAGTGCCTGGTGCAGCGTGCGCCCCTCGGCCATCTGGTTGGCGATAAATGCCGCGCCGACCTCGGTGTCGTTCTGGGTGCGGATTTTCATGCCCTTGTGCCGGGTCAGGTATTCGCGCAGGCGGTTGTGGTTGGACAGCGAACCGTTATGCACGAGGCACAGGTCCGATCCGGTCGAAAACGGGTGCGAGCCATCGGTGGTCACGGCGCTTTCCGTTGCCATGCGGGTATGGCCGATGATGTGCGACCCTTTCATGGATTTCAGGTCGAACCGGTCGGCCACGTCCTGCGGCAGGCCGGTTTCCTTGAAGATCTCGATCTTGCTGCCATAGCTGGTGACGTTCAGCCTTGGATCATGCGCCTCGATCGCCTCGACAACCGCCACCGGGTCGGCGGATGTCAGGATGACACAATGGGTTTCCTGGACGTTGTCTTCAAAATCGCCGCCGAACTGGTCGCGCAGCGAATCCGTCAGGCCGCCCCAGTGAAACTCCCGGTCCGGATGGTACACCGTGATCTTGGTCATCTGATCCGGCGCCGGGTTATGATAGATGGCGACCCCGGCGCTGTCCGGGCCCCGATCGGTCATTCTGACCAGCAGCGGAACAAACAGTTCGCCGATCTGGTCCCTCAGTTTTTCATTCTTGAGATAGAGCCCCACGATTCCACACATATCGCTCTCCATGCGTTTCCTGATATGAAACTTAGTTTCACGTGCATATAAGAGTCAACTTATATTCTCGACCCGTACCGGCGGCGGCCTGGCGTGACACGCGCGTGGTGATCAGATCGCAAGGGCGGCCGGTCAGATCCCGGCCTGACAGTTGAGAATGCAATGCGCCGTCATCAGGTCCAGATGCGCGCCGCCGCCGTTCTTGAACAGGGTGATGTCGTTGGGGCCGCGGCGGCCCCCTGCCCCGCCGATCAGCCCGTAGAGATCGGCCAGAACGTCGTTTTCACGGATCGCGCCGGATGCCAGCGGGATCATGAACTCGCCGATATGGTGCAGCGTGGTGTCAAGGCTGTCCACGAACAGGCGCGCCTTTTGCATCAGGGCATCATCCGCTTCGCGCATGTCCGCCTTGAACGCGCCGATCAGGTCCACGTGGGTGCCGGGCCTGGTCCAGTCGCCGCGCAGGACGGGTTCCCGGCTCATGGTGGCGGCGCTGATGATGTCGGCCTCGGCGCAGGCCGCCGCGAGGTCGGCACGGGCCGTAACGGGATGCCCATTCGCCGCGAGTTTCGCGGCAAGTGCCACCGCGCGGGCATGGGTGCGGTTCCAGATCGTCACGCGGTCGATTTGCGGCAAGACTTCGCGATAGGCATGCACGAGGCTTTCTCCGACCGATCCGGCCCCCACGATCAGGAGCGACCGGCTGTCGGGCCGGGCGAGCAGTCTTGCGCCCAGAACCGAATCCGCCGCCGTCTTCCAGTTGGTGATCAGCCCGCTGTCGATCACCGCAGACAGGGTTCCATCCCTGTCGTCGAAAACCAGCATCGCGCCATGGATGCTCGGCAGGCCCCGCGCCACGTTTTCCGGATAGACAGAGACGGATTTGACCCCGAACCCCAGCCCCTTGATCCAGGCCGCTCGGCTCAGCAGCGTGCGGCCGTCATTGTCCAGAAACTGGTCGCTGATCTCGGGTTTGGGCAGGCGGTGGCCGTCTTCCAGCGCCTGAACCACAGCGCCCCAGCCGAGTTTCCCCGCGACGTCGCCAGCCGAGATCATGCGGATCATCAGATTGCCCTTGAGAACCGCAGACCGTCATAGACGGCGGCATGGATGTTGCGTGCCGAAACCGAGTCACCAATGCGGAACAGCTGAAAGGTGCCTTCGGGGTTGCGGTTGATGGTCTGGGGCAGGCCCTTGATCAGGGCCTCGTAATCCACTTCGCCCCGATTGGAAGCGTGTGGCTGCAGATCAAAATACAGCTCGTCCAGCGGCACGGTCCCGTGATTCACCACCACCTGATCAAAGTGGCGCGTGTCGATCAGGTCTTCCCGGTAATCGCTGCTGATTTCGGCGGCGATCCGGTTGCCGTCGCGCGCAACGCCGATCAGCCGCCGCGCCACGGTGAATGTCACGTCCAGCGCCTGTAATTCGCGCATGTAAGGCGTCAGGTTCATGCCCATCACGTCGGGCGAAACATTGCGGTCCGGGGTCATGATCTCGACCCGCGCGCCGGATTTGGCGAGCACCTCGGCGGCCTGCAGCGCGGGGTGATCGCCCGCATCGTCAAACAGCAGCACATTGCTGCCCGGTTTCGCGTCGCCTGATATGATGTCCCATGTGCTGGTCAGCAGTTCATTGCCGCTGGCAAAAAGCGCGGTCCGGGGCATGCCGCCGGTCGCGACGATCACCACATCAGGGTCTAACCCGAGGATTTCGTCCATATCGGCCCATGTGTTGAAACGAAACGCCACATCCCGGTCCATGCATTGCTGCATCCGCCAGTCGATGATCGACAGCAACTCGCGGCGGCGCGGGTTCTGCCCCGCCAGCCGGATTTGTCCGCCGGGCTGATCCGCCGCCTCCAGCACCGTCACGGCATGACCCCGCTCTGCCGCGACCCGGGCCGCTTCGAGCCCGCCCGGTCCGGTGCCGATCACCGCGACCTTGCGGCGGATTGTGGCAGGGGTCATCACATGCGGCATTTCCAGCTCGCGCCCCGTGGCGGCGTTATGCGTGCATAACGCGCTTTCGCCCAGATAGATCCGGTCAAGGCAATAGGTGGCGCCGACGCAAGGGCGGATATCGTCCTCGCGCCCCGCCGCGATCTTTTGCACGATATAGGGGTCGGCCATGTGCGCGCGGGTCATGCCGACCATGTCCAGCTGCCCGCTGCTGACCGCGTGCCGGGCGGTGGCCACATCGGGGATGCGCGCGGCGTGAAACACCGGCATGTCGACCTCGGCCTTGACCCGACCGGCGAAATCCAGATGCGGCGCGGATTTCATTCCCGTGACCGGGATCACCTTGGTCATGGCCGGGTCGGTGTCACACCGCCCGCGGATCACGTTCATGAAATCGACCAGCCCGTCATCGCGCAGCCGCCGCGCGATCCGCAAGCCTTCTTCCTCGGTGATGCCGCCGTGGCGGTAACCCTCGTCCGCGGTCTGCCGGATTCCGACGATGAACGCGGGCCCGACCCGGTCGCGGATCGCCCGCAGCAACCGGTCGGAAAACCGCATCCGGTTCTCGAACGTCCCGCCATAGGCATCGTCCCGGTCATTGGTCACGTCGGACCAGAACTGATCGATGATGTGGCAATAGGCTTGCAGCTCGATCCCGTCGAGCCCTGCCGCCTGCATCCGTTCGGCGGCATCGGCATAGTCCGATATGATCCGGTCGATATCCCATTGCTCCGCCGGCTTGGGAAAGCCGCGATGCGCCGGTTCCCGTTTGTCCGATGCGGACAAGAGCGGCAGCCAGTCCCCGATGTTCCAGTGCGACCGCCGCCCAAGATGGGTGATCTGGATCATCACGGCACAGCCATGGTCATGGCATTCATCGGCCAGTTTTTTCATCCATGGCACGATCTCGTCCTGCCAGGCCAGCAGGTTGCCGAATGTTGGCGGGCTGTCGCGCGAAACAACCGCCGATCCGGCCGTCATGGTCATCGCCAACCCGCCCTTGGCGCGCTCCACGTGATAGGCGCGGTACCTGTCCTTGGGCAGTCCGTCTTCGGCATAGGCCGGTTCGTGGCTGGTGGTCATGATCCGGTTTTTCAGGGTCAGGTGTTTCAGCTGAAAGGGCTGCAAAAGGGGATCTTTGGACATCGCTCAGATTTCCTCGATAACACCGTCTTGGGCGACGGATAGTTTCTGATCGCTCTGGAATGGCGGATCGGACAATACCACGACCGGGATCGTTGGCCAGTTCATCTGGTGCGCAACCACCACCCCTACCGGCAGAATCGCGTCCCGCCCACCAAGGATCAGTGCGCGGGGCGCCATGCCGGAATAGAGCAGTTCCAGCAGGACCGCCGACGAACTGGACGACCCGATCAGTCGCGGGATCACCAGTATCCTGTCCGCAACCGGCGTTCCGTGCTGCGGATGCCCGCTCAGCGTGACCCTGGAGGTGACCGGGTCGATGCCGCCCCAGAAGCTGATCGGCGCATCCAGCCGCAGCACCGCGCCCCGGGCCGTGCCGTCAAACAGGGTTTCGGCCTGCCAGCTCATGTCCAGACCGCCGGGTCGCGCACCACCCTGCCCGCCTGGGCACTGGCAACACATTCGCCCAGTGTGCCGAACACCGGCAGGTGCCCGGTATTGCCGGTCGCATAGTGGGCGAACTTGGCCGAGTTCGTCATCATCACGCCGGGCTCCGCCGGCAGGATCGGCGTCACGACAACGCAGGTGTCGACCACGAACGTCACGCCCAGATCGCGCAACGATTTGTCCGCGCCATCGGCCTCCAGAGCCTGTAATGTGTGTCTACCAAGGCAGATATGTACCGGAACCCGGAATGACCGGCCTGCCGCCAGCCGCAGAAGTTCGCGGCATTCCGCGTCCGAGAAATGCGGGCTGCCAAGCGCGACGCTGTCAATCGGACCATCCGGCGCGAGGCTGAGCCGGTCCCGCCCGGCGATCACCATGTCCGGTTCGATCCGGATGGTTTCAACGGGGTCCTGCCCGCCCAATGCGGTTGCCAGATCGGGCGCTTCGGGCGTCACTCCCGCGATATGGATCAGGGCCACCGCCCCGGTCGAGGCCGCCCCCGCGCAGAGCGCCTTGAGCTGGTCGTCACGCGCGCCCGCCGGCATTCCATCGACCACGCACACGGTTTCACCGGCCAGCCGCCCGATGATCGCTCCAAACACCGGGAAAAACGCGTCCTGCCGCACCAGGTTCGGCGACAGGGCCGACACATCCAGAACCATCCGCGCATGGCGATGGTCCGGTTTGTGCAGCCCGTAATACGGCGCCCGGGCCGAAATTGCGCAGGCAATGTCCAGAAAGTCGCCATATCGGTTGGTCCGCGCGCCGAGCACCGTGTTGACGAACGCCACCGCGTTGGATTCGCCCCACGCCACCTGCTGGCCCGGTTCGGGCCGCGCCCCGGCCTGATAGGGCGCGCAGGTCCAGCTTGGGATACAACCCATGCGCTCATGTGCCACCATCAAGCGAAACGCCATCCTGCGCTGATCCGGCGGCAGGCGGCTCTGGTCCGGGTTCAACAGGTTCAGCGCCCCGACATTTGTGGTCGCCGGCACCCTGACCCGGGCACCGTTTTCCGCCAGTGTTTCACAGAAAAGCACGCCGGAATCCCCGTGATAGAGACACCCGTCGATATGCGCCGATGAAATTTCAACCAGCCGGTCCGCGCCAAGCATCCGGGCGGTTTCGGCAACGATTTCCATCGCCATCCGGTCCCCCCGGGTGCCGCGCTGACCTGCCAGAACGGCCTTTTCGGCATCGGTCAGGAACATGGCGTGCGCGGGTCCGGGGCAGCCATCACGGGGCGCGGGTGGTCGTGGCTATCCGATCGGAAGCGGCAATGGCGCAGCGGTCGGGCGGGTGGCGGGATCATACGCGGCCCGCGGCTCTGTCGCGCTGGCCAATGGGCGGGGCGTGGTCCCATTGCGCCTCGACCTCTTGCAGCAGCCAGTCGCGAAACCGCGTAATGCGTGAATCCTCGCCGGCATCGTTCGGAATCGCGAGCCAATAGCTGTATTCCGACCGGACTTCCTGATCCTGCGGTTTCACGAGCCGCCCGGCGCGCAGCGCATCCAGGACCAGCGGCTCGCGGCCAAGCGCGATGCCCATGCCCATTTCCGCCGCCTGGATCGCCATGTTCGACTGGCCGAACCGCCGGCGGCGCAACCCTTCGGGGAGCCGCTGGCCGCGTGCGCCGGCCCAGAACTCCCAAGTCGGCGGAGCGCCGCCCTGATTGTGGACCTCGTCGACCAGAAGCGTGGTGTTCCGGAGTTCTTCGATCGAGCCAAGACCCTTGCACTCGGCCAGCCGGTCCGCCGTACAGACCGGAAACAGGCGTTCATCCATGAGTTTCAGGCTGTTGGATTTTGCCACCGCATCGGGCCCATAGTGGATCAGAACCTCGTTTTCGCCGACCGGCGCGCGTAACGTCCGCTGCTGTGTCGAAATCGAAACCGGAATGTCCGGGTGTTCGTCATCAAAGCGGATCAGGCGCGGGAACAGCCAGTTCACGGCAAATCCGGGCGGGGAATACACCGTCAGGACCTGCCCGAAACGGTCCTTGCGGCGCAACGAGGTACAGACCCGCTCTATGCGGTCGAAACCTTCGCGGATGGCGTCCGCCAGTTGTTCGCCTTCTTCGGTGGGTATGGTCCTGCGTTGTCCGCGAACCAGCAGTTTGCACCCCAGCCATTCCTCGAGCGCGCGGACCTGTTGGCTGACTGAACTCTGCGTGACGCCCAGTTCATTGGCCGCCTTGACAAACCCGTTCAGCCGCGCGACCGCCTCGAATGACCGCATGGCGGCATATGGAAAAACCATGCTCATCTTATTTCCCGCCTGAAGGGGATGTTGAACGATGACACGGAACAAAGTCAATTGTCCGCCGCGATGACGCGCTTGCGGCGGCGCTTTTGGCAGAACCCCGGGTACTCTTGTAAGTTGTGTACGTGCAGAATTTTTTTCCCACCGCGACAGATGTCAGGTTGCGGTTCGTGCTTCACGTGCAATACATTTCTTGCTAGGCTCGCTCGGGAGTGAGAAGAAAAACAGGCTCCGGGAAATCCGCGCTTGCTGATCTCACCCGAGGGAAGAGCGAGTCCCTTGTTGTTCGCGAAGAAGAAGAAATTGGAGATCTGTTTTGCGCAAAAAATGCAACATATTCAAGAACCTCGCCGCAGGGCCGCTTGTGTGCGGCGTGTTGGCGTTCTCGGCTCTCGGAAGCGCTGTCAATGCGCAGGACGGTGCCACGGATACCCCGAACTTCCTGATCATCTGGGGCGACGATATCGGTTACTGGAACGTCAGCGCCTACAATCAGGGGATGATGGGGTATGAAACTCCGAACATCGACCGGATTGCCAATGAGGGCATGCTGTTCACCCATGGTTACGGCGAGCAGTCCTGTACCGCGGGCCGCGCGTCGTTTGTGACCGGACAATCGGGATTCCGCACCGGGTTGCTCAAGGTTGGTCTTCCGGGCGCACCCGAGGGCATGTCACCAAAGGATCCGACCATTGCCGAATACATGAAGTCCAAGGGCTACATGACCGGGCAGTACGGCAAGAACCACCTGGGCGACCGGGATGAGCACCTGCCGACCAATCATGGTTTCGACGAGTTTTTCGGCAACCTCTATCACCTCAATGCCGAGGAAGAGCCGGAGAACATCGACTATCCAAAGGATCCGTCGTTTCGCGAAAACTTTGGCCCGCGCGGTGTGATCAAGTCTTCGGCGGATGGTTCCATCGAGGATACCGGCCCGCTGACACGCAAGCGCATGGAAACCATCGACGAGGAAGTGACCGCCGGGGCGCTGGATTTCATGCAGCGCGCGCATGACCAGGGCAAGCCGTTCTTCCTGTGGTACAACACCACGCGGATGCACATCTTTACGCATCTGAAAGAGGAAAGCCGCGGCGTGACCGGGCTTGGCATCTATCCTGACGGCATGGTCGAGCATGACGCCATGGTCGGGCAGATGCTGGACAAGCTGGACGAACTGGGCATCGCCGACAACACGGTCGTGATGTATTCGACCGACAACGGGGCCGAAGTGTTTTCCTGGCCGGATGGCGGGACGACCCCGTTCAAGGGCGAAAAGAACGACAACTGGGAAGGCGGTTATCGGGTTCCGATGATGATCAAATGGCCCGGCGTGATCGAGCCTGGACGCAAGTCCAACCAGATCATCAGCCATCTCGACTGGTTCCCGACATTCATGTCCGCCCTTGGCGATACCGACATGAAGGAACGCATGCTGACCGAGGCGCCGTTTGGCGAGGAAAACGAGCCGGTGCACCTCGACGGGTACGACTTCATGCCGTTCTTCAGGGGAGAAACCGATATCGGTCCGCGCCGCGAATTCGTCTATTTCTCGGATGGTGGTGACCTGGTCAACCTGCGTTATGACCGCTGGAAAGTTGTCTTTGCCGAGCAGCGCGAACATGGTTTCGAAGTCTGGCAGGAACCGCTGACCTTCCTGCGCCTGCCCAAGATCATCGACCTGTACAGCGATCCGTTCGAGCGCGCCCAGCATGAATCGATCGGGTATTCCCAGTGGCGCCTGGACCGGACCTTCCTCTTGGTGCCGGCACAGGCGTTCGTGGCGCAGTTCCTGAGTTCCTTCAAGGACTTCCCGCCGCGCCAGAAGCCTGCAAGCTTTTCGATCGATCAGGTTCTGGAAAACCTGCAATCGGCGTCAGCCAGCCGGCAGTGATCTGACGGTTTTGGACGATAACAGCAGATGGCGCGGGTGATCCCGCGCCATTTTTCGTAAACAATGGATTTGCCCATGAAACCCTGTCTCCTGGCTGTTGCCGTTTTTTCGCTTTTGCCCTTTGCCGGCTTTGCAGACCCCTTGTCGCTGTGGAACGACACCGAAACCAAGGCGGCGATCATCGAATTCGTGGAGCGGGTGACGGACCCGGAGTCCGCCGATTTCGTGCCGCAGGAGTCGCGCGTCGCGACGTTTGACAACGACGGCACGCTCTGGGCGGAGAAACCCGTTTATTTCCAACTTGTCTATGCGCTGGACCGGCTGAAACAGAAGGCCGAGGCCGATCCGTCGATCCTGACCTCGGACACCCTCAAGGCGGCTGCGGCCGGAGACATCGAGGCCATGATGGCCGGGGGTACGGAGGGACTGATCGAAGTTCTCGCCGTGTCGCATGCCGGCATGTCGGTTGCGGCGTTCCAGGCCGATGTGGCCGACTGGATCGAAAACGCCAGGCACCCGGGCACCGGCATGGCCTATGACGAGATGATCTATGCGCCGATGCTGGAACTGCTGGACTACCTGGAGGCCGAAGGTTTTCAGACCTGGATCGTCTCGGGCGGCGGAATTCATTTCATGCGGGCCTTTGCCAGCGAGACCTATGGTATTCCGCCTGAACGCATTGTCGGTTCGGCCACGCCAACGCGCTATGACGTGGTAGATGGCGTTCCGCTGGTCATCAAGGAACCCGGCATCGCATTTGTCGACGACAAGGCGGGAAAACCCGTTGGTATTGATACGCATATCGGACGCCGGCCGATCTTTGTCGGTGGCAATTCGGATGGCGATTTCCAGATGCTGGAATATGCGACCGCAGGCGGTGGCCCGGCACTTGGCGTGATCGTGCATCACACCGATGCGGAACGGGAATTCGCCTATGATCGCGAGGGCCATGTCGGAAAGCTCGTCAAGGGTCTGGACGAGGCCGAAAGCCGCGGCTGGGTGATCATCGACATGAAGCGGGACTGGTCGCGGGTCTGGCCGGAATGACGGAAGTGGCGAAACAGACAAGCGCACGGGATCAGATCGAGACGCTGCGCGCCAACATGGGCCGGGCCATTATCGGCCAGCGTGACGTTATCGACCGGCTGGTGATCGGGTTGTTGGCGAACGGCAATCTTCTGGTCGAGGGTTTGCCGGGGCTGGCCAAGACCCGGGCGATCAAGGCGATGGCGAAAAACCTGGAAAGCGATTTCAGCCGGATCCAGTTCACCCCCGATCTGCTGCCGTCCGATGTGACGGGCACTGATGTCTATTACCAGACCGACGCCGGGGGGGAGTTCCGCTTTGAACCCGGTCCGATCTTTGCCAATGTCGTGCTGGCGGACGAAATCAACCGCGCCCCGGCCAAGGTGCAGGCCGCCCTGCTGGAGGCGATGGAGGAACGGCAGGTCACGGTTGGCGGCACGACCCACAAGATGCCGCCGCTTTTCATCGTGATGGCCACGCAGAACCCGGTGGAACAGGAAGGCACCTATGCCCTGCCCGAGGCACAGCTGGACCGGTTTCTCATGCATGTGCTGATTACCTATCCCCCGGTCGAGGACGAGGTCGAGGTGGTCCGGCTGGTGCGGGGCGAAGAAATCGCCGCTCAAAGCGCTGCGCCGGCAGGCGAAAAACCCGCGGCGATCCCGCAGGCGGCGATTTTTGCCGCCCGTGCCGAGATCGGGCAGATTCACGTGTCCGACGCGATCGACCGGTATCTGGCGGACCTCGTTCAGGCCACCCGGACCCCAGAGGCCTTTGGCGAGGACCTGAAACGCTGGATCGAGATCGGCGCGTCGCCGCGCGCATCCATCGCGCTGGACAAATGCGGCCGGACCCATGCCTGGCTGGCCGGGCGGGATTATGTCGATCCCGAAGATGTGCGCGCCATCGCGCCCGACGTTCTGCGGCACCGGCTGGCGCTCAGCTATGAGGCGCAGGGCGAAGGCGTGAGCGCGGATCAGGTGATTTCAGAGATACTGGCGCAGGTCGCGCTGCCGTGAGGCGCATGTGATAGGTCGAAACGCAACATCGAGACTTGGACTGGGCAAACCCCGCGACGCGTCGTCCAGAGACCCCCGTGTGCATGTGGACCTGGCGCATCTGCGGGCGCTGGAGGGGCGCGCCAGGACCTTGCATTTCCTGCCGAGACAACCTGCCCGGTCGGTCTTGAACGGGCGTCACGCCTCGCGTCTGCGCGGGCGGGGGCTGAACTTCGAGGAACTGCGCGGATACCTGCCCGGCGACGATATCCGGGCGATCGACTGGAAAGTGACCGCGCGGGCCGGCGAGCCCTATATTCGGGTCATGACCGAAGAACGCGACCGCCCGTCGCTGATCGTGGTGGATCAGCGTATGTCGATGTTTTTCGGCTCTGCGCTGAACATGAAATCGGTGACGGCGGCCGAGGCCGCGGCGCTTGCGGCGTATCGGATTTTCGATCAGGGCGACCGGGTCGGGGGCATCGTCTTTACCGACACCGAGATCGCCGAAATCCGCCCGTCGCGCAGCCGGGCCACCTTGTCGCGCCTGGTCGCGGTGCTGGCCGAGGCGAACCAGCGGTTGCATGCGGACGCGCCCGATGTCGAGCCGGTTCGCCTGACCGACGTGTTGCGCTCGGTCGCGCGGATCGCGCCGCGCGACCACCTGATTGTCGTGCTGAGCGATTTCGACGTGATCGACGCCGAAACCGAGAGATTGGTTTCGGGACTGTCGCGCCGCAACGATTTGGTGCTGGTTCCGGTGACGGACCCGTTTGCGCAGGATTTGCCCCGTGATCTGTCGCTGATCATTTCCGACGGTCAGCTTCAGGCGGAACTGCGCACGGATGACAGGCGTCAACACGCGGCCCTGTCCGAATTCGCGTCCGGGCGCATGGCCGAGGTGCTGGATTGGCAGCGCCGGTTCGGCGTGCCGATCCTGCCCCTGTCGGCAGGCGAGGAAACCCTGCCGCAGATCCGGCATCTGATGGGGCTTGGGTCGCGATGAACGAAGACGACCCGCCAGGGAACACCTCGCTTGCCGAGTTGCTGGACCAGCTGATCGTGCCCGATCCGCCGGTGCCGGTTTCGATGGCGCCGCAGACCGTGGGCTGGGTGGTTCTGGGGGTGATCATGGTGCTGGTTCTGGGGTTCGGAATTTGGCGGTATGTGCGCCATTTCCGCGCCAACGCGTACCGCCGCGCCGCCATTGCCGAACTGTCGCGTGCCGGGGATGATCCGGGCCGCATTGCCGAAGTTCTGCGCCGCACCGCGCTGGAAGGGTTCGGGCGCAGACAGGTCGCCGCGCTCAGCGGGCCGGATTGGGTGGCGTTCCTGGAACGCACCGGCGCAGAGCCCTGGGGGGCCGATCTGGAACAGCCGCTTCTGGCCGGTCCCTACAGGGCCGGCACCGAGGCCTCTCCGCAGTTGGCGGATCGCGCCGCCCGTTGGATCAGGACGCACAATCGAAAGGTGCAGGGATGATCCAGCTGGCGTTTCCATGGGCGTTTGTGCTGCTGCCCCTGCCCTATCTGGTCTGGCGTTTCGCGCCACCGCATCGCGAGCGGGTCACGGCGCTTCGGGTCCCGTTCTTTCGCCGGGTGTCCCGCGCGCTGGAACAGGAGCCGCGCGCCGGGGCGGTTGTGCTGTCCCGTTCGCGCCTGCAGATGGGTGCGGCGATGCTTTGCTGGGTGTTGATCGTGCTCGCCCTGGCCCAGCCCGAACGGGTGGGCCGCCCGGTCGCGGTCGAGAAAGCCGCCCGTGACATGATCCTGGCAATCGATGTTTCCGGGTCCATGGACACCGTCGATTTTGTCAATTTGGCTGGTCAGAAACAGCAGCGTTTTGCGGCGGTCCAGGATGTGGTCGCGGATTTCGTGACAGACCGCGAAGGCGACCGGATCGCGTTGATCGTGTTCGGCTCCAAGGCTTATCTGCAGTCGCCCCTGACCGAGGACCTGCAAACCATCAATGATCTGCTGGCCCGGACCGAGGTCGGGATGGCCGGTCCGCATACGGCGCTGGGGGATGCGATTGGCCTGGCCATTCATACCTTTGAAGCCAGCGAGATCGACGAGCGGGTGCTGATCCTTCTGTCGGATGGCAGCGACACGGCCAGCCGGATGGATCCGGTGAACGCGGCAGAGATCTCGCGCGACAACAACGTCACCATCATGACCATCGGCGTCGGCGACCCCGATGCGGCCGGAGAGGACAAGGTCGACGTGAAGACCCTGCAGGACGTGGCAAAGCGCACCGGGGGCAGCTATTTCTTTGCCGCGGACCAATCGGCTCTCGGCGAAATCTACCAAAGGATCGACGAACAGACACCGCGCAAGGTCAAGACCGTTTCCTATCGTCCGCGCCTGTCACTGGCCTGGATTCCGCTCGGACTGGCCGGGCTGGTCGGCAGCCTGGCGATGGCGTGGCTCACGCTTGGCGCCCTGCGCCGCCGGGGTGTTGCGACATGAGCGACCTGGCGCTGGCCCTTTCGGTGTTTCACTTTCTTCGGCCCCTGTGGTTGCTGCTGGTGCCGCTGATCGCGGGGCTGTGGTGGGTGGTGCGTGATCGCAAACACGGCCGCAGCCAGCGCATTTCGGGGATCGCACCGCATCTGCGCTCGGCCATGGAGGTCGGCAAGAGCGAAGCCCGCCGGTTGCGCCCGGTCGACGGGGTGGCCCTGACGCTGGTCCTGTTGATCCTGGCCGCAGCCGGTCCAACCTGGTCGCGTCAGCCCAACCCGCTGGTGGCCCAGTCCGCGCCGGTGGTCGTGGTGCTCAAGGTGACTGCGTCGATGGAGGGCAAGGACCTCGCGCCCAGCCGGCTGGAGCGTGGCAAACAGAAGATCCGCGACTTTCTGGACCTGCGCGCCGGGGCACGTTCGGGGCTGGTGGCCTATGCCGGGACCGCGCATGTGGTGATCCCGATGACCGAGGACGCGTCGATCATCCTGCCCTATCTGGAGGGGCTCTCGCCCAAGGTCATGCCGAAGGATGGCGACAATGTTGCCGATGCAATTGCCTTGGCGCAGAGCCTGATCGACGGCGAAGGCGGCGGAGCGGTGTTGCTGGTGGCTGACGGGCTGGACCCGGCCGACGTGCCGGTGATCGAGGCCGCCCCGATGCCGGTGGCGGTTCTGGCGGTCCTGCCCGGGGGCACCCGCGACCGGGGGATTGACGCGCTTGGCGGCCGCGCGGTTTCCGTGGAACCGGATGACAAGGACATCCGCCGGCTGGACCGTGAACTGAACGCCGCCTATCGGCGGAACCTGCTGGAGAATTCCGACGAGCCCTGGCTGGATCGGGGCCAGCTTCTGGCATGGCCCGCGGCGCTGTTGCTGTTGCTGTGGTTCCGGCGCGGCTGGACCATGCAATGGGGGAGCGCGCTGTTTGCACTGGTGCTTGTCGCGATGCCGACCTCTTCGCGGGCCGATGGCCTGGCCGACTGGTTCTGGACACCGGATCAGCAGGGCCAGCGCGCCTATGACCGGAAGGAATTCGGCGCGGCGGCGGACCTGTTCGCCGATCCGCTCTGGCGCGGCTGGTCGATGTATCGCGCCGGAAGATACGAAGAGGCCGTTGGCGTGCTGGAGCGGGTTGAAACCGCGCAGGCGGCGATGATTCAGGGCCTCGCGAACATCCGCAACCGGGCCTATCGGGATGGTGTCCGCTCTTTTGAAACCGCGGTGGCACGCGACCCGGATTATCCGGGCGCGGCGGAGAACCTCGAACTTGCCCGGCGGATCGTCCTCTATGTCGAGGCCGCGCAGGAAGCTTCTGATACGAAGGATCAGACCGAACTGCGCCCCGATGATGTCACCTATGACAACGAAGAAAACAAGGGACAGGACCTGCAGGTTGAAATCCCGCAGGAAAGCGACGCGCTGGCCGAGGGATTGCTGAGTGCGGATCAATGGATGAAGTCGGTGGACACCGACACCGGCGACTTCCTCAGGATGCGGTTCCTGCTGGAATCCTCGCAGCCGCCTTCGGTTGCGGGCAAAGACGAGCCGGAGACAGGGAAATGACCCGGATTACCGTCATGGCCCTGATATGTGTCGTTGCGCTGACCCATGCGGCGGCGGCGCAGGACCCGTTCGCGGGGTTCAAGACCAACGCCGAAATCAGGGCCGAACAAGAGGCCGCCCGCAAGGCGGCCGAGGCGTCGGGCAAACCTTTGGAAAAACCGTCGGAACCCGTGGTCCGTGCGGATCTCTCGGCCCGCGACGTCGTGCCGGGACAATCGCTGAACCTCGATCTCACGATCCTTGTGCCCACCTACATGCCGCGCCCGCCAGAGATCACCACCATTGATCAGCCGAACCTGATGATCCGTACACCCGAAGGCGGTTCGGGTCCGGTGACGGAACCTGTCGGCGGAGAGAACTGGTCGGGCATCCGCAAACGGTATGAGATCACGCCGCTGGTGCCCGGCAGTTTCCAGCTCCCGCCGATCGACGTGACCCTGACCTGGGCCGATCCGGACACCAATGCCCCGATCCAAACGCGCATCGAGCTTGACACGCAGCGGTTCGCGGCCAGCCTGCCCGCCGGGGCCGAAGGGCTGGACCCGTTCATCGCGGCGCAGGCCCTGACCCTGACCCAGACGGTCGAGGGGAATGATCAGGCGCTGGCGCCGGGCGACACGCTGGTTCGCGAAGTCACGGCCGAGATCACCGGTGCAAGCGGATTGATGCTGCCGGAAATCCTGGTCCTGCCCGCCTCGCCCGGGCTTGCCGCCTATCCGGACACGCCCGGTTTGACGACGCAGGACAAGTCCGGCATGCCCAACGGGATACGGACCGAGCGCGTCGTCTATGTCGCGCAGGGCGGCGCCGAAGGGTCTTTGCCGGGGGTCGAACTGAGCTGGTACAATCTTGAGTCCGGTGCGGTCGAAACCGTTTCGGTTCCGGGCATTTCCTACAAGGTCACGGGGCCGGTGTTGCCGCAACTGCGCACATGGGATTGGCGGGTCTGGGCGATTGCCGCCGTGGCGGGACTGTTGGTCTTGTTTCTGATGACGCGTCTGGCCGGGTATCGGGCCCGGTCGAGGGCGGGCACAGAGCCCCCCCGCCCCACCGAGGCCACGCGTTACAAGGACCTGATGAAAACGGTGAAATCACGCGATATTTCAAATATTTACGCCGACATCGACAAATGGGCGCGGTTGATTGACGGTCCTGATCCGCGCGCGCGGGCAGATGTGCGTGCCGCCCTTGGGCGCATTGGTGCGGCGTCTTTTGGCAGGGTCACGACATCGGACAGTACGGCGTGGCCCGACCTTGCCAAAGCCTTGTCCGAGGCGCGCCGGCGCGCTACCGTCGCTGATCAGACCGCGAACCTGCCGCCGCTCAATCCATCCGGCGCGACCTGAAAGCGTCTGGGAGGAAAGATGCGCCTGTTCACGATAGCTGCGTTGGCAGCATGCTGCCTTGCCAGCCCCGCCGTGGCGGATATTTCGGGCTATGTCGGCTCTGATATCTGTGGCAAGTGCCATCAATCTGCCGCCGACGCCTGGGAAACCTCGCATCATTCCAGGGCCTGGACCAATGCCACGCCCGACAATATCCGGGCCGATTTCAATGGCACGGAGTTTGCCCTGGGCGACATGAACGTGACCTTCCACGTGGACCCGGACGGCACGCACCGTGCGGTTGTGACCGAACTGGACGGCACCACGACAGATTATCCGGTTCATTCCGTTGTCGGGGTCGAACCGCTGCAACAATATCTTTTTGAAACCGAACCGGGCCGGCTTCAGAGTTTTGACGTGGTTTGGGACACGGAGAAGCGAAGCTGGTTCCACCTTTATCCGGAACAGAACGTGCCGCCGGATGACGGGTTGCACTGGACAGGCCCGTACAAGACTTGGAATGGGCGCTGCGCGGTCTGTCATGCCACCGGATACAATGCGGGTTTCGATCCGCAAACCGGGACCTACCGCTCTGAGCAGGCCGAAATCGGGGTCGGGTGCGAGGCATGTCACGGCCCCGGACAACGGCACGTGGATTGGGCGGGCCGCGCCGATCCGGGGGAAAACATCGAGAATTTCGGTTTTTCAGCAGACCTTGGCACGCCACAAGGCTTGATTGAACAATGTGCTGGCTGCCATTCGCGTCGCGAGGCGTTTCTTGATTACAGCCCGGTTCCCGGCACCGCCTATCACGATGTTTACAACCTGTCTCTGTTGCGCCCGGGTCTGTATTTTCCGGACGGCCAGATCCGAGACGAAGTGTATGTTTATGGCTCGTTCCTGCAGTCCAGGATGTATGCCGAAGGCGTCAGCTGTGCAAACTGCCACGATGCCCATAGTGGCGGGCTGCTTGTCGCCGGCAACGGTCTATGCACCCAGTGCCACAACCCGGCGGGGAACCCCGATTTTCCCAGTCTGCCTTTGGCGAATTATGACGACCCGGCGCACCATCATCACACCGGCGGCGACGCCACAAAATGCACCTCCTGTCACATGACAGAGCGGGTTTACATGGGTAACGACTGGCGCGCGGATCATTCATTTCGCATCCCTCGCCCCGACCTGGCCGGTGAAACCGGCGCGCCGGATGCCTGCACCGGGTGCCACACCGATCGCGACGCGACCTGGGCGGCCGGAATGTTGCGGACGTGGTTTCCGGACAGCACCAGGCGTGGCCCGCATTTCGGACAGGTTCTGGCCCGCGCCGAGATCAGCCCGCGCGCCGCATCGGATGACCTCGTGGCCCTGGCCAAGGACGACCAGAGCGCCGCGCTTGTGCGGGCAACGGCGATCTGGCTGATTGGGCAGACGCGCGATGTTCAGTCAATCGATCGGATCACGATGTTGACGGACTCGCCCGATCCGCTGATACGCGCCGCCACGGCAGAAGCCATGCGAACACTGCCGGGACACCAGCGCGTGCAAGAGCTTTTGCCATTGCTGGACGATCCGGTTCGCGCGGTACGGATTGCCGCCGGTCGGGGGCTTTACAATGCACCGATTGCGCGGATGCCCGACAGGATCGCCGCGTCTTTCCGCAGGGCCATGGGCGAATGGCAGGGGGCGCTGGCCGCGCGGCTGGATTTTCCGGAAACGCATCTTCAACTGGGTGGCTTTGCGCTGACGACCCGCAACCTGCAGGCTGCCGAGGAGGCTTTCAGAAAAGCGGTGGAGATGGACTCCAAGCTTGTCGATGCCTGGGTCATGCGGATCCGGATCGCGGCAATTGTCGGCCAGTCAAATCGGACGCGCGAGTTGCTGTCCCAGGCGCTGCATGCAAACCCGGGCAACCTGGCCCTGCAAAGCCTGCAATCCGAAGTGACGGGCGCGGAAATGGACCTGCTGCCGCCGTCAGCGGATTAGGATGTCCGACGCCTTTGCGATCTTGCCGGGGCATGTTCCCCCTGCCCCATGAGCGCCGATTGACCGCGTCCGCAGGTTCCGCCCCTTCCCGGTTGTTCCGGGCCCTTTGTTAACAGCTGTTAACCGCGCCCGAGGCACGCAGATGTGGTATGTGGCGGGCCAGAACGTACATGTTGTGGACAAATTCCTTGACTTCGCCCGGGAAATGGCTGTCTCTAGGGCAAAGTTGCGCAAATAAGCGCGTTCGAGCAGAGAAACAGCAACCATGTTCCAGACCGCACCGATAAAGGCGGCCACTCAGTCTGAGCTTACAAGCCAGATGGCGGCGCGTCTCCATACTGCACTCACCACCCATCTTCAGCAAGCCTATGCCCCGGATCAGCGCAAACAATTGAGACTGTTCAGCGCTACAGAGACTGCCGATTTGCTTGGCGTCACGGGGCAGTTCTTGCGCAAGTGCCACAGCGACGGGTCACTGCCCGAGCCGGATGTGATCAGGAACGGGCGCAGGTTCTATTCGGGCGGTGAATTGCTCGGATCGCGGCATTTGCTGGAGGCAGCATCGCGAACACCGGGCAAATACCTGCCCGGGCGTCGGGGAAATGATGCGCTGCAGGTCATCCAGCTGATGAATTTCAAGGGCGGATCGGCCAAGTCGACCTCGGCGATTCACTTGTGCCATTACCTCGCGCTGAACGGCTATCGCGTGCTCGCGGTTGATCTGGACCCCCAGGGCAGCCTGACCGGGTTTTGCGGCATTCAGACCGAATTGGAGTTTGAAGGTGCGTCAATCTATGACGCTTTGCGCTATGACGATCCGGTTCCGATGTCCGACGCGATCGTGGAGACCTATTTCCCCGGCTTGCACCTTGCGCCGGCCCGGTTGGTGTTGAGCGAGTTTGAAACGGAAACCGCCGTCAATGCCGGGCGCGGCGTCGCGTTCTTTGACAAGCTGAATCAGGCGATCCAATCGGTCGAGCGCGATTATGACGTGGTGGTGATCGACAGCCCGCCTGCCTTGGGGTTCCTGACTCTCACTGGCCTGTATGCTGCAACCTCGGTCATTGTTCCGATGACGCCAAGCATGCTCGACCTCGCCTCGACGCAGCAATTCATCGAAATGACCTCTGCCTATCTCGGCGTTATCGAGGATACCGGCGTTCGGCTGGACCATGATTTCTTTTCCTTCCTGATTACGCGGGATGACCCGAGCGATATCCCGAGCCAACAGATCGTCAGCCTGATGCGGGCGCTGTTTCAGGACCGTGTCGTTTCGGCGACCAGCTTGCGCAGCACCGCGGTTGCAGATGCCTCGATGCTGAAAATGTCGATCTACGAGGTTCTGCGGTCCGAAATGACCCGTCCGACCTATGATCGTGCAAGGGCCAGCATGGACGCCGTGGGCGGCGAAATCGCCGGGATGATCCAGAAGGCATGGGGGCGCTGACGATGGCAATGGGAAAGAACAAGACCGGGATCATGGCCGCGATCACCGCCGCGGCCGAGGCGGCCAAGGACGGCGGCGCGGATCGCGCGCACCGGGCGTTGCCCCGGGGCACCATCGGGTCTGTCCGCGCCGGTCTTGGCGGCATCCAGGACATCGATACGACGCTGATCGTTGCATGGGGGCCAAGGGATCGGCTCGATATCGACTTAACAGCTGTTAACAGCGACGAATCGTCTGAATCGATACGGGATCTGGCGGCCAGCATCCAGGAGGCCGGGCAACAGGTTCCGGTCCTGCTGCGACCGTCCCGGGAGCGTGATGGTCATTTCGAAGTCATTTACGGCCAGCGCCGGATATTGGCTTGCCGCGAGCTTGGCATTCCCGTCCGCGCGCTGATCCGTACCTTGGACGACACCGATGCCTTGATGGCGAAGGGTCTCGAGAATGCGGGGCGCACCGAGCTCAGCTTTTTTGAAAGGGTCCGGTTCGCCCAGGCGATTCTGGACCAGGGATATACCCGTGCAGAGGTTTGCCAGGCTCTTGCGATCAGCAAGAATACGCTGTCCCAGCTTGAACGCATCAACCGTCTTGTTCCTGTTGCGGTTGGTGAGGCGATTGGTGCGGCACCGGGCGCGGGGCGCCCGAAATGGATGAGTCTGGCCGCGGCATTCGAGAAGCACCACCTCACGGAGGACGTCGCGCTGGCTATTCTGGCCCGAGCGACCGAGCATGTTTCTGATGACCGGTTGGACGCCATTCTCAAGCATCTGAACAAGAAGAATGTGCGTCCACGCGTGGCAAACGAACGCTCGCCGCTGCCCGGTATTCTGATCAAGAACGGCACGACCGGACTCTCGGTCACTGTCAAAAGGTCCGGGGACAATGCGGAGTTCGCGGACTGGCTCGACGGGAACATGGATGGTTTGATCCGCGAGTCATTCAAACGGTTTCAGTCCGAAAATGGGCGGGGATGATCACCGTTAACAGCTGTTAACAGCTGCGTCCTGAAACCCGCAGATCCGGCTTTGCCCGCAGTCAGCCCAGAAGGTCGGTAGCCGGGTTCTCGGTGATTTCGACATCGTCATAATATTTTTGCGCCTGCGCCACCGACCGGTGCAGGGACAGGCGCATGGCGGCTTGGATCGGCGCGCCATCCAACGCGGCCTGCGTCAGAAAGCCGGACCGCAAGCCGTGAGGCGAGGCATAGTCAGCCGGCAGACCGGCGGCTTGCATTCGGTTGCGCAGGATCTGATAGATTGCATCCGGACTGAGCCCGCGCTTCAATGGCCGGTCGGCGCGGGAAATCGCGCGAAACAGCGGCCCGTCGTTGATGCCGGCGGCATCGATCCACGCGACCAGCGTCCGCGCGGCGCGACCTTTGAGAACGAGGCGCGGTGTCTGACCTTTGCCGGTCGTTTTGGTCTCTAACAGCCTGATCCAGACAAGACCCTTGTCATCAAACGCGCTCAGATCGACGTCCTCGCGCTTCATTCCGGTCAACTCGGAGCGCCGTCGACCGCCAGAGGCCCAACCGGTGGTCAGGATCGCGCGATCACGCAGACCGCGCAGGGACGGGCCGCAAGCGTCCAGCAGTGCCAGAAGGATATCCCGCGTAATCGGGCGCCGCGATTTCGGGGCAGGGGGCCGGGCTGCGGCACGGCGTGCCTTGCCCCGTGCCTGTTTGACCAGGGGGGCGTCGAACGGGCTGGCAAGGTTCTTCATCCGGTGAAAAGCCCGCCAGGACGCAATGCGCCGGTCCAGCGTGGATGGGGCAGGGCAGTCCAGAGTTCGCCGCAAACCGGTCCCTATGAGGTATTCCGCCGCCATTCGGGCAGGATCTTGCGGCTCTGTCTCGCCAAGATCGCGGGCGTGGTCCAGAACGAACCGCAGCGCGGCGGTCTCGGTTTCCGGCCATTCGAGGCCTTGTCCGAACCGCGCCTGCTTCCATGCGGTGATATAGATCAGGTCGCGTTCATATGCGCGCAGGGTGTTGGCAGGCGTCCCGCGCACGTAGAGGTCGGTCAATGCCGCCTGATCAGCCGCGGAGAGTGTCGGGGGAGTTGGGGGAAGGATCAGGTGCATGCAGGGTTGAATCCGCCGCGAAGATAAACTAACTTAGATAAACTAAGTTTATGGAGAGCCGTCATGAAAACCGTCAACATGCACGAAGCAAAAACCCACTTGTCCAAACTGGTCGACGCGGCCGTCAGGGGGGAACCGTTCGTGATCGCCAAGGCCGGCAAGCCGATGGTCAAGGTGGTGATGGTTGAGCACGACGCGCCCAAACGAACCGGTTTCCTGAAGGGCCAGATCGAGATCCCGGCCGATTTCGATGACATGGGCGCAGATGAGATACAGGACCTGTTTGAGGGCCGCAAAGAGGCTGGCGCGTGAACCTGCTGCTGGACACGCATCTGCTGCTCTGGGCCGCCGCACGGGACGAAATGATGTCCAGCGCGGCGGATAACCTGATCAGGGATGCCGACAACACCTTGTGGTTCAGCGTGGCCAGCATCTGGGAGGTTGCGATCAAGCGGGGTCTGAACAGGCCCGATTTTCGCGCCGACCCGTCGATCCTGCGCGCGGGGCTGCTGGCCAACGGGTACCGCGAACTGGTGATCGAAGGGCGCCATTGTCTGGGGTTGATGACCCTGCCGATGCTGCATGGCGATCCGTTTGACCGGATGCTGCTGTCCCAGGCGATGAGCGAGGGCATGCTGCTGGTCACCGCCGACCGCAAGCTGGCGGGATATGACGGGCCGGTGCGGCTGGTCTGAGCCAAATGCAGTGTCCGAACGTGCTGGCATGGGCCAAGTCTGACGAGTTTCGCCGAGGAGTTCAATACACATGATAACTGAACCTTATCATGTATAAAAGCGCCGTGTGAGAATTGGCTGGGTAATGTGCAATATAACTGTATAATGCGCATTGTGTCTGCAAGGTGCGTAAATATGCAAGATATCCCGGAAAGCGCGCTTCCCGCGTCACTTTATGATCCGAAGGAACCGGAAGAAGATGATTTGTGGTTTCTCCCGGGACCCGGAGAAGACGCCAATGCCTCTGATCTTCCCTGGCCCGTCGCGCCGCGCGAAGGCAGTGGGGCAGGGGATTGGATCGCGGCAGAGCAGGCAAATGCGGTGGGGCTTGCCAATGCTGCCGAGGCCTGGGGCGCGCTTCGCGATCGGATGAAACACGGCGGATCGGGCCTAAGGCATCGCGTGGCGCTGATGCTGGTGGCGGACTTGAGCTGGCATCTGGGTGACCGGCTGACCGAAGACCGGATCGCATTGTATCTCGCGGCGCGGATCACCCGGGCGGCGGATGACATGCCGGGGTTTGCCCGCGCGGGATGGGCGATGCGGCGGCTTTTGGACGGCGCGCCGCCCGTGCCCGGTTCACTGGGTGATTTTCTTGGTCGCGGATGGGTCGAGGGCAACCCGGAGAGCCAACTCATCGACCGGCCGCAGGGAGTCGAGTTTGCCGCCTTGGAACAGGAGTTCTGGGCCGGGCTGTCGGAACTGGACAAATGTCATCCGCTGACCCGCGCCGGGGTTTCCTGGCTTTTGTGGCAGCGGCTGGACCTGTCCGGTGACGCAAACCGGATCGAGGGCGCGGTAACGGCGGCACGGTTGGGCGGTGATCCTTTCTTGCCGATCCCCGTGGCGCCGACGCAGGGTGCGCCGGCTGACCGGCTGCGTGCATTCTATGAAGGCGTAAAGGGTCTGTGCCTGCGTGGATTGATGCTGCTGGACCAGCGCGCCGCGTGGCTGGCCCGGGCCGAAAGCGGAACCGCGCATCTGTCGGGTCGCACACCCGGGCTGCTGATCGCCGCGTTGGCGGACTGGCCGATGCTGTCGGCCGAGGCGTTTGAACAGCGCAGCGGGGCCTCGCGCGCTGCGGTACAGCGAAACCTGGACCGGCTTGCCGGTCTGGGGCTGGTGCGAGAGGTCACCGGACAGGACCGGTTCCGCATGTGGATGGCCGCGGGGTAGGGGCCCGCCGCGTGCCGCCGCCGATCGAATGATTTGCCTTGCTCGCCAAAGTTTGATCAATGTCCCGCGACAGAGCAGGTTCGGGGCCCCATGGATTATTCGCAACTCTTGACAACCGCCGATGCCTTTGCCCGCTACGAGGCCGTGCGCGCGCGTTTGCCCCGTGCGGCGTTTCCGCCGCGCTCTACGGCGCTGGAATCATTGTCCGACGTCGCGGATCATGTGGACGCCTTTGTTCTGGACGCGTTCGGCGTTTTGAATATCGGGTCCAGCCCAATACCGGGCGCGGTGAGCCGGATGGCCGAACTGCGGGAACGGGGAAAGAAACTGATCGTGCTGACCAACGCCGCCAGCGATACACGCGATGCGGCTCTGCGCAAGTATCGCACACTCGGTTTCGATTTCACGCCCAACGAGGTTGTTGCCAGCCGGGATGTTTGCGTGTCGCGCCTGAACCGGCAACTGCCCGACGGGGTTTGGGGGGCGATTTGCACATCGGCGGACACCTTCGCGGATATCGACGCGCAGGTTGTGCGCTGGACGGCCGAGGAACAGCCGGACGTGGACGGTTTCCTGTGGCTGTCAAGCGCAGAGGTGGGCGAGGCAACCGAAGCGGCGCTGATCCGGGCATTGATACGCAGACCCCGTCCGGTGGTCGTGGCGAACCCCGACATCGTCGCCCCGCGCGAGACCGGTCTCAGTTGCGAGCCGGGATTCTTTGCGCACCGTATCGCGGACGAGACCGGGTTAGAGCCTGTTTTCTACGGTAAACCTTTTGGTGATGCTTATGACGATGTTCTGGCCCGGTTTGCCGGGATTGCCCGCGACCGGATCGCAATGGTCGGGGACACGCTGCATACAGATGTGCTGGGCGGTGCGGCGGCGGGTCTGCGGACGGTTCTGATTACCGATTTCGGCCTGTTTGCCGGAGAGGACGTGGCCGGTTACATCGCGCGGTCAGGCATTCGTCCGGATTACATCTGCAAGACGACCTGACCCGCGGCGGTCACTCGCTCCGGTAAGTTGCGCCCTGCCGCACCGAAAGTTCCGCCCAGAGCGGTGCCTGTGAAGGATCCGGGTTGGTGCGGGCGCCGAATTGCACCATGGCTTCGGCGGCGGCATCGAAACTGTCATACCACCCGGCACCGACCGCTGCGGACATTGCTGCGCCCAGCGATGACGCCTCGCGCGACATGCATTGGATCAGTGGCAGGCCGGTGGCGTCGGCCAGCATCTGGGTCCAGAGCGCGTTGGACGACCCGCCCCCGACCGCGATGAGCCGGTCCGGTTCGATATCATGCGCGCGCAGCGCCTGGACGAAACGGGCGGATTGCAGGGTTACTGCCTCGAGCGTGGCGCGGAACAGATGCACAAAGCCATGATCCGCCCGCAGCCCGTGGAAAGAGGCGCGCGCGGCAATGTCCCAATGCGGGTCCATGCAGCCAGAGAGGTAGGGCGACATGACGACGCCTTCAGACCCCACGGGAAGGACCTGCGCCGCCTTTTCGAGCTCGGCAAAGACTTCCGGCGTGGTCTGTTTGCCGCCGATATTGCCCACCAGCCAATCGACAAGGAAGGTTCCGGCCCGCAGGCAGCTTTCCATGAAATATCCCTGGCCGGTCTGCGAGGTGATCGTGCGCCAGGCGGGTCCGATCAGGGCGGTGGGCGAAGATGCGCCGGTGATCACCGCGGTGCCGAGGTTGAGATACACGGCACCCGGCGCCGTGGCATGCACACCCAGGCCCGCGCATTGACCATCGCCGCCGGCAACGTAGACGGGGCAGCTGTCCGGCAGGCCGGTCTCGGCGGCCACCTGCGGTTTGACGGTCCCCACAAAGCTGCCGGGCGGCAGGATCTCGGCGAAACTGTCGCCGGTCAGGCCCAATTCCGACAGGATCGGCGCCGAAAGCTGCATGGTGTTGATGTCAAACACGCAAAAGGCATCGATACTGGTCGTGCTGGCAACCTGCCTGCCGGTCAGCTTGCCGGTCAGGTAACCGTGAACGTCGAGGATTCTGGAGCAGTTCGCCCAGATATCGGGTTGGTGTTTTTTGACCCAAGCCAGCGTGTACACAACCGGAGTGATGTCCGGATGACGCCCGGTGATCCGGTGGATTTCTTGATATCCGATGGCGTTTGCAAACGGTTCGACTTCGGATGCACAGCGTTCGTCCAGCCAGACGATGGCGGGGCAGGCGGGGTGTCCGTCGGCCTCGAAAAACCCGACGGTCTCGCGCTGGTTGGATATCGCGATGCCTGCCACACGGCTGGCATCGATCTGTGACATCAGAT
Organism: uncultured Rhodobacterales bacterium; assembly: GCA_964351155.1. Lineage (GTDB taxonomy): Bacteria > Pseudomonadota > Alphaproteobacteria > Rhodobacterales > Rhodobacteraceae > CAYGNE01. Next base: position 57,242 of record CAYGNE010000001.1, on the reverse strand, counting down.
CCGTCAGCGCCGCGCGGCAGGTCGCCCACCAGTCATCGGGATTCTGTTCGACACGGCCCGGCCCGGGCTGGGACAACGGGATCGGAGCCCGGCCTTCGGCGATGCCTTGCCCGTCTTTCGTCCATGCGATGGCCTTGCAGGATTGCGTGGAACTGTCGATTCCGATCATCAGGTCTTGTGTCATTGGTCCGTCTCGTTCTGTTCTGTCTGCAACAGCCGCGTCGCGGTCTGGAAGTCGATGACCAGATGCGTTGCAAATCCGCCGAGAAGTGCGGCGCGGATGGCGGCGGTCTTGCTCTGGCCCGACGCGACCAGGAGGCGGCAGCGCGGGCGTTTGAGATCGTCCATGCTGATGGCGATCTGCCTGTCCGTCAGCGGGCCCTCTATTTCCCGTCCTTGCGCATCGATGAATCGCCCGACCAGAATGCCTTCTGCCCCCTTGGCGCGGTAGGCGGCAATCAGGTCTTCGTCGGCCAGGTTGATGTCTCCCAGATAGGGTGCCTCGTCCATCGCACCGACCCCGAACACCGCGACATCACAGTGTTTGAGCCGCGAGATATAGCGGCTGATCGGCGGCTCCAGAAGCAGGCGGTCGCGCAGCTCCTTGCTGCTGAGTACACCGGGGGCGTGAAAATGCAGCGACCGGCCGCCGATGCGGTTGGCGATCAGGGCAGTGCAGAATTCCGGCGATGACTGGTTTTCGTCCAGCATCGATCCGGAGACCTGCAGCACGGTGGTGTCGGCGATTTCACGGCGCTCCATCGCGCGGGCCAGTTCCAGGACAGTCCGCCCCCAGGCCACGGCCAGAACGCTGCCTTCCTGCACAAGGTCGCGCAGCACGCGCGCGCCGGCGAGACCTGCGCGTTTGCGCAGGTCCTCGTCATCCGTGCCGTCCCGGTCCGTGGGCGGCAGGATCACCACCTGGTCCAGTCCGAATGCCGCGCACAATGCCTCGCTAAGCTTGCCGGTTGCCAGAAGGTCCGGCGCGACGGTGATTTTCACGAGGCCGCGTTCCTTGGCCTCGTTCAGATAATTGACGACCGAGGCGCGCGACATGCCGAGCCGCCGCGCGGTGCCCTCCTGCGTTTCACCTTCGACGTAATAGAGCCACATCGCCCACTGAACGACGTCCCCGGAAAACTGTGGTGGAACCACAGGCATCGTTTTCTTTTGTCTGGCCATTCAGGTGACTCCCATGCCCGCCGATCGTAGGAAATCTTTCGCCATTCTACAATTGTCATTATCATTTGACATAAGCGGAATTGACTCATAGCGTTGGCGACGCATCACACAGCCAGGGGGCACCGTGAACCAGCAGCTCACCCGACCGGAACAGGGGTGGATGTCGTTTATCGATGACGTCCGGCTGGGCTTGTGGTGCGACCCGGTGACGGGCGAGCGAATAACCAAGAACCCGTTCGACGATGTGCGGCTCGAGGATACTCTGGATGGGGCAGAGGCGGAGCTGGTCGCCGGTCTTGGCATGACCGGCAGCAAGGTGGTCGTGTCCGATACCAATACCCATGACGTGATGGGTGCGCAGGTGTTCCGCGCAATCGGCGCGGATGGCGAAGTGGTTCTGGACAAACCCCATGCGGATATCGGTGAAGCTGGAGAACTGGTCGAAAAACTGGCCGGTTTCGACCATGTGGTCGCGGTGGGCAGCGGCACGATCAACGATCTTTGCAAATACGTGACGGCGCAGGACGGGCGCAAGTACTGTGTGTTTGCGACGGCGGCGTCGATGGATGGCTACGCCTCGACGACGGCGTCGATGACCTTGCCTTCCGGGCTCAAGACATCCTTGCCTGCGCATGCGGCAAAGGGCGTATTCATCGATATCGGGGTCAGTGCGAATGCCCCGCCGCGTCTGGCGGGGGCGGGATATGGCGACAGCGTCTGCCGATCCGTCTGCCAGATCGACTGGTGGATGTCGCATCGGTTGCTGGGCAGTTTCTATACGCAGACCCCGTACAGGATGGCGGCGCGGGACGAAGCCGTGATCATGTCCTGCGCGCCGGAAATCGGCGCCGGCGACCACGTGGCGATCGGGTATCTCAACCGGGTCCTGTTGTTGTCGGGGCTCGGCGTGGCGTTGACCAATGTGTCCAATCACGGTTCGATGGGCGAACATCAGATCAGTCACTACATCGACTGTTTTGCGGGCCAAAGACATCCGGGCACGTTTCACGGCGAGCAGGTGGGATATGCCACTCTGACCATGGCGCGATTGCAGCACCGGATGCTGGCCAGCGATGCGCCCCCGGTTCTTGGGCCGACCCGGATCGACAGTGCCGGCATGGCGGACCGGATGGGGGCAGAGATCGCGGCGCAATGCGAAGCAGAGTATCGCAAGAAGGCACTGGATGCCGCCGGGGCTGCGCGGCTGAATGCGCGGTTGGCAGAAATCTGGAGCGACCTGCGATCGGAATGCATGGCAATGGCCGTGCCCGTGGCAGAGCTGGAACGCGTGATGCGTGCGGCAGGCTGCCCGGTCACTGCCGGGGAAACCGGGCTGGACCCGGCGTTTTACCGCGAAGCCGTCCGTCACGGACATGAGATGCGCAACAGGTACTCGTTTGCGGACCTGGCCTGCGACAGCGGCATACTGGATGAATTTGCCGCCGGAGAAACATGAAGTTGGAGCACACATGAGCGAACTGAACGCCCGCAAGGACCTGATCGAAGCCTGTAGAGAGATGAATGCGCTTGGCATCAATCAGGGGACATCGGGCAATATTTCCGTGAAACATGATGGCCGCATGCTGATTTCCCCGTCGGCCACGCCGTATGACAAATGTACGCCGGATATGGTTGCCTCGCTCGCGCTGGACAGCACCGGCGAATACGAGGGGCCGCGCAAACCCTCGACCGAATGGCGGTTTCACCTCGCCCTGCATGCCAGTCGCGAGGATGTGGGGGCCGTCGTGCACGCGCACCCGACTTATTGCACCACGCTGGCGATGGCGCGCAAAACCATTCCGGCGGCGCATTACATGATCGCGGCATTCGGCGGAAACTCGGTCGAATTGGCCGATTATGCCCTGTTCGGCAGCGAGGCGCTCAACAAACACGTACTCAAGGCGATGAAGGGACGGCTTGCCTGCCTGATGGCAAATCACGGCATGTGCGCCGTCGGCGAAACCCTGGACAAGGCGATGTGGCGCGCGGTCGAACTGGAGACCATCGCCAAGCAGTATTACCACAGCCTGCTGATCGGCGGCCCGGTTCTGCTGTCGGACCGAGAAATCGCGGCAACCGCCAAAAGTTTCCAGGGCTACGGAATTCAGGACGACTAGCACAGGGGTTGGAGGACGCGTGCAGGTAACCGAGAAAAGTCTGGGCCGGTTCATTTCGTCGGATCACCCGCTGCCGTGGCTGGCGCCGTTGCTGGCCATGCTGGTGACGTTCACCATCTATCCGCTGTTCTACAACATCTGGCTGAGCTTTCATGAATACGCGCCTTTCAAGCGGCGACTGGTCTATGTCGGCTGGGAAAACTGGCAGACCCTGCTGAACGATGATCGGTTCTGGGGCGCGATGGGCGTCACGCTGTTGTATTTCACGGTCGTGCTGCTGATCGAACTGGTGCTGGGTCTTGCGCTGGCGATGCTTCTGGACAGCGAAGACAGGGGGTTCGGCATCATGCGCGGGCTCCTGACCATGACGCTGGTAGTGCCGCCGGCGATCACCGGCATGATGTTCCTGTTGATGGAAGACCCGGAATTCGGCGTGATCACCTATGCGTTCGAAAGCCTGGGCATCCTGTCCTCGGAGACCCCGATTCTGGCGTCGTCCTCCACGGCGCTGATGGGCGTGATGCTGGCAGATATCTGGCAATGGACGCCGTTCATGGTTCTGATCTTCATCGCCGGTCTGCGGTCGCTTCCGCAGGAGCCGTACGAGGCGGCGATGCTGGACGGGGCGTCGAACTGGCAGATCTTTCGCCGCATCACCCTGCCGCTGTTGTCCAAGGTGATCGCGGTGGCCGTTCTGATCCGGGGCATCGACCTGTTTCGCATGTTCGACTATGTTTTCGTGATGACGTCGGGCGGGCCGGGCACATCGACCTATACCGTGTCGCTTTATGCCTGGCAGCAGACATTCTCGTTCATCAAATGGGGCTATGGCGCGACGATCTCGCTGGTGACGCTGGTCGTGATCATCGTGATCGCCAATGCCTTTATCTCGCTGGCCAAGGTGAGGTGGTAGCATGATCGTGCAGTCCAGAGCCGCGCGCATCCGCCGGGCCATCGTCGCATGGGTCGCCGTCGGGCTGTTCATGTTTCCGCTGTATTACTGGATGACGGTTGCGTTCAAGAACGGGCGCGACATCTTTCACATCCCGCCCAAGGTGGTGGATTTCAGCCCGACCATGGCGAATTTCCAGGAGGTGTTTGGCGTTTCTTTTGGGCTGCCCCGGGACCAGACCCTGGCCGGGGGGGGCGATTTCTTCATGGCGCCGCACCTGTGGTCGTCCATCGTCATTGCGGTGTTCTCGACAGTGCTCGCCGTGACGATCGCGACCTTTGCATCTTATGCGCTGAGCCGGATATTCTTTCGCGGACGGCACCATTTCGTGAACTGGGTGCTTTCCACGCGGATGATGCCGCCGGTGGCGATCGCGATCCCGATGTTCTTTATCTACAAGGACCTGTCCTTGCTGGACACCTATCTGGGTGTGATCCTGATCCACGCGCTGATGAACCTGCCGCTGGCAGTCCTGATGCTCAAAAGCTTCTTTGACGACATACCGACCGAGATCGATGAAAGCGCGCTGATTGACGGCGCATCGCGCTGGAAGATCTTTCGGCGCATCATTTTCCCCATGGCCAAGGGCGGGGTCGCGGCCACGGCAGTTTTGTGTTTCGTGTTCAGCTGGACCGAGTTCCTGTTTGTTCTGACCCTTACCCAGACGGGTCTGAAAACCGTTCCCGTCGTTTCATCAACCTTTGTTACCTCGGTGGGCACCGCTTGGGGAAATATGGCCGCCCTGGGCACCGCGGCCATGGTGCCGGCCTTCATCTTCATTCTGCTGGTCCAGAAACAACTGGTCCGCGGGTTAACACTCGGATCGCTGAAGCAATAAGCGGCGAACGGGAATTCGCAAAATGGGAGGATTCATAATGCGAAGCACGGAAAAGAAATTTCACGCAGCAAACCTTGTGGACAACTACGTCAAAGGGCGGATGTCCCGGAGGAATTTCCTGAAATCAACGGGCCAGCTTGGCCTGGCTCTTGGCGCGTTCGGTGCAGGTATGAACATGGGTCCACGCGGGCTTTTGGGCGGAAACTCGGCGCTTGCAGCCGGGTTAGAGCCTGATCCGGAGATGTTGGCGTGGGTCAAGGAAGTGTCAAAGCCCTTTGCCGGTCAGACCATCCGTCTCGCCACCGAGGCCACGCCGCCGTCCAACGCGCTCAACAACACGCTGAAGAAGTATTTCGAAGAAGCCTCGGGCATCAATGTCGAGATCGAGATTTTGCCGCTGGAACAGGTTCTGCAGAAGATGACGCTGGATATCGCGTCACAGCTTGGCACCTATGACCTGTACTACATCGACCAATCCTGGGCCGCTTTCGTGTCCGAGGATGTTCACGATCCGCGCGAGCAGTTGCAGAATGCCGATCTGGCCATGCCGGGATACGACATCGACGATTTCCTTCAGCCGCTGGTGGACGGTATCGCGCGCTATGGCGACCGGCTTGTCGGTGTGCCCTATGACATCCCGATCTTCATCATGATGTACCGCAAGGATATCTATGAAAAGATGGGCTTTACCGCACCCAAGACGCTCGAAGAATACCACATGCAGGCCAAGGCCATCACCGATGCGATGGGCCCGGAGATGTATGGCGCCACCGGCCAGATGAAGTCGGGTCATTACTCGCTGGAATGCGACTGGACGGCATGGCTGTGGGGTCACGGCGGCTCGATCTTTGGGCCGGACGGCAAGTTCACCGGCAATGACGAGCGCGGTCTCGAGGCAATGGCCTATTGGCGGAAACTGTACGAAACCATGCCACCGGGTGTGACCGGCTGGACATGGGACGGGCAGGGCCAGTCGGTGGCGCAAGGCGTTGCGGCAACGATGATGAGCTGGGGCGAGTTCTTCCCGTATTTCGACGACCCGAACGCAACCAAGGTGTCGGGCCTGATCGAAGCAGCGCCATGCCCGGCGCCGACCCGCGCCCTGCGCACGGTGGATGAAACCGGTTACGGCGAAATCCCGGGTGTCGGACACCAGGGCGGGTCATCCCTTGCGGTGTCCAAGAACGCCAAGAACCCCGATGCAGCGTGGATCTTCATGCAATGGGCCACGTCCAAGGATACGCAGGTTCTGATCACAACGCTGGGTGGCGGCACCGGGCCGACGCGTTTCTCGGTCTATGACGATCCGCGCGTGATCGCGAACAACCGTGTTGGGGCGGGCACCACCCGTCACCTGCAGGTTGTGCGCGACACCATCGCCAACGACATGGGGTCGGAGCCGGATCTGCCGCAATGGGCGGAACTGGCCAACGACACGATCCCCGTCCGCCTCGGCAAGTATTTTGCGGGCGAATACAGTTCCGCAAAAGAGGCGATGGATGACATTGCGCAGGCTTCGAACGCGGTTGTCGAAGGCTAGACCAGAATTGCAGGGGGCGGGCGCGCCGCCCCCTGACCCGGCAGGAGTATGGAACAGATGACAGACAAGCCCCTGGTTGCGGTTACGGGCGCAAGTTCAGGCATCGGGGAGGCCACGGCACGCGCCTTTTCCGGTGCCGGGCATCCGGTCCTGCTGATGGCCCGCCGGGTGGACCGGATGGAGGCCATGAACCTGCCGCGTTCCATGATCCGGCAAGTCGACGTGCGCGACCGGGCGGCCATCGCCGCCGCCGTGAAGGATGCCGAGGCAGAGTTTGGCCCGACGGACATGATGTTTGCGAATGCAGGCATCGCGCGGCTGGCTGATATCGGCCGGCAGAACCCGGAAGAATGGGACGAAATGATCGACATCAACACCAAGGGCGTGATGAACACGGCCCATGCGGTGATGTCCGCCATGATGGAGAGGCGGCGCGGCACGCTGGTCATGATGAGCTCGATCGCCGGGAGAAAAGTCTATCCCGATCATACGGTGTATTGCGGAACCAAGTTCTTTGTTCATGCCGTGTCGGAAAGCTTGCGGGAATACCTGTCGGCTTATGATGTGCGGGTGCTGGTGGTGTCGCCCGGTGTGATCGAAACCGAGGTGCTCGGCGCTGTCACGGATGCCGAAACACTTGCAAACTACAAGGCAAACAAGGTCAAGATGGGTGGGGGTATCGGGGCCGATATCGTCGCGGACCTGATCCTGAACGCCTATAACCTGCCACAGAACGCACTTGTGCAGGAAATCTGCCTGACGCCGACACGCCAGACTTACTAGACCGGAAAGACCTTTATGCCCTCGGTAGAATTCAGGAAAATCACCAAGAATTATGGCGCGGTCAACGTGATCCGCGACCTTGACCTGGTTGTCGAGGACGGCCAGTTCACCGTGCTTCTGGGCACGTCGGGTTGTGGCAAGACGACGCTGTTGCGGATGACGGCAGGTCTGGAGACGATCACCGGCGGGGATCTGTTCATCGGCGGTGATCGTGTGAACGATGTCCATCCGCGTGACCGTGACATCGCGATGGTTTTCCAGAATTACGCGTTGTACCCGACGATGAAGGTCAGGGAAAACATCGGGTTCTCGCTGGAAGTCGCCAAGCTGCCAAAATCCGAGATCAAATCGCGCGTGGACGAGGCCGCCGCCGTTCTGAACCTGACCGACTACCTTGATCGATACCCCAAGGAGCTGTCCGGCGGACAGCGGCAGCGGGTGGCGATGGGCCGCGCCATGGTGCGTGACGCCAAGGTGTTCCTGTTTGACGAGCCGCTTTCCAATCTCGACGCCAAGCTGCGCGCGCATATGCGGCTCGAAATTCGCCAGCTGCACGACAGGCTCGGCACGACCACGATCTATGTCACACATGACCAGATCGAGGCGATGACCATGGCGGATACGGTGGTTCTGATGCGGGACGGCAAGATCGAACAATCGGGCACGCCGGATGAATTGTATGATGCGCCGCGCTCGAAATACGTTGCGGATTTCATTGGCTCTCCGGCCATCAACTTCCTGGATGGAACCGTGGAGACAGGCGAAGGTGGCCCGCATTTCCTGACCGACGGTATCCGGATTCCGCTGGCCGGGGCGACCACTGCGACCGCCGGGCAAAAGGTGGTGTGCGGCTTGCGGCCTTCAGACCTGAGCTTTGGCGATGGTCCGATCACCGCAAAGGTTGTGTTGCGGGAAATGACCGGGGCGGATCAGAATGTGCATCTGACCTGTGCCGGTACGTCGCTGGTTGTTGTTGCGGACCGGGCCCATGATGTAACCGTCGGCGAAGAGGTGACCATCGCCGTCAACCCGGATCGCATACACCTGTTTGATGCCGGGACAGAGTTGCGCATATAGATGTCAGGCGGATTTCGAACTGGCGTTTTGTCCTGTTCAAATGGTGCGACGGTGCCGGTAAGATGACGGCATGGACAACAGGATCGCCCGCAACCTTTCCCTGAAGCAGTTTCGCGCCTTTGTCAGCGTTGCCAGATGCGGTTCCTTCAGCGCGGCGGCGCAGGAACTGGCCATCTCTCAGCCCGCGCTTTCGCTGAGTATCCAGCAATTTGAAGAGATTGTCGGTGTACCTCTCCTGAGCCGCACAACCCGGTCGGTGTGCCTGACCCCGTTTGGGCAGGCGTTTCTGCCCAAGGCCGAAAAGATCCTGAGCGATATCGAGGCCGCGATCCTGTCTGCACGAGCGAGCGCGGAAATACACAAAAACAGGGTCTGTATTGCGGTTTTGCCCTCGGTTGCCATCCGGGTTCTGCCGCATGCCATGCGCGGTTTTGCGTCTTTGGAACCGAGCATCAGGATTCATCTGCAGGATGATAACGGGCGGGGTGTAGAGGCGCAGGTTCTGAACGGTAAAGCGGATTTCGGAATCGCCAATCGGTGGTCTGACAATCCAGACCTGGATCACACGCCGTTCATGCGGGACCAGATGGGGCTGATATGCCGGGGCGATCATGCCCTTGCGCGACGAAAGGACGCCCTGACATGGGCGTGCCTGCGCGATCAGTCCTTTGTCGGCATGGCGGACGATACCGGGATCAGCCGACTGACCAGCGGTGTCGCCGGGTTGCCATCATCCGTCACGGCCCCGGATTTCAGGGTCCTGACAATTGCGGCGCTGGTGGGGCTCATTGAAAAGGGAGAGGCGGTTTCGGCCTTGCCCGCGTTGGCGGCGCCAGATTACCTCAATCCGTCACTGATCTTCCGAAGCCTTTCGGGCCCGGTGATATACCGTGAACTGAACCTGATTACGCGGAAAAACCGCGCCGTCCCGGATGCGGCCACGGCCTTTCTGTCATTCGTACAGACCCGGAAGCACGAAATTTCCGCAATGTTTCCAAACCACACGGTCGAGGCCACGGAAGCGGCGGCCTGAATTATTTGAATTTCCAATAAGTCATTCGATTCTTCAAATTTTACTTTGGTTGCCGTCCGGGCAAAGCAGGTCGCGAAGACGCCATTTGCCTGGGAGGGTACATCATGCTTGCATCTCTATCGGACAGAATGCGGCCCGAAGCAGAGGTCATGGATCTGGCCCGGCTCGGGTCTCTGCATTCCTCGACACTCAGTTTCATGCGCACGCTTGTCCGCCGGATCATGAAGGAGGAATGGGCAATCGACCGCGTGCGGTTCGCGCTGGACGACGCGGGTTATGGCACGGCGATCTACCGGATCGAAACGCCCCGCCACACGTTCAGTTTCGTGCTCTTTTCCAACCCTCTGTCGGACGAAGACCGCAATGACCGCGTCATCGCGACGAGCTGGGATCTGACCATGGCTTTGTGCGAGGGCGCCGTGGACGATGTGTGGCTGGAGGATCTGCGCCGCAATGTTCCGAAACAAGAGGCCGGCCGTGTCGATGCGCGGGTGTTCAGCCTGTCGCGGGCCAATCGCAGTTCGCGCCTGTTCAGCTATGTGCTGGACGAGCTGTGCGCCGGTCGGCAGCCGGATGCCGACCGGATCGCCGATGTCGGGTATCTCTACCGCACCACGGCGGTCTACGGCAGCGGCAAGCTGGGTATGGCGGACTGGAACAAGGTGCGGGGCAAGTACCCGGATTTCAATCGTCCCTTCGCGCCCGAGATGTTCATCTGCTACATGCTGCGTCAGTTCAGCCTTGATCAGGTCGATCACATTGCCAAGGCACGCGCGCCGGAAACCGCGATTGCGCTGGATGCACGCCTGAAACGGTTTTTCGGGATCGGCAACTCCACAGGGCTGGGTATGGCGCCTTATCTGGTCAATCACGGAGAGCTGTTCAGCCGGTGGGTCGAAATGCGCGAAACGGCTCTGGCACAGGTTCTGCACAAGGCCACGCCCACCGACTGGCGCGTTGCCCTGTTTCACGACCTGATCGCCCGGGCAAAGCAGCATTTTGCCGAAAGCCGGACCAATGACACAGAGCAGATCGAGCGGAACCGCGTATTGATTGCAGAGCTTGACGACGTTGACGCATGGATGCGCGCGCGTGACGACAAGCTGGAGACATGGTTCGTGCTGTCCGAGCAGGGACGAGACAGGTGGAGCCTTGAGACACAGGAACTGATCCACGCCATCTGTCTGGAAATTCATCCTGAACTGGTCAATGACCTGGAAGAGGAGTTCGCCGTGGTTCCGGACCCGGTGATCGACCCGGCACAATCGACCGGGGACCTGCGCCAACTGATCGAAACCCGCTACGACTGGGCGCTGGATATCGATTTCTCGGACCCGAGCAAATCGGATGCATTCTGGTACCGGTCCGAGGAAAAACTGGAACCGCGCCTGGGCTTTGCCGGCGCCGATCCGGGGGTCGAGAAACAGATGCCGTTGCCGATCGGACGGCGCGTTCGGGAATGCTATGATCTGCTGGTCACGGACCTCGCCGCGCATCCTGACAGCGACGTCGTGCATTTCCTGCTTCGCCACCCGGCGATGAAAAGCATTGTACGACGCATTCAGACCATGACGCGGCACAAATACGCGGAAATCCGGGCCAATCTGGCGGACAGGAACGTGCGCCCGATGGACCTGTTGCGTTGCAAGCTGGCCTTTTTTGGAGTTGGCAAATTTGATCCGCGCTCAAAACTCTGGGTGCGAAACACGATGTATCAGGGCGCTCCCCTGATCGACGATATCGGACAGACCTACGAAAGCTGGTTCCTGCCGCTGAAACCCGAGATGACGGAGACCCTGGCATGAGAGTATCGCGAAATGAAATGATCGCCGCCCTGTCCCGCGCCTATGAAGGAGCCGGCCACCACATCGGTGACTACGAAGACGCGGCACAACTGGTGGCATGGTCCCATATGTGCGGTTTGGGTGGTTTTGACCGTATCGCATTGCCCCCGGCGGGCCCAAAGGGCGGCGCAACCCCGCGGCTGATTTTCGAGAGCGGCGATATCGCAGTGATCGACGCCGGCGGCGCGGATGTCTGTGAATATGGCATGCTGGCTGCACACCTGGCGTTCGCCAAGGCGGAAAGAACCGGCTTTTCGATCGTGGAACTGTCCAATTGCCGCTATCCCGTACTGGTCCTGCATTGCCTTTCGATAATTGCGCGGCAAGGGGCCTTTGTTCTGGCCAATTGGACGGATCAGGCCGGATCGCACGGGGCAAGCTTTGAAGGTGGTGCGCGTTTTCCGCATTACTGGCGCGTCGATCATGCCGACTGCGACGCGGAGATTTCGACCGTTACGATCATCTGCAGCAACCGGCCCGGAGTGCTCGCGGACTCGGTCACGCGGCAGTCGGAGCATCCCGAGATGCAGCGGTTCGAGATGTCGGCGGCACAGCTTGCGGCCAACTACAACCAGTCGCTGGAACAGGGCGTTGCCGTCATTGCGGACCGGTGGGATGCGCTGAACGCCGCGGCATGGCCCATTCTGGTTCCGTCCGATCCAAACTCGCGTGCCGGGGCGGGGCCGGGCTGATCACCTTATTTAGACACTGTTTTGCCCGCCGGCAGGGTCTGGCCGTCCGCGCGGTGCCCTGCTGGCAATCAGGTTTTCCGGCCGGGTTTCATCACTCGGTGAACTTGGCCGGGGCAGGACCGCGGTATTTCGCCGTCAGGTCTTCGGGAACTTCGGAACCGTCAAACAGAAACGGCAGGATACCGCGTCGCAGGGATTTGCCGCGCATCGCCTTGATGTCATCCTCGGACCTCGTGACCCGTTGGGACATGCGCCGCCCCCATTTCGCGAGACAGCCATAAAGGCGGTCGATCACGTCCTGATGGGCATCCGCCTTGGCCAGATCGTGAAACTCGTCCGGGTCGGTTTCCAGATCGAACAGCATGGGTCGAAATCCGCCCTCGGCATGCATCATCTTGTAACGGCCATCAAACACCATGAAGAGCCGCGCATCCCGGGGTTCCAGCCCCAGTTTCACGCATTGGGGCGTTGCGGAATAGTCGTATTCGCTGATCGCGAAGCTGCGCCAGTCCGGCGTCTGCCCGTGCAGCCATGGCGTCAGCGCACGGCCTTCGAGGATGTGATCGGCCACCTTGCCGCCCGCTGCCTGGACAAAGGTGGGGGCCAGATCGATCGACTCCACCAGCGCGTCACAGGCTGTACCGCGGGTGGCGTCAGCCTCTGGCCTCGGGTCATATATGATCATCGGTATTTTGACGCTGGGATCGTGAAACAGGTCCTTTTCGCCCAGCCAGTGGTCGCCGAGATAATCGCCGTGATCCGAGGTCAGAACGATCATGGTGTCCTTCATCCGGTCGGTCGCCTCCAGATGGTCCAGCAGGCGGCCAAGCTGATCGTCGCATTGCTTGATCAGGCCCATATATGCCGGGATGACCTTCTGGCGGACCTCTTCGCGCTGAAACGCCGCGGCGATCCTGTTCTCCATGTAGGCCCCGTAGACCGGATGCGGATCCTCGCGTTCGACCGGGTGCCGCCGCGCGGCGGGCACGTGGTTGGCCCCGTACATGTCGTGATAGGGCGCAGGAACGATATAGGGCCAATGCGGCTTGATATAGCTGACATGCGCCAGCCACGGCCCTTTCTGGGCCTCGATAAACGCGATGGTCTTGGTGGTCAGCCACGGGGTTTCGCTGTCTTCCTCGCGGATGTTGGCGGGTTTGTCGGCGTTGCGGAACATCCAGCCGCTGGCGATCTGGTCGTCCTCGATGCCGGCATTGGCAAAATCGGACCAGGGGTTTTCAGACGGGTAGCCCCTGGATTTCAGATATTCGTTATAGGGCGAGCGGCGTTCATCGTAAAACCCGTCGGGTCCCTCTGCCCACAACCCGTCATCGCGCAACCAGGTGTCAAAACCACATTCCGCCTGCCGGGCGCCGATCACGCTGTCGGCGCTCAACCCAAGCCGCGCCATACCCTCGGCATCTGCCTTCATGTGGGTCTTGCCGATCAGCCAGCAATCCATCCCCGCCTTGCGCAGGTGATCGCCCAGCGTGACCTCGCCCACCCGCAGCGGAAATCCGTTCCATTGCGCCCCGTGGCTCGAGGCATAGCGCCCGGTATAGAAGCACATGCGGGATCCGCCACAGATCGGGGATTGTACAAAGGCATTCGTGAACCGGACGCCCATTGACGCCACCCGGTCGAAATTCGGGGTGTGCAGATGCGGATGGCCCGCACAGCCGAGGTAATCGAACCGCAACTGATCATACATGACGAACAGGATGTTCATGTCCGCCACCGGCGCGATTGCTCTATGTCCGTAATCATGTTCCCTCCGCGATTCGTCGGTTCAGTATTGGCCGGAGTCAGCGGCATTGCGAACAGTCGGTTTTTCGGTTGCTGCCTATTCCGTGGCCCGGCCCCTATTCCGGGACATCCTGCGCCACCAGTGCCAGCATGTCACCGCGTTGAACATACCCCCGACAGGTATGCGCCAACACAAACCCATCGGTTGCAAACCGGATATCGATCGAGTCGCGCTCCGGCTCCATCACGAAATGGAACCGGCCGGCGGTGTCACCGGCCCTGACGTCTGTTCCGGCCTTCACGGCACGGTCGAAAACACCGGGACCCGGCGCAAAAAGCGACTGCGTGCCCGAGGCGATCACGACGCGGCGCACCGTTGGCAAGGTGGGTGGCGCATCCAGAACCCCCAGATGTGCAAGCGCGCGCATCAGCCCCGTTTCGGTCGCGTTCGTAATATCCGGATCAACACCGCCGCCGCCCCCGAGTTCCGTCGCGATCATCGGCACGCCCGCCCGTTCGGCCGCCGAATTGAGCGACCGGTTATCGTTGTTCGCACCCAGTTCCCAGATCAGCGGCAACCCAAAGGCCCGCGCCAGGGCGAGATTGGCGGCCCGCAAGGTCGGGTCGGACGTGCGTGTGGCCAGCGCGCAGGGGGCAAAGAAGGACGCCTTGCCTCCCGAGTGCAGATCAATCGCGCCGTTGCAGCGCGGCAAGAGAACCTGTTCTATGAAATCCGCGATCATCGCGGTCGGCCCGCCATTTGCATCACCCGGAAACGCGCGGTTCAGATTGGCCCCATCCAGCGGCGAAACCCGCGACGTGGCCATGAATGCGGGCGCGTTCAGTGCCGGGAGCAGAATCACCTGACCGTTCAAAACTGCCGGATCGAGCCGGCTCGCCAACCGCATCATCGCGGCCGGGCCTTCGAATTCATCGCCATGCGTTCCGCCGGTAATCAGCACCGTGGGGCCTGTCCCACCATTCAAGGAGATTACCGGAATTGGATGATATCCCAAGGGGTTGGAGTTGTCAGACCAACGCAACATCAGGTCGCCCACATGCTTGCCCGGGGCATCCAGATCAAGGTTTAGCGTGAGGCGGCTGGGTTGAGATGAAAGGTTCATTCGGTTGCCCTGACAACTGCGATTGCCGCAGTATTGTCACAACCTCCCCCATCTTGAACACCGTGACGAAAATTATTGGGCGTTCCTGGGCATCGAACGACATCTTCGCCGTTCTAGATCGACGGAACCACGAGCCAGCGAATTTCCACCTGCATCCCCAGCGCGATACGGCTCAGGTCCTGCCGGATGGCAGCAAGCGTCGCACCTTGTGGGCGGCTGGGAGCAATGAAAACAACGGTGATCCGGGTCCCGCGCCGGCGGGTCACGCCGATCTTGTCGGCAACATTGAAGATGAAGCCTTCGAGCTGCGCACGTTTGCGAAGACGACCGCCGGATTGGGCACTGACAGTGCCGCCCATTGTCCAGTCGGTCTGCAGCGTGGCCTCGACCATGATGACCTCGTTGCTTCGGGCCACGACCAGTTCGGGACGGAAACTGCCTGCGCGCGACCTGTCGCCGCCGCCGGGCTCGGCAATTGTCGGTTCCCGGCGCACCGTTGCCGGGGCACCGGCGCGTGGCAGTGGCAGGCGGCGTTCCAGGGTCGAACCGCGTCGTCGCATTCCCGCCGCTGACGGTTCGGCCATGCCCTCGGGCACCATGGCGGGCAGGATATCCCGCATCGACAATCCGATTGCGCCGCGTTCGAAATCGTCCCCGGAAGTGCGGTCCAGCGGGGTCGTTCCCCGGACCCGCACGATCTGATAGCTCTCGCCGACTTCCAGCAACTCGAATTCCGGACTCATCGAACCGCGGAACTCGACCTTGGAGCCGGTTTTTTGTGCCCGAAGTGATCGCCAGCGATACCGGGCGCGCAGCAATGCCACTTCGGCTCGCAACCGGTTGAAGCTGACATCTCTGCGGATCAGGGCCCGCAAACGCGCGCGCGTCCGGCGGATGGCGCGGCGCTTGCGTTCGCGTTCGCGCCGGCGGCGGCGCTCATCGTTTCTGCGACGTGTGTTGTCCCGCCCCCGATTGTCCCGGCGGCGGTCGCCACGCTGCGCGCGCCGTCTTGACCGGTCGGCCCGCCTGCGCCGCCGATCGCGGCGGTTGCGACGGGCGTGCGCCCGTTCGGAACGCCGGCGGTTGGCGCCGCGCGCGCGTTGGCCGCGTCCGCCGTCCCGCGCACGCCGGTCGCGTTGGCGGCTGCGCTGCCGGCGCCGTCTGCGGCGGGCCATGAAGGCGCGGAAACGCGATGAAATGCGGCGAATGATACGGCCGAACGGGCGTGCGATGGCCCCGACAACGCGGCGGATCAGGCGATCCACACCGAGGAAGGTCAGAACCGCGTCCACCGCCGCAACGATGCCAAAGGCAACGGCACGGGCAAAAGCAACCGCGCCATTGCCTCGTTCCGCCACTTGCATGACAAACTGGAAAAAGGCCGAGGCAGCCGACAACAGGCTCTGTACAAGGGCATAGGCACCGCGAATGGCGTCGATCACCGCCATGATCGCACCAACGCCAGGGATCAGCTTGGCGGCCAGTGTCGTGGCCAGCCAAATCATCGCCGCAGCCCCGATGGCCGGCAGCATCGCGGGCAGGTTCTCGGTAAACAGCCCGATCATGTTGGTGGCCAGCGCGGTCAGCATTTCGTACCAGTTGGGTGGCAGCGACAAGAGCAGTTGCAGCACCGGCAGTTTCATGAACAGCCATTGTCGGAACGCGGTCTGCAATTCTCCCCACAGGTTGTTGCGGATGCCATCGCCGGCCTGGGCCAGCGCGGCGGACAGAAACGCGCCGATACCCATGCGCGTGACACGTGTCATCAGGCGCATGAACTGGCCTAGCGCGGCGGCGAGGGCCGAGATGGCGGCGGCCAGCCGGTCCACCAGCCCGGCATTTTCGGCGCGGATCCGGTTGAGTTCCGCATCCATTGCGTCGATGGCCCTTTGCCGTTCCGCATCCAGCGCGCGCTTGGCGGCCTCAGCCGCCGCATCGATCTGTTGTTCCATGCGCTCAAAGCCCGAGGTCGCGTTGGCGAGCGCCGCGCGGGCGTCTTCATCCATCTGGCTGGCATTGTCCGCGACCAGCTGTTCGATGGTTTCCCGCGCGGTCCTGAGAGCGGTTTTGCAATCGGCAATCGTTTGGTCGATATCGGCCTTGATCTGTGTGATCAGCGCGTCGATATCCGCGATATACTGGTCCCGATGCCTTTGATAGAGCCGCTTTACCTCGGGCACCGAGTTGATCGACAACACCCAGTCGCGCAATCGACGGGCCGCGCCTCGCACACCGGAATAGCGGCGGCGTTTCAACGCGGCCAGATCGCTGCGCACACCAGAGGCAAAACCTTGCAGCCGCGCGCCTTGCCGTTCGCGGAACGTGGCGACCGACTCCTGGGTTAGCGTGGCAAGCTTCGTGTTCACCTCGGTCTGGGCGGTCTGGTACGTGGTGTTGATCTGGTCGGCGAGGCTCTGCTCGGCGGTTTCCTCGCCGGTGCGGGTACTGTCCTGTTCCGCCGAAACAGTTGACTGCCCGGTGCCGCGTTCGTTTTCCATCCGGGCCTGGGCGCCGGATTGTGCCGTGGACAGTGCGGCATTGGCATTGTCCCGCGCCTGGGTTTCGGTGGCGCGGGCCCGGTCGCCGGCCTGTGCGACCTGTTCGTTCAACCGGGTCTTGTCATTGCCGATCTCGCGCAACGGGCCCTCATCAGCACGCGCCAGCGTCTCGTCGTCAACGTCATGCTCGGCCAGCCTGGCATCGGCGTCGGCCTTGAATTCGGTTGCATCCAGCGCTTCGTCATTGACCGGCGGCGGAGTCGCACGGGTCAGCGCCGGGTCGGCGCTGTCGGCGGCCGGGACCGGTTCCGGTTGTGCAACGGCTGGCGGCGGGGCGGTGCCTGGCGGCGGAGAATCCACCGCTGACAGGCTGGCCTGAACAGGTCCGGTCTGCGCATCGGCCTGTCCGGCCACAGCATCGGTCAGCGGCTGGCGGCGCGCGGCTCCCGAGGCGCTGGCGAAATCCTCGAGATCCTCGATGGTGTTCGGTGTCGCGGAAGATACCGCGCTGCGTGTCGCGGCCCTGGCGGCGGCCGGATTGCCGGCCGGCACTTCTGCTCGTTCCAGCGTTCCGGTCTGAGCCTGCTGGCCGCTGGCTTCTGCCGCGTTGGGCGGTGGTGCGGCGGCGGCCTGCGCCGCGCCGATCCGGGTTGCCGCGCCTTCGTTGGTGGACAGCGCTTCGGACCGTTCGTCAAGCCGCCGCTGCGCCGCAGCCGCCGCAGCGGCGCCCCGGTCGCCACTGATCCGGCCAAAGCGCCCGCCACCGCCGGCAACCGCTTCGGGGGGCTGTGCCTCTGGTTTCCTGTCCCGTTTCTTCTCCCTGTCCTTTTCCTCGCCTTTCTTTTTCCGCTCGGAGGTTTTGCCGGGTTTGTTTTCGCCCTGCGGTGCCAGCGCCTGCGTAGCCGCCCCGACCGGGCTGCCTGCGGTCATCACGCCGGGGGGGCTGGTTGTCTCGCCGGGTTGCGCGGTCTGGGCTTCGTCCGGGGTCTTGGCGGTATTTGTCGATCGGTTCCCGGCCCGGGCCCGATCGCGCCCGGCCCTGTCGACCAGTTGCCCCCCGGCAGGGCTGAGCGTCGAGGTCATGACAGGGGTCAGAACCGGGGCAGGCCCGGCCTTGGTGGTGCCCAGCCCGTTCGCCGGAGCAGCGACAACCGGCGAGGGTGCAACCGCGCCGGCGCGGGCGCGGCGCATGATCCGACCGCGCGTGGAAAGCCCGGTCAGGGACAGGTTGGCGGGTTTGCCCGCGAGAACCCTGTCGGCCGCCGCGCGGGCGGCTGTCTCGGCGCTGTCATTTGCAGTGGACACGGTGGCGTGTCGCTGCACGACCTGACCGCCGCCACCACGTTGCTGGATCACATGGGCGACCTCTTCGGCGATCAGGTGATCGCCGGCCCGGGTGCCCGGCGCATATCGTCCCGGGGCAAAGGCGATGTTGCACCCGCTGGCAAACGCATCGGCCTGCAATTGATCGGTGGCCTGTGCCGCCGCACCGCCGGTATGGATGCGGACACCACCCAGATCTGTGCCGAATCCGGTTTCCAGCCGTTTTCGGGTCGATGCCGGAAGGGCAGAGCCACCGGTCAGGCTGGATTGGAGACTGGTCAGTTGGGCCGGGGCAAGGGTTTCGGGCGTTTGCACCGCGGCGGGGGCCGGTTTGGCCGGGGATCGCGTGGATGATGCGGCGGATTTGCCGGATGCCCGGGCCTGTTTCATGACGCGTGCCGGATCGGATGGAAGGGCCGGAAACGGTATAAGGGAAAGCGATGCTTTCCCTTATTTCTCAGGGATTTGAACCCTGTGTACCATAAATACACATTGCTCTTGCTAAAGCTGCTTAGTCGCGAGCCGTTGCCCGAGATGTGCAAAAACGAGGTTAGCACATATTTGGCGGATATCCCAGCGATTCCGATCAAGACCTCTCCTTCAGGTGGGAATTTCCACCAGTTCCGCGCTGCCAGAACTGCCGGCGAGCGAATTGGCCGGGATCGCGCCGTCGATCAGCGCGTCTGAAACCTTCCAGACCATGCGCGCCGGATCGTCCAGCGGGTTGAGCGGGCGGAATCTCACGCCATGGGTCGTCCCGAAACAGGCGTTGCGTTCAAGCTGAACAAAGGATCCGAACAGGCCCCACAGCCGGATGCCGTCGGTTGGGGACAGGGGGTTTGGAATGTCATCGAGCGGGCCATCGTAAAGGTTGACCACCCGGTTATTCCGCACCGCCGCGCTGATTGCGCTGCCGACCATGATGCCCCATCGGCTGCGCGCATACATCGGCAGGTGCAGATCTATCCGGTTCCCGTCGATCTCGACATCGCGGAACAGTGCAAACCGGTTTTCCCGGCCACCCGTGCCGCTGTTGGACGCGCCGACGCGGATGCCCTGGTGAAAGCCGCTGATCCGGTTTCCGTTGATGCGCACCGATTGCCCGGTCCGGTCATTGGCCAGCGGCGACGGATTGCGGATCCCGGTGACAATCGGGCGCAGCGGGGCGGCCACGATCACCCCGGCATGACCGTAAACCTGGCTGGCGCTGGCGGCCAGTGATGTGCCCATCAACCGCAGAATGCCCTGTGCCTGGGACGGGATGTTCACCGGGGTTGCAAGCCCAAGCGCAAACCGGGTGACACCGCGCCGAACCCGGCGGATCAGCGCCCGCATGTGTGGCTGCGTGCTGGGGTTGATGCCCGGTGGGTTGGCCGTGGCGATGAAATCCCAGTTCCGTGCCGTGATGGCGCCATGGGTCGAAAACCGCAGCGGATCACGCCCCCAGGAGGCCAGCGCGACACCGTGGCGTCCGCGCTCACCGATGTCGAACTCGACCGCCGGACCGGGCAGGAAAATGTCGTCATCCGGAATGTCGAAACTGAGCTGGCTCAGGAACACACGACCGACGATGCTGGCAAAGCTGTCATCGGCAACG
This sequence comes from uncultured Rhodobacterales bacterium, assembly GCA_964351155.1. Classification (GTDB taxonomy): domain Bacteria; phylum Pseudomonadota; class Alphaproteobacteria; order Rhodobacterales; family Rhodobacteraceae; genus CAYGNE01. Next base: position 36,896 of record CAYGNE010000001.1, on the reverse strand, counting down.
CGCGCGTCCAGATCAAACGGCGCATCGCGCACCGAGATATCACAATCGCTAACGCCCAGATCGGTAACCCCGATGGCCAGAATCCCGGTGTCGTTCAGGCCCAGAACCATGCGGCAATCGCGTATCCGTGCGCGGCGGAGAGATCCCAACCGTTGCGCCCTCAGCCGGAGCGCGGCGTTGCCGTGATCAACCTCGCCCGCCGAGGCGATGTTCAGCCGATCGATGCTGACCGATGCGCAATCCTCGATCCGCAGAATGTCGCCGCCGCCGGTTCGCGCGCTGATACTGAAATCAACCAGTGTTACCGCGGTGCAATTGGCAAAATGGAACAGGCGACGATCGGTCTGCAGCATCGAGCCCAGTCCGATCCCGGTGATCGTGATATGCCCCTTGTTGAAAACCTGGATGACGGACGGCACGTTGCGGGTGAACGGGCCAAGGCAGATCTTTGCGTCCGCGCCATCGGGAATGGCGTCGATGATATCGCGGATATCGACCCCTTCGGGCACCGGAATTTCGCCGCATCCCGCTCCGCTGTCGCGTTCGAACAGTTCATCCAGCGCCTCTTGCACCGTGTCGGACTCGGTGCCGACGCGCGTACCGTCATAGGACACGTCATCGGCCTCGATCTCGCAAAGTCGGGGGAACCGGCTGTCCAGCCAGGCTTCGAGCGTCATGGGCGTGTTCGCCGGGGTCTGCAGCAGCACCGCCAGCGGAGCGAACAGGCGCTCGGGCCCGTGCGGGGCGGGGTGTGCCGGGCCGTTTGCGTTCGCCGCCCCGGTGCGGGCCTCGTATTGCCACCAGTCGCCGGGTTCGAAACTGCCGGCAATGTCGGCCTCTATGCCCTGCTCGAGCTCATGCACCGCGTCGGCGGTGTGCCGGATCAGCCCGGACCAGCGCCGCAGTTTCAGGCCCTGATCGCCAAATCGCCCGGTATCGACATCGGTGACCGGTGTTTCGTCGACCGGGTCGAGCAGATCAAAGATGCGGGTCGAACCGGTGATGTTTTCACCGCCGGACAGCCGCAACAGCCGACCGACCGCGCGGCGCGGGCGCGTGAACCCGCCCGGACCCAGCGTGCCGGGAGAATCGTCGCCCAGATCAATCGCTTCGCTGAGCAGTTCGACCAGATCTCCATCCTGCAGATCGCTGTCGGCCCGCACCACGATGCTGCTGGCGGGGGCGGGAATGACCAGGGTCTCGGGATAGCCCGCGTCAAACAGTTCGGCGCCGTTTTCGCGCGACCATTTGAACAGGGTGGACCCACCGGCGCCCGGGCCGTGCACCTCGAGCCGGTAAAGCCGGTTTTCCGGGCCGGTATAGCCGCCGGGCACCGGCAGGTCGCAGGGATCGGCCGTCACGGTTTCGGTGGCGACACCCAGCGTCACGGTCCCGTCAGGCAGCACAGTGTCAGAGAACGCCTCGGCAATCTCGTCCACCGTCAACCCGGTGACCTCGGCAAGCTTGACCTGATGGACGACCTCGGTGCGGGTGGTGGTGTCGACATCGCCGCCCAGGGCGGTCTCGCGAATGCCCGGGTCCTCGATGGCGGTGATGTGGCGTTCCCAGAGTTCGACATAGGCGACAAAGCGTGTCCCGGCCGGGCTGTCTGCCTGGGCCTGGAACGCGTTGCCCGCGGGGTCGGCCAGCGCGGGCCATGCGCCGCCCTCGGTGTCAAAGGCGAGACCGTCGATTTCATAGTCGCCCGGGTGACTGTGCAGGACCGGGGTGGTCCCGGCATCGGCCCGGGTTTCGATCAGCGCGATCCAGATTCGCGCGGCAGGATCGACGGTAAACACCAGTTCGGTGCCCGAGGTGGTCACATTCACAGGTTGGTAGGCAAGGCCCGCAGGCACGTTGAACGGGCTGCCGTTCAGATCGGGCGTTGCGCCGCCATTGTCGGCCCGCGCCCAGATGCGGATCTCGGTCGGGACATCAAGAGGCTGCTGCAGGTTGACGGTGACGGTTCCGCCGGGTCCGCCGATGCGCAGCCCGGGCAGGCGATCGAGATACTTGCGGGAGTAGTCCCGCACCGCCGTCGCCCCCCCGGCTGTGACAAACCCGTTGCCAAGACCGCCATCAAACTGTGCCAGCAACCGCCCCGGCGTCACCAGCAGGCCCAGGTTTGGGGACCCGGCGCGACAGGCGGTCATTGCAAGGTTCTGCCGCAACGATCCCTCGATCGCGTCGCTCATCGCTGTCATGTCCGAATCCAGCAGCGCGCGGCCCTGTTGCAGCAGAACACGGCGATAGGTCTGGCCGCGCTTGGTATCCGGATTGAAGCCTCTGGTAAAATCTCCCTTCATGGCAGACCACCTTTCTCTGGTTTAGTTCTTGCGGATCATCCCTGTGCGAAGACCCGCCGGTGTGTGTTCGGACAACCGCCGCAGGACGGCGCGTTCAATTTCGGCGATGCGGGCACTGTTGAAGGCACCCATTTCCCCCCCGTCAGACGCCCCGGCCGCGATCTGGCTGACGGTTTCGCGCGACAGCCGCAGATAGGCCGGGTCACGCCGGTCGAACGTGACAAAGCGCGGGAACGGGTCGCGCACGACCCGGTGTTTGCGCGGGGTCTGCCCGCCGGGGGCAAGCATGGAATAGCGGATGCAGCCCTGGAATCGTTCACCGGCCAGGACCGGGTGGCGCAGGATACTGTCCGAAATGTCGACCTGCTGCACGCGCAGCGGGCCAAGCACGGTGCAGCGATCCATGACCAGCGCGGCATCAACTGCAACCAGCGCGTCGGTGCCCCCGTCGGAGCCGGCATCCAGAATGCTGTCGGCCAGCACGATACGCCCGGGATCGCCCAGTGTGACCGGCCCAAGCACGCTGCGGATGACGCGCATTTCCTCGACCCCGGTATCTTCGCGGAACCCGACATCCAGCGTCAGATCGTTGCGCCGGATGGTCAGATAATTCAGCGACAGGGTCTGTGCCGGGGGCAGGGACAGGGTCAGCGCCGCGGCAGCTGTCAGGGCAAGACCGGTCAGTTCCAGATGCTGGTAATGCGTCGCACCGGGCACGGATCCGGCAATCTCGATCACCGGCTGGGTGTCACGGGCCGCGCGCAGAACCAGAGTATCGGGGCCCGTGGGCCATGTCAGGGTTTCGGCGCCATAGAAACGGCTGTCGGAAATCTCGATCACCTCGCGCGATTGTGGGTCGGCCAGAACGGCCGCGAACGCATCGGCCAGCGTGGGATGCACGGTCTGCCCCGCTCGATCAGGATCGGCCCCCGGGCCAAGGTGGCCCGAGGCCGACACCACGCGGGTTGGTGGTTCAGGCGCGCGGCCAAGCGCGCGGTCATGGTCGATGGGCAACGCACCAATGGCCATGGTCGACCCGGTCTGCATGTCGACACTGACCGGGTCCGGGGGGGTGACCGGACCCGCCGGATGGGGTTGCGGCGGTTCGCTCGCGGCCAGGGCGAAAAGTCCGAATTGCGGGTCTATATCCATCCGGCCCGGCGGCGTCGGATCCAGCACATCGGGGCCGGACTCATTCTGCCAGGCGCAAAGCCTGCGCCAGTGCACGACCCGGCGCTGCATCGCAAGCGGTGCGGACAATGGCACCGAACGACCCAGCGCACGGCGGCGCAAGAGGTTGGTCCCGGATGTCCATGTCGATCCGTCACGGCCGACCTGAACCGCGACCCCGTGCGCAGCGATCGGCGCCGGGCCGCGGGGCCATGTCAGATCGGTGTCATCGGCGCGCATTTCCGGCGTGTGGATCAACACTGCGCGCCCGTCATGACCGGTAAAGCCAATCTCGGCGGGGGTCAGGCGTGCATTGGCCCGCTCGCTTTCAAACCGCAGGGACAGTGCCAGATCGGCTGGATTAGTGTCGATAACGTCTGCAAGTTCGGCCAGTCGCGCCGATAGATCGGCCGTCGGAACGCCGGAATTGTCCAACGGCTCCCAAATGGCACCGGACGGATCGCCCCCGTTCCAGACCAGGCGCAGCATCGGGCGGAACTGCCGACCGAGTGCGGCAAAGGACAGTGCAAAGACCAGTGCGCTGGTTTCCCCACCGGGCAGCGGCGAATTGCCGGACGGATGCAACGCGTGGCCGCCGTGCAGGATGACGGGCGCGGCATGTGGCGCCATCAGCGGTGCGGCAAAGGGACGGCGTTCGGCAGTGGCCGGGGCCGGTGGCCAGACCGGTCCCACCGGCGCCGTGGCGACGGCGCGGGCCGGCAGATCATCACCGTCCATGGGCAAATCGATGCCCGCTGCTCCGACCGCGGCGGCGTGGTGCAGCGATCCGTCGGCCCCGATATGGAACCAGCGGTTATCACTCAGGCGCAGCGGCGGAATCCGCACATAGAGTGCACCGTTGCGATACCCTTCCTGCGCCAGCTCGGCGATCGGGCTTTGCAATCCGGCGCGGGTCAGCCCGCCGGTCAGCCGCAGCACCGCACCGGCGAAAAACCGGCTGGCGGCCCCGCCGGTTGTGGACAGGCGCAACATCGCGACCGAACCCGCCGGGCTGGCGCCCGCCGGGCCGGTTGACCCGATCTGGCCGGTGATGTCCATCTCGATGCCGGCACGGCGCACCGCCCCGGTGTCATCGGGCAGACCTCCGACAACCGGCACGGCCATCAGCGCGATCTCGACCGGCCCCGAGGTGCGCGCGCCGGCATAGTCGATCACCTCGATGGTCGGGTTGGTTGTCAGGATGCCGTCACTCGCGGTGTGGGTGCGCGCCGCGCGCAGGGCCGGTTCCGCGGACGCCGCCGCAGGCAGGTTGGCGATGCGGACCGAAAACCGGCCATCGCGCCCGAACCAGTCGCCGGAGTTTTCGGCGAATATCTGTTCCGGTACGCGGTCTGTGCGCAGATCATCGGCAACACCGGTGGCGCGGCAGCGCAACATGCGCCAGGCGTTTTCCGCGTCAAAGGCAAAGCGCAGATCGGCGGCACCATCCGGCAGCCGGTGCGGGCTGGCACCGCGCAGGGGAAAGAATTGCGAGAGATGCGCCCAATGCGCCATGTGGCGCGGGTGGACCCGGCCCGAACGCGCGGTGATCGGCCGGGGGTCGACCGCGCGCGCGATGTTCTCCAACGGCCCCGCAATGCGCTCGGCCACTGATGGCGCGCGCAGGTTCGGCGTCGTGCGGTCTGGCCGCAGAAGATCGAGATCCTGGGTGATCTGCACCAGTTTCCACCCCTCGTTGCTGGCCACCAGGCGGTCCGACAGGACACGGGCCAGTTCTTCGAGCATGGACGGCGTGCCCTTGCGCCTGCGCCGGGATACGGCACCGGCCAGATCGCGGCGGTTCGCCTCGGCAGTGCCGAATACCAGTTGCAAACCGATGCTTTCGGCAAGCAGCGGCAAGATCGCGTCACCAGCCGTATCGACAAAGAAATCGCCATGCAGTTCCTCGATGCTCTGGCGCAGCGCGGCCAGCGGGGCGGCCAGTACATCGACAAAGGCGCGCAATTCCTGATCACCGGGCGGAACCGCACCCGCGGCCAGTTCATCCCGCACCTTCAGATGCGCGGGCAGATGCTGATAGAGCAGCGCCGCGGTGCGCGCCAGCCGGTCCGGATCATGACGATAACCGGTCATGGCGCGCCTCCGTCCAGATCGGGAATCAGTGCGCCGGGATCCACCACGTCGACGATCAGGTTGCTCGGCACAAGCCGCAGCCATTGCCGGTCGGTTGCGTGCAGGATATCGGCGACCCCGGTGCCGGGGTGGATGTCGAAACAGCCGGCTTCGGCCCCCGTAACACCGGGTAATGCCAGAAGCATGGCGTAGAGCCCTGACAGCGATTGCGGAGCGGAAAACGCCCGCCCGGCAAAGGTGAACAGGCCCGGATCTGTCTTGTCGGTGCCCAGCAGACGTTCGCCCACCGCCAGCCGGACCGCATCCGCCAACCAGGCCCGGTCGCGTTCGATGCGCAGGCTCACGCAGATATCGACCGGCTGGGGCGTCAACAGGACCAGCGGAACCCCCGTGTCGCGGCGTTGATCCAGAAACTCCCGTAACAGGGTCTGATCCGACGGCGGTTCGCCATCGGCGTCCGCCGCGATCAGTTCGATTGCACCCCGGTCCAGCCACCGCGCCGACGCGCGGGCGATCCCGGGATAGAGCAGGGCAAGATCGGCGTGATCCTGCAACGACACCGCCCGGTCAAAGGTCAGGATCGGGCGGGTGGCCTGTCGGCGCATGTCTTCGGGAGCAGCGGGATCGGTGCCACCGGACAATGGCAAGGGATTGGATACTGACTCAAGGATGGGCGAGGATTTCCTGATCCGTGTCAGGCGTCCGGCATCGACATCACCGATCCGGCCCAGCCCGGTACGGTATTCGGCCGTGATGTTGCGGCTGCCAGAGGGCGGCACCGCCCCGCGCCCTTCGCCGCCAAACAGGACGGACAGCGCCTGATCGGCATCGGCGACGGCCCGCAGAACCCGGTCTTCGGGCGCGGCGTCGTGGAAGTCTTCGACCAGGTCCCAGAGCACGCCATCGACCCGTACCGACAATTCGAGCGTGCTGCCCTGGCCACTGGCGATGCGCGTCACGGACGGGTTTTTCAACTCGAACGCCTGATGCGGGGTCACACCGTCGGATGCCCCCAGGATTTCGGTGCGGGATTCCCCGTGACTGACAGGGGCGGCGTTGGCACGCACAACGACGTCTCCCAGTGCAAACGCCGAGGCGACAGTGCCGGGCGCAAAGCCAAGGGTAACCCGCCAGTGGGCACCCAGCGGTTCCAGCCGGACAATCGAGGCGGCGGCGGCGAAGCCATCTGACGGGCGCTCAATGATCACCCGTCGACCCGGGCGCATTTCTGACAGGTCCGCCTCCAGCACCGCGACCGTGTTGAGAGCGGTCGTGCTCGGCTGATCCGGCGCGATCGAAATGGTTCGGGTCCAACCGGCATAAAGCACACCATCCAGCGGCAGGTTCGACCAGCTGATGGCAACACCGCCGGGGTCGGCCAGATCAAGCAATGTGGTGCGGGCGCTGACCGACCGCTCGGCGAGCTGGCTTGTCGGAAAGCCGCTTGGCGGCGGAGTCGGTTGCGGAATTGCGATCAGCTGCCCGGCGCGGAAACTGACCGCCGCCTCTCTTGCGGCTGTGACCAGCAGGGGCCGGGCGGCACCCGGCTGTACCAGCGCAACGGGTGCGGCGGGTTCGGGCGGATCAATTGCCTCGGCGAGGATCAGGGACGCGCCCGGCGTGTAGCTGCCGCTGCTCAGCCCGGTCACGGTGTATCCATGGGACAGTGTCGCGCTGTCCGGTGCCGTATAAAGCGCCGGGTCGGCAAGTCGGTCAGGCGGAAAGGCGAGCGGGTCGGCGGCGTGGCCGAACACCCGCACCGCGGCTTCGGGCCGCGCCAGCAGAACATAGGGGTCGGCGGCGGAGTAGGGAGGCCAGGCCCCGGTGCTGGCCGCGCCTTGTGACAGGCGGCGCAGGCGCAGGGTTCGCGGCGCCGTGGACACAACCTCGCAAACTGCGCTTTTGCCCTGTCCCTGCAACAGCGCGATATCGCCAACCTCCAGCCCCGATGGCGCCACCAGTGGCAGGTCGATCAGGTTGCCGGTGAATTCAAGCGTCGTCGGGACGCGCGCGCCTGACGGCCTGATCCGGTTCCAGCCGGCATCGACATGAAGCTCTTCCAGCGTCTCATATGTCTGCGACTTGACCGCGCCCTTGGGCTCGGATTGCAGGGCGAAGTTTCTTGGCACGGTTCCGTTCAGACCTTCCTTGACCTCGAAAACCGCAAGCCCGGTGGCCGCGACACCCTGATCGGGCAGATAGGCGAGCTTCTGCGCATGGCGGATCAGGCTGGGCGCCTGTGTCGCCGACCCAAGAAAGGCCTCGGCGGCGTAGTGGCTCTGATGTTCACCGAGGATATGGGCGAACAATGCCGGAATTTCGATCAGCGTACGGGCAAGCCCCCGATCCTTGCCGGGGATCTCGACTATGCCGCGGGCAAGAGTGCCGGTGCCGCCGGGAACGGGAACACCGTCAGGGTCGCGGGCAAGTTCCTCGGCCAGCGCCACGAGGTCGGCAAACCGCAGGCCAAAATAGGTCATTTGGCCCCGGTTCGTATCGATGCCGCGCGGCGACGGGCTGCTCCTGTCTATCGGTGGTCGGCTCATGGCGTGGCCCCCGTTGGCGGTTCTGCTGCGGGTCCGCCGACGACAAAGGCGGCGGGGGGTGGTTCGGGCGGATCGATGCCTTCGACGCGCAGGGTCAGGCGCCCCCGGTCGGGCCGGGCGTCGTCACCGGCGAATAGCGCGATTTCGGTCGGGGCAAGCCGGATGACGCGCCGCACCGGGGCGCTGCCCGCATCCAGAAGCGGGCGAAAGGCCAGGGCCCGCACCGCCCCGATGGCCGGCTGGCGCTGCACCTCGGCCAGAATTTCGGCCAGCCGGACCTCGGCACCAAAGCTGATCCGCGTCCGGTGAAAGAACCCGGGGCGCGCGGCCGATCCGGGCACGAGCGCCTGACGCGCCTGTTCGCGGACGATCCCGGCCCCGGCCCCGGCAGCGGGGCAGAGCAACAACGCGATATCCAGCGGTACGTAATCCGGTGGTCGTACGATATGTTCGCGCCCGGCCATGCGCAGGTGATCCACATGCGACCAGACCGCATCGGCCAGAGGATCCTGGAGCGTATCGCCTTCTTCGGGTGCAACAAGCAGTGCGATGGTGTTGAAGATCCCGCCCAGCGGTTTTGCCGCCGCCCGGGCGACACCGGGCACCATTTCCGCCGCGCGCCGATAATCATCCGGGGTCACGCAACGTTCGAGCGCCGGATGCCGGATGCTTTCGGGGATCTGCTGGCGCGCGAGATCCAGCGAAACCGGCCGACGGCCGCCTGCGGCGACGGTGACATTGGTGGCGGCGATGATCGCCAGCGCGGCAATGTCGCCATTGCGGGAATCCCCGCCCGGGAACCGCCCGACCTCGTTCAGTGCAAAGGCCCCGATATTGCCCGCCGCCGGATCACCCCGGCGGTAGGAAATGGTCAGGCTCTCATCGGGCATGGTTTCGCCATCGGGCAGAGGTACGGCGCGGCCGCGCACACCGTCGCCCAGAATGATCCAAACCGATCCGTCATTGTCCCGTTCGGTGGCGAAATGACGGTCAAAACCGGCAGAAGACCGCAGGTTCGGCTGCCACTCGTAAACCTCGTCCGCGATTGTGAGCGCAATGGCGGGCCGTGGCGGGTCGCCTTCTTCCGTCAGCACGCCGCCCTCGGGCGTGCGCAGGGCCCGCAGCAAAAGCTGCCCGGTCACACCATCGCTGGCCGTCACCATATCCCGACGGCCCGCACCGATCGGGACGGTGTCGGTCTGTGGTGGATGCGACGCGATGCGGGTTTCACCATGCCGCGCGGTCACCAGATTGGCGGTGATCAGCATCGGCAAACCGGAGGGGTCGGACCAGGGTGCGAAACTCACCGTGGTCGGCGTATCCCATGTCAGTTCGGTGACCTGTACCGGTGCCGGGGCCAGCGGGTCGCCCGGCGACGCAGCCCAGCCCGGTGCTTCGATCTCGCGAATGTCGGTGAGGGTAGCGACATGGGTACGCGCCCCCTGGACCAGCGCGATACGTTGTCCGGGAACCAAACCCCGGTCCCAGCCCAGCAGCAGCAACCCGGCGGTGCCAACGGGCAGCATCGCATCGGCGGCGCCGGGCCAGGCCGCCGCGCGCAGGCCGGTGCCGTCCGCCGGGTCGGCCAGCCCGGCATTCCACAGCGGGTCGATGAACGCCGCCGCGGTTGTTTCGAACCGCGTGGTGATGCGCCCGCCCTCTTCGCGCCGGTCGACAGGGGTTCCGGCAGGCAGGAAGCCCGGTTGTGCGGCGTCCAGCGCCACGATGGTCTGCGCGGTGGCCCCCTGATCCAGATCCAGCCCCAGAAATGCCGCGTGCCGGGTCAGCGAAATCCGCTCGCGGGCGGTGTCGATGAAACCTTCCTGCACCACGCGATCCTGATGGATCGACAGCATCTCGGCATGGTGGGCCAGTGTCTCGATCAGCGTGGCTTCGGTCGAGGCCGGGGCAAGATCGGACCAGTTCGGGTCGGTCGAACGCACCCAATCCTGTGCGACCTGCAGGAAACCGCGATAATCCTTGGTTGCCAGATCGATGGCCGGTTCGGGCTGTTCCGGCGTCTCGTCCGGTGCGATGTCCGGGCGGCAATCGCCTGCGGGACAGTCGATGTAGAAATCGAACGAACTGTCGGCAAAGAAGGGATGCAGTGGATCAGCCCCGCCAGTGGCGAGCCGGACCCGGTGCCGCCCCCTTGGCAAGCGGCCCGACAAGGGTTCTGCAAACCGCACCAGTATCGCCGGATCGCCATCCACCACGCTGGCGACAAACTCTGGGGCCGGGCCGTCGGGTCCTTCGATCTGGGCGTCGCCCGGATCAAGCCCGTCCGCCGGTTTGGCCAGCACCACGCGCAGTTCCGCGGCCAGCCCCGGCGGGGTCGGATCGGTGAAGTTCAACGCCTCGATCCCCTGCCAGCCGCCCGGCACGATCTCGGCCTGGTTCCAGACCAGCCCATATGCGCCGGAACCGGTCACAACACGATCTCCAGACGGTTCTGCGCACGGTCCTTGCGCCGCATATAGTCGATGGCGATCAGGATCGCGCCCTGTGGCCCGTCAAAGACCACCTCGACATCCTCGAGCACCGCTTCGGGTCCCAGATCGCGGCCCAGGCTCTCGCGGATGCGGTATTCCAGCGCCGGGCGGGCCAGCGGCGACAGGTTTTCAAATACCGACCGGCTGAGCCCGGCGCCAAAATTCGGGCGCATCACCCTTTCACCGGGAGCCGTGAACAGGATGGACATGATCTTGGATCGCAGGTGTTCGTCTGCATCGGAGGTTTCCGCCACGCCTTCGCGTTGCTGGGCCACGTCCATGCGGGCCAGCCGGGGACCAAGAGCGAACGGGTAGGATATGAAACGGTCGGACATGGGGTCTCCTTATGTCACGGGGGCCGAAAACGGCGGCCCGGCAAAGGTGACGATGGTGGTGATGGCCATGGCATAGATCGCGCCGCCGATCATCGCCGCGCGGGCCTCGCGGTCGAGATCCAGCTCGGTAAAGGCGGTGGCGAAGAGAATCGCGGCCAGCGGATGGGCGATGGGCGGGGCAGAGGTGCCGGATCCGAACAGCTGACCGGTCATGTAGACCGTCGTGCCGGTGGCCAGCAGGCTGCCTGCGGCGGTCGGGTTGCCGACCATCAGCGCGGCGGTGGCCAGATTGGTCAGGATGCCACGATTGGCCTGTGCGGTGGCCACCGGAAACGGCCCGGCCATGGCGCTGGCATACCAATCCGACACCACGCGCGAAAAGATGTCGGCCGACTCCGATACGCTGTCCGGGTGCGGTCCGTTTTCGTCCAGCAACCAGTCGCTGGCAATCGTCCGGGTCAGGGTGATCGGGTTCAGCATGTGCCTATTCCGTCTTGGACACGCGCGACAGGTGTTGCGCGGTCATGGGTTGCACGGGCGGACCGGACGGACCGACTCCGGTGGGGTGCGTGTGAGCGTTGAACAGGGTCTGGAACGCATCACCCAGAACCAGTTTCTGGCCCGCGCTGTCGCCCAGCTTGATGGTGTCGGCCTTTATGGTGATTTCACCCGACGCGGTAATCCGGATTTCGGCGCCGGCCGCTTCGGCCACGACCACGATACCGCCTTGGTCATCCATCGAAATCACGTGGCCGGCAGAGGTGCGCCAGACATTCTGTCCCGGTCCCGCCGGATTGTCGGCCCCTTCGGGCGCTTCGGATCCGCTGGCGGTGCCCAGGTCGTCCTGCCCGCCGGTTGACGATGGCGCGCCCCAGAACGTTCCGGCCCAGATCGGGCGCGTGATGTCACCCGCCTCGAATTCGATCCAGACCGTGTCACCCACATCCGGCAGCGCGAAAAACCCGCGATTGGCCCCGCCGCCCACCGGGGCCGAGGGGGTCGCCCATCCCGATTGCGTGTCTTCGCCGAATACCTCGGGCACCCGGGCGCGTATCCGGCCCACTGCCGACGGGTCATCCACATCGGTAACGATGCCGGGATATTTGCCGTAATACCGGCTCTCGACAAATTGCCGGAAGGCGAGAGTGAGTTCGTCCAGCGTCATGCGGCGGGCTCCTCTTCGGCGGATTGTCCGAATTCCTCGCTGCCGGTGCGGCCCAGTGCATTTGTAACGGCGACAAATGTCTGGCTCAGTTCTCCCTCTTTCATCAGCGTGCGCACCGAGCGGACGTAATAGGTGCCGGTCAGACGGTCGCCGACGCCCTTGATCAGAACCGGCAAATGCGGGCGCAGAAGGTTTCGGTACAGGCCCGGGTCAAGCTGCCCGCGTGCTTCTATCGCATGGCTGTCGCTGGCCATCTGTCCGGCGGCATGGGCATTGAGCGCCGTGTCTCGCGGCGTCGCGCCACGCAGGAACCGTTGCGCGTTGACAGAGGCGACCCGGGACAATCCATCCGCCGCCGACCGGGTGAAAAGGGTTTCGCCCAGAACCGCGACCCTGCTGTCGGCATCGACCCTGACCAGCCGTTTGGCCAACGTGTCAATGGCCGCGCCGACGCGCCGCGCCGGGCGATCATGCGACACCTGAAAATCGACCCATGTGAGATTGGCGTTCTCGCGCAGGATGGTCAGATCGGCCTGCGGCGGAGCCTCGAGGTCAGGCGGGGCAAAGACGCATTTCGGCGTACCATCCGTCGGGTCGACCTCGAAATGGACGCTGTATCCGTTGCGCGCCGCCAACTGGTTGAGGAACCGCCAATCGGTGCCGCGCTGAACAAGCAGTTGGTCGTCTTCGGCCGATTGCGCATCGGTTGCCATTGCCTGAATCTCGATGCCGTACCGGCCCAGGATTTCCTCTGCCGCATCGGAATCCGAAGCATCGGGATAGCTGGCCACGCGTTCCTCGGCATCCAGCAGGATGGCCGGGTCATGCGCGATCACGTCGAGATAGGAATTGGCCTCAATCGCTTCGAAATGCGGGCGCAGGTGGGCCAGATAGCCGGTAAACACCCGCTGGTCGCTGCCTCCGGGCGCGGCCAGCGACAGGGACAGTTCGGTGCCGGGCTCGATGCCCTCTGCATCCAGCAGCGGATAGGTCCCGTCCGCCCCCTGCGCCAGCGAGAACCGAAGACGCATCATCCCGATGGCGTCATCGCCCTGCCGAACCTCGAGTTCGGTCAGGCGCGACAGGGCCCGGCCCCCGATCGGGGCACCATCGCGGTAGAGGGCTATGCGTCCGGTGGCCATGGAGCCTCCTTACTTGTCCGGCGGGATGTCAATGGGGCTGCCCGGTTCGACAGCGTCAAACGGGTCGATCTGATCCGAGGCATCGGCGATCTTCCACAGCTTGCCGGGGTCCCGGTAGTAGCGCGCCGCCAGCGTATCGAGCCGGTCGCTGTCGGTGGCGGTAGCGGAAAACACCGATGCGCGCGGCGGTCGCGGGGTCGATCCGATCAGATCCACTGCGGACCCGTCCGCCCGCACCCATGATATCCGGGGCGATTTCACATAGCGGCTTTTGCGATCAACGGACATGTCGGCCCTCAGCTTGGAAGATTGATGTTGGCCCCTTGGGCGGCGGTGGTTTCCAGGTAGATGCGCGCCATCTTGCGGCGGTTGTCGGCGGTGAATTTGAGCGAGGACGCAACGCGGGAGTTGTCGCGCGCATCGCCTTCGCCCAGCGTTTCGAACGACACTTCGACCTCGGCCCGTGTCGGATAAAGCTGACCGTTGAAGAAGGTTTCGTTGATCGTCATACCGACGATCTTGACCGGCACCACGCGGCGTTCCCCCCACACGAACAGAACCAGCGGCCGTCGCCCGCGGGCGCGGTTGGGTTCGCTGCCGTCCGATGGTTGGTCGGTGGCGCTTTCGACCGGATGCAACAGGTCCTCGAGCGCGGAAATCTCGGGCAGGATACCGTATTCGACCGGCATGTTGGATGGCGGGTCCTCGCGATAGGCAAGGTCAAACCGCAACAGCACGGAAAACGCCTCTTTCAGGCTGCCGCTGTCGGCATCCGCGCCCTGGTCGGCCGCATTTCCATCCGAAGACCCGCCGGCAGCGGGTTGCGCACCCTGTCCCTGTGCCTGTTCGATGGACAACTGGCGGGACAGGTCTTCGGGGTTGAACCGGAATGGCAGAAACCGCGAAACCGTGCCTGAATCCGCGCCGGCGTCCTGATCGAACACCGCCAATGCACCCTGCTGAAAGGAAATCCTGTCATCGGCCATCAGCCGGTCCTCCCCGCGGTTATCCGGTCATACATCAGTTCGGCCACCCGGGCCGCGCCACGCGGGCCCAGCCAGTCTTCGGTGCTCAGATCGTCGATCTGCAATTGCGCGATGGCGGTACCCATTGCCTCGGGGTCGCGGGCAAAAGGTGATGCGGCCAGCATCCGCGCCAGCTGATCCAGCCCGTCGCGCAACGTCGCCTCGATCCGGGCGGCATCCTCGGGCTGCCCGGTTGCATCGATACGGACCTGTCCGATGTCCAGAACCAGTGATCCGGTCATTCTCGCCCCTCCAGATGCTGTGCAAACGGACCCAGGTCCTTTGCCCCGCGCGGCAGTCCGGATTTCTCCAGCTCGCGGATCAGGGCACGGGCCATGTGGGCCGGCCCCACGGCCACGCGATCCGCAGCGGCAAGATGCGACGCGGCCACGGCGGCGTTGCGAATATTGCCACCGGACAGGCGGAACCGGCTGGCGAGGTCATCCAGGTCCAGCGACGCATCGCGCCATTTCGCGACCGGCAGGTTACGATCCCACAAAAGCCGCCGCTCGGACCGTCCCGGCATCGGAAAGTCGATCACGAACCGGATGCGCCGAAGAAAGGCGGGATCGAGATTGGCGCGCAGATTTGTCGCCAGGATCATGACCCCGTCAAAGCTTTCCATGCGCTGCAGCAGGAAACCGACCTCTATGTTGGCATATCGGTCATGGGCGTCCTTGACCTCGGAGCGTTTGCCGAAAATCGCGTCGGCCTCGTCGAAAAACAGGATGCCATGCCCGGCCTCGGCCTCTTCGAACACGCGCGCCAGTGCCTTTTCGGTTTCGCCGATATACTTGGACACCACCTGGCTGAGGTCGATCCGGTACAGGTTCAATTGCAGTTCGTTTGCCAGGCACCGAGCGGCAAAGGTCTTGCCGCCACCGGGCGGGCCGGAGAACAAGAGCGACAAGCCGCGCGCATCGGCGCTGTCCCGGGACAGGCCCATTTCGGTCCAGACACGGGCCGAATGGCGGTGCCAGCTGACCGCGTCGTCCAGTTGCGCCCGCATGTCCCGGGGCAGGACAAGATCATCCAGCGTGACATCGCTTTGCACCAGCGTCACCGACGGCCCCATGCGCCGTGCACCATCGGCGAGGATTGCCGTGGCCAGGGTCGCGGCATCTGGTGGCGGCGTGGCGGCGCCATTCGTGGGGTGCCGGATTGACATTATGACCTCGGCCTCGCGCTGCGCCGCGCGGATCTCGGGCAGCGTCAGATGAAACCGCCGGGACAACGCGGCCCGGTCGGGCGCGGGCAGGGCCACGTTGGCCCACAAGTCGGCCAGTTCATCTGCCTGCGGCACCGACGCATCGACGGCGGCATATCCCGGATGATCCAGCCGGAACGGTGCGATCACCATGAACCCGACCCCGCCGCGCGCGGGCATCTTGGGCGCGGTATGCAGATCGAACAGGTCAAGCACGTTCACCGCCGCATGGTGCGGCAATTCGGGGGTATCTCCGTCGCGACACCGCAAGAAGGCGGCGTCGCTGCCCAGAACACCGGCCACATCCAGCGCGAATTGCCGCGCCAGCCGACGCGAAGCACCCCGGATCCAGACGGTCCCGTTGTCCCGCATCAACTGTGCCGCCGCACGCGCGGCACGCAGCGACAGGATCGTGTCGGGGCGCGGTTCGATATCCGCCGGCTGATCAGGCAGATCAGCACCGAACATCAGGCCGGAATGAGCACGGCGCAAACGCAGACCTTGTTGCGACAGGGGCCGGGCGATGCCGGTCGGGTCAACCGTATCGATCAGCCCATCTTCGAACACCGGAGAATTGCCAAGCGCCACGGCCAGCGCGCGGTCAAAGTCAGCGCCCAGCCCGGCAACCGCGATCCGGGCAAAGCTGGCCGGGGTGGGCAGCATCAGCCGTTCGTCTTCGGCAAGAATGGAAAAGGCGGCGGCGGCATCGGGAAACCGTTCCGCCGCAACAATCGCGGCAAACAGCCAGTCGGCAAGTTCGCCATCCGGGGCCGATGCGGCCAGGCCATCCCATTGGTCGCGATCGGCAGAATAGGGCGTACGCGGGTCTATCGGAACCTCGGGCGGCAACCGGACAAGGCATTCCGCCGCCAGCAGCGCCGCGCGCCGCATCCAGTCCGTGCGCTGTTCCAGCCGGGTCATGGCACCACCTCAAGCAATACGTAGGGGGTGAAGAGACCGGTATCCAACTGCAGGCTGACCCGGTGCGGTATCGCCCGCAACCCCGCTGCGGACAGGCTCGCCGCACTCAGCGTCACGCTGCCCGCGGCCACGGCAGTCGGGACCAGGTCGATGACCTCGCCGGGATCGCGGATGCCGGCGTCGGGCCACAGGAACGCGCGCTGTGCACCAGACAGGTTGCCGCCGGTCAGAACCAGCGCCGCGCCCAATGACAATGGCGTGTCCGGAGCGTCCAGCCCGGGTGTATTATCAGGCTCTATTGTTAGCGGTTCAGGGTCCGAGCCGATGCCGGTGCCGCGCAGAACGGCATCCACATCCGCAGCCGGACCGGCGGCCGGGTAAGTCGCCCAGACCCGGCCCCGCGCATCCGGGCGGGAAATCTCGTCCGCGGCGGCCGGGACGTCGGCAAAGGTGAACTCGGCCCCGCCGATCCGCAGGGTCAGTGCCCCTCCGGCCTCGACCGTTTCCAGCATGAGCCGACCTCCAGCCCGCACCCGTGCCGGCAGCGCACGCAAAATGCGGGGCGGCGCGGTGGGTTCCACGTCGCCCAGCCGCACGCCGCCCGGATGAACCAGGTCCGGACCGGGGCGTGGTTCAACCAGGCGCGACAACTGGATCGGACCAACCTCGAACAGGGCCCATGGCCGGTGGCGCATTTGCAGCGGCGTATAGATCTTTTCCATCAGGTCGGCGGCCGTGGGCACAAACACAACGGTCATCCGCCCGGTACCCGGCGTCGGGTCGATTTCGGGCGTGCCCGGATCGTCGGCCAGCGGCAATTCAAGTGTCGGGCTGGTTTCAAAGACCTGGATCGCCTGGCCCAGCCGGTTGATCGCCTGACTGGGCTCGCCGCCATCGGTCGTGCCATAGGCCGTGACGAGATAGAACCCGCTGAGGCTGACCGGGGGCGGTTGATCCTGCCCGTCGGGCCCGGTGATCCAGGGATCGTTTCGATGGGTGGGTTGTGGTGTCACCCACATCAGCGAGACCCGCAACGCCTCGGCGGAGCCGGTGGCGTTTTCGATCGGCGGGGCGGCCAGGACATCGGCCAGCGACGGAGATAGATTGCGGCGCAGATAACCGGCAAGTGTCAGGCCGACATCGTGGAGGTTTTCGAACACCGCCATGGTCTAGTCCTCTCCGAATCCGGCAAGGGGAATGGCGTGTCGGCGTGGCCCGCGGCGCACCACGGACAACGCCGACCGCGGGCGCGGCTGTTCCGGCTGGCGCAGCGAGATCCGCACTTCGCCAATATCGACCCGCACCGAGGGAGGGGCGGGGATTGGGGGCGCCTTTGGTTGTTCCGGGGCCTGGCGCTGGGGTGCGTCAGGCGGTTCGCTCGCGTTTGCCCGGACCGGATCAGCGTGACGTGGCGCGGCGGATGGTCCCGGTCCCGGGTCCCTGGGCATCGGCAGGGGCAACTCGTGCTCCGCCATCTCCGGCACGGCGGTGGGCTGATCACGCATTGCGGCAGGTTCAACCGCGATCAAACGATCCCGTGGTGCGGGGTTTTCGGGTTCCGGCGCAGGTTCCATCGGCGGCGCCGGTTCCGGCGTTGGAAGTGAGGCCGCCGCAGGCGCAGCCTGTGGATGCCGTGGGGGCGGCACATCCGGGTTGGCCTCGGTCGGCGGGGCAGGGGACGCAGCGGGTTGCCCGGGTGTGCTGGCCATTGCCCGCGCAGGGCGTTGAGGTGACGCGGAAAACGGCTCTGACAGGCGTTTTTCCGGAACAGTTGGCGCAATCGCCTGGGTGACGACATGCGGTGCGCGCAGGGGCTGCCCGGCTGGCAGAACGTCGCCGGTCCGCTGTTCGGGTTGCGGGTTGTCCGGTGTCGGATCAGGATCGGTGGTGTCTTTGGGCCGCGCCGGTGCCACCTCATCGATCGCGACCGGTTCGGGCGGTCCCGACAGCTTTGACCCTTCCGCGCGTTGCGGATGCTCTGCATCGGCTTGCAACGGCTCACCGGTCTCCGGGCGGGGCATTTCCGGCCTTGTCGGCGGCTCGCGCTCGGTCCGCATCGGCGCTGCCTCCTCGATCGGGGGAACGCCGGGCTGCGCCGGACGCAGCCGGGTATCGTCGCCAAATGTCGGCGGAACGCCGATCAGCCGGGCCAAACGCGGGCCCACTGGCAGCGGCGGCAATGCGCGGTCAGGGTCCGACATCGCTCACCTCGATCTGCAAGGCGTCGCGTTCGATCCGTGCCAGATAGGCCAACCGGCGGTCCCGCGGCAGGGACAGGATGTCGGCCTCGGACCAATGATAGACCCGCGCAATCTGATGCACTTCGTCCAGCAGTCGCCGTGCTGTTCCGGTGCGCTCGGCCATGACAAAGCCCTGCACGTCAAACGGGCTGACGATCTCGGCGGAACACTGCGTGCAGTGCGTGCCCAGCTGCAGGTCCAGCCCCAAGGCGCAACGTTCAAGCGCCAAACTCGCCTCGGCACCCTCCGGCCCGGACAGCACCGACTCCGCCCATTTCGCGGTTTGCCCCGAGAGGCGCATCAGCAATTTCTGCAGCCGGTTGCCCGGTTCGTTCTCGATCTCCACAAGATCGGCGAGGTGCAGCGGGCGCAAGGCCACGCCCGCCACGGTTTCGCAAACCTTTGGCGCCTGCCGGGGCAGATCGTCGATGCCAAAGATCAGCGCGACACCCTCGCCACAATCCGGACAGGTCAGTTCCGCGCTGATACGCGGTCCCGACAGGGCTCTGCGCAGGTCCAGAAGACAGGATTCCCACGCCGCCAGGTCGGGGTCGTCCCCGGGCCCGAGAACGCCCATCCGGCGCGCCAGTTCGGCAAGCCGGGACGCGTCCCCGCCACTCTGGGCGAGGAAACGCATCTCCTCTGTTCCGGTGATCTGGTCCATGTGCCTTTCCCAGCCGGTGGTGCGCCTGCTCAGGTCTCTGCCGGCTCTGTGACGGAATCGTCGATCTCGAAGCCTTCGCATTCCAGTTTCAGCGTTTCGACCGCCACCGCGTTGGCGTTGGCGTCAAATTCCGGCAGTGCCTGGAACTCACTCACCCAGGCCCGGTAAAGGTTGATCGCCATCACCGCGGCACCCTGCATGTTGTGCACGACGATGCGAACCGTCTTGCGGTACTGAAGCAGGGAATTCGCCGCCGCCCCCTCGGGGTTGTTGACCTGGTTGGCCCAATTCAGGAACTGCTTGTCATGTGTCAGGCCACGTTCGAGCGTAACAGGCTCTATCTTGGTCCGACCGGGCATTTTCCGCACGATCCCGGAATCCCCGGCAGCGCGCCATTCGATGGCCTCGGTGGTCTTCTTGACCGCCGACATCTTGGACAGGGCGGCCACGACCTGACCGTCCCAGACCACCTGAAACCGGAAGTTCTTGTAAGGGTCGATCCGGTGCGCGTTGACATTGAACATTGGCATTGGTGCGCTCCTTTAGTTTGTGGCGGTTTTCTGAGACAGGGTGACGATGACGAACTCGGCCGGACGCAGGGGCGCGAACCCGACCTGGACGTTCACGATCCCGGCGGCCTGATCATCCGGCGTGGTCGTATCGCTGTCACATTTCACGAAATAGGCCTCGCGCGCGGTTTCCCCTGCAAAGGCACCATTGCGGAACTGTGCATTCATGAACGCCCCGATGGATTGGCGCAGGGCGGACCAGAGCGTTTCGTCATTGCCTTCGAACACCGCCCACTGGATGCCGTTATAGATCGACCGGCGCAGGAACATCGCGGTGCGGCGCACGTTGACATAACGCCATTCTGTCGTTGGCCTGCGGGTGCGTGCGCCCCAGACCACCCGGCCAGCACCCGGAACGGTGCGCAGCGCATTGAGCCCGTGCGGGTTCATCTGGTCCTGATGCCGATCGATGACGTTGAAATCCAGCGCGTTGGCCCCGGCGATGGTCGCCTCGACCCCGGCGGCGGCCTTCCAGACCCCGCGCCGACCATCGGTACGGCCATAAAGCCCGGCCACATGGCCGGCGGCCGGAATTGCCAGTTGCGGATTGCGGCCAAGCCCGATCGGGTCGCCAACCACGATGCGCGGCCAGTACAGACCCAGGTGGTCGGATGCATTGATGCCGGTCCGCGCCGCCGAGACGGCCGCCGCCACGGGGTCCGGTGCCGCGATCGAGCGCGGCGCGTCGGCCACGAGAAACAGGTCACGTTGCGGGCGCGCCTCGACATAGGCCAGAAGCGCGTTGATGATGCCGTTATGTTCGTTGGCATCCGCCGCGTTCAGCATGAGATCACTGCCGCAGACGATGATCGCCGCGTCATCCAGCCCGTCCAGCGCGGCAAGCGCGGCAGGATAACCCGTTGCGGCCACAGCCTCGTCACCACCGGTGCCACCGGTCAGCTGGGTTCCCGGATCGGGGGTCGCGTTCGGGTCGCCGTCATTGTTCGGGCGGAACACGTCGGCGCCGGACCAGGTCACATAGGCCGACCGGGCCAGTTGATCCACGAGGTATTTCTCGTCCAGCGGATCGGCTGACAGGCCTTCGAACAGTTCGACCTCGGTATGGCTGGTTTCACCGGGTGCCTGATAAAACACATGCAGGTTGAACCGGTCCGCATCTCCGTCGGTCGCGTTGACAATGGCGACCCGGATGCTCTCGCCCCATGCGCCCGGCGCGCGGGCGTCGATAAAGGCATTGTCGGTGCCATCGGACACCGCCAGCCTTGATGTCGCATTCGCACCGCTGACCAGGCGCAAAACGTAGGCGCGCGGCCCGCCGTTGTCAAAGAACCCCTGAACTGCGAACGGCATGAACAGCCGGGCAGGTGTGCCGCCGCTGTCTTCGCGCATGTAGCCGCCGAACAACCGGCGGTATTGTGTGGCGCTGGTTATGGATGTCGGCCCGACCGGCCCACGCTCGGTCTCGCCGACAAAAACGGTCACCGCTGTGGGTGCGGCTTCAATTGCCCGCGCGCCGCCTGGCGCTTCGCGGACATATACTCCTGGCGTCAAAGGTGTCGTCATTCCAAGGCCTCTCAGATCATGGCAGGCCCGACGGAACTTGGTCTGTATAATGCGCTCAATAATCAATCTTTAGTTGTGCCCCCACACTGTCGCAGGAAACATTCCATTTCCACTATTTAGAGAGTCGTTGGCGAAAAACCGCCGATAAACGTGTGGATAGATTTGCCCCGCTCGCCGGCCGCCGCGCGGACCGCGCCGCGATCCTGTGGACGTATGGCCTGTCGCGCCCTACCATTGACGAACCTGGGAATGCGAACGGTGCGAACGGTTTTTCTTGCCTGCCTTGTGATCTGTATTGCCGCCGGGTCTGTCCGGGCGGACAAGACCGGCTATCTGACCCTGGCGCGCCAGGGCTGGAGCTATGAACTGCGCACCACGATGCTGGGCCGGGACATGACGGTACCGGTGCATATAAATGGCCGCGATCTGTCCGGAGCTGCACTGTGCCTGATCGGCGAACCACCGCAAAAACAGTCCCTGGCGGTGATCAACGCATTTCGCGACCTTGTGCGTCATACCTTTGGCAAACCTTTGCCGATGCGCTATGCCGGTCCCGCGGTCAGGGCCTGTGGATCGGGACGCACGGTAATCCTGCGGCTGTTTTCCGGGCAACCGCCGCACCGCGCGTTGACCGACGATCTGAACTGGATGAACGAGGTTTACGCACTGGGCTTGCCGCGCGACCGCTGGTATTTCGCCTCGTCCCCCGCCATGGCGCAGACCTTCTTTGGCCGCCGTGGGCAAGGAACCCACATCATGGTCAAACAGCCCGTGCAGGCCAGCAGCGGCGCGCTGGAAACCGCGTTCTACAGGTCCATCCTGATCGAGGAACTGTTTCAGTCCTTTACCTTTGGCATGGATATCATGCTGTTCGACCGCAGGGCGGCATTCCAGTCCAAATTGCAGGAAACGCCCCTGAACCTGCGCCGTCTGCCCTGGGAGTCGCGGGCCTTCATGAAGGCATTGCTCCGCTCCAACCCCGGCGGACTGTGCGATTTCGACGTGTTCATGATGCATGCGGTTGCCGAGGCCCCTGTGGATCAGACCAACGGGGCGCGATTCATCGACTTCATCGATTCACAGTTTGACCGGCTTCGCGCCATGACCGACGACACGCTGACAGATCCGCGCTTTGCGCTCATACTGGACCGGTCCTGCCGCCCGACCGGCGGGTGACGCTAAGACTATAGATGGTATTTGTGCCGCCGCGGTTTGCTCTTAGGCTTGCGCCATGATCGCCGCGCCGAGCGGCAGGGAGGTCACATGGATACCAGACCCGAAACCCCGCCCCAGCACGCTGGGGCGCTTGCCGCGCATCTGGCGAAGGGTCTCATCGGACATGAAACGCTGATCGAACGGTTGCTGATCGCGCTGCTGGCCGGGGGCCACATGCTGGTCGAGGGTCCGCCGGGGTTGGCCAAGACACGGGCGGTCAAGTGGTTGTCCGATGCCGTCGAAGGCAGTTTCGCCCGTATCCAGTGCACACCCGACCTGATGCCGTCCGACCTGACCGGCACGCCGGTCTATCACCCGAAAGACGGAACTTTCGAATTCGTGCCCGGCCCGGTGTTTCACAATCTGGTTCTGGTCGATGAAATCAACCGCGCCCCGCCCAAGGTACAATCCGCCCTGCTCGAAGCGATGGGCGAACACCAGGTCACTGTCGGCAATACCACCCATCCGTTGCCCGATCCGTTTCTCGTGGTGGCGACGCAGAACCCGATCGAACATGACGGAACCTTTCCGTTGCCGGAGGCCCAGCTGGACCGGTTCCTGCTGCACGTCGTTCTGGACCTGCCCGATGCAAAAACCGAACGGCGGATTCTGGACCTGGTCGAAGCCGAGTCGCAGGATGGCGTTGCCGCGCCACAGCAGATGTCCCTGGCCGTCCTGGCCGGGGCGCAGGCGGCGGCGCGGGCGGTGCATCTGGCCCCGGAACTGCGCGACTACATCGTCAGGCTGGTCACCGCCACGCGTGAGGGCGATCAGGCCGGTGACATCGAACACGCGGTGTCCCCGCGCGGGTCGCTGGCGCTGGCGGCATCGGCCAAGGCCCGGGCCTATCTGCAGGGGCGCGATTTTGCCCTGCCCGAGGATGTGGCCGCTCTGGCCCCGGATGCGCTGTCTCACCGGATGGTTCTGACATGGCGCGCCGTGGCCGAAGGTCGACGCCCTCGCGACGTGGTCGCGGACATCCTGAACGCGGTCGAACCGCTGTGACAGCGGCGCTGGATGTTGCCGGCGTCACGCTTGAGGCCGCGGGCCTCATCGCCCTGCGGCAAGTCGCCTTGTCGGCCGACGCAGAGCCTGTTCTGGCGGCGCTGCCCGGTGGGTTTTCGACCCGCCGCAAGGGCCATGGGCTCGAGGTGGCGGACATGCGCGAATATGTGGCCGGGGACGACATCCGCCATCTGGACAGGGGCACGACGGCCCGAACCGGCCGGCTGCATGTGCGCCAGTTTCAGGAAGAGCGCGACCGCGTCAGCCTGCTGATCGCCGATTTCCGCCCGTCGATGTATTGGGGCATCCTGCGGGCGTTTCGTTCGGTTGCGGCGGCCGAGGCGTTGTGTCTGATCGGCTGGGCCGCCGTGGAACATGGCGGGCGCGTGGGCCTGTTGGCCATCACCCCCGGCGACCCGGTGGTGGTGCCGCCCCGTGGCCGGACCCGCGGGATGCTGGACGTGATCGGCGGACTTGTGCGGGCGCATGAAACCGGACTGCGCGCGGTGATGGAAGGGCGGACCGGGGACGTGCCGCTTGACCAGGCCCTGTCGCGGGCGCACCGCTTTGCGCCGCCGGGGGCGGAACTGGTCGTGGCGTCCGGGTTCGATGTGCCCGGGCCGGATCTGGCCGACCGGCTCGACGGGCTGGAACGCCGCCGCGCGCCGCGGCTCGTCCTGATCACGGATGCCGACACCCGGCGGCTGCCCAGGGGGCGCTATCCGATCCGGCTCCCCGGCGGGCAGCGCACCCAGGTTGTTCTGGGTGGGTCGAACCAGGAAGCGACCGCGCCAATTGTGCCGATTGCCGGTCGACGCGCCTTGGTGATCGACGCGGGCGACAATGTCGAAACCAGTGCCCGCCGGATCGCCGCCGCCTTTCCACCGGATCGCGCGCCATGAGGCCGGGGCATGGATGACCGGGCGCTGAGCGAAACCGCCATGCTCGCCGGGCTGCGCGACATTCGCCTGCCCGCAGAGGCGGCGGGCGGCCTGCTGGCCGATGTGACCGCGACCGTTGCGCTGGCCTGCATGGCGGCGCTTGCCTGTGCCGCCCTGCTGCGTCTCTTCGGCCAACGGCAAAAGACACATCGGCCCGCACCGCTGGCGGACCACGTCGCGGCGCTGAAGAACCTGCCCGAGGCGGACCGGCGCGTCGCATTGCTGCACATGCTGAAACGTCACGCGCCGGAACGGTTCGCGACCCTGCAAAACAGTCTCTACAGGCCGGGAAACCATATCTCGGTCGCGGATCTGCAACGCGAGGTCGAACGCTGTGCTTGACCTGGCGCAACCCTGGTTTCTGCTCTTGCTGCCGCTGCCGCTGCTGGCCGCCCGGTTATTCCGACCGGAGCAGGCTGCTGGCTGGTCGCTGGCGGTGCCCGAGCGGATCGGCGACGCCCTGATCGAAGCCGGGCGCAGCGCGGAAGCGACGCGCGGTCGGCAGGTGCGGCAAGCTGTCTTGTGGGCAGTCTGGGCACTGCTTCTGGTCGCGATCAGCGGGCCACGCGATCTGGCACCGGTGTCCGCGCTGAAAGTGTCGGGCCGCGATCTGGCCATCGTCCTGGACCTGTCCGGGTCGATGGTGCGCGACGATTTCCATCTTGACGGCCAGCAGGTGACACGACTGGAGGCCGTGACCAGGGTTGGCGCGGATTTTGCCCGCAGACGGGCGGGGGACCGGGTGGCCCTGATCGTGTTTGGCTCGCAGGCCTATTATGCCGCGCCGTTTTCCTTTGATACCGAAGCCATCGCCCGCCGGATCGAAGAGGCGACGATCGGGATATCGGGCAGGGCCACCAACATCTCGGATGGGCTCGGGCTGGCGCTGAAACGGATGGCCAACTCCGACGCCGCCTCGCGCGTGGTGATCCTGTTGTCGGACGGGGTCAACAATTCCGGCGCCACCAATCCGCGCGGGGTCGCCGATCTGGCAGCCGCGATGGGTGTGCGGGTGCACACGATTGCCCTGGGCCCCAAGGATCTGGACACGGCAGAGGCGGGCGAACGCGGCGTCGTCGATGCCGCGACACTGCAGGTGATTGCAGAGGTCACCGGTGGCGAGAGTTTTCGCGTCAGGACGACCGAGGACCTGCTGGATGTCACCGCCGCGCTGGACCGGTTGGAGGCCACCGATGGCGATGGGCTGGCGGCCGAGGTGTTCCGCGAATACTGGGTTTGGCCGGCCGGTCTGGCCGCGCTGCTGATCCTGCTCCTGGCATGGCGGGACCCGTCATGACCGGGTACGAGATTACGTTGCTGCGCCCCTTGTGGCTTCTGGCCTTGCCCTGCGTTCTGGCGTTTGGCTGGTGGTTATATGTCCGGCGGGGCGGCATCGGTGACTGGGGCCGCGCGGCCCAACCGCAACTGCTTGCCGCGCTCACCGCCCTGGGCCGGGTCGACGGCGCGTCCAGCCGGATACCGATGATGTCCACAGTGGCGGTTGCGGCAATCACCATCATCGCCCTTTCCGGCCCGGCCATCGAGCGACGCGATACTCTGTCCTTCCGCAATCTCGACGGTGTTGTTTTTGTCGTCGATGCCTCCGCCAGCGTGACCGGCAGCCCGGGATGGACACAGATGCAGACCATGGGCCGGTTCGCGCTGACCGCGCTCGGCACCCGGCCGGCCGCGCTGGTGGTCTATGGCGGGGACGCCTATGTGGCGACCGACATGACCGCAGATCTGCTGCAGCTGGGCCAGACCTTTCTGCTGATTGATGGTGAAACCGTGCCCGACCCGGGCTCGCGCCCGGAACGGGGGCTGGCTCTGGCCTTGCGCCTTTTGGACGAAGCCGGGGTAATTGCCGGGGACGTGGTCCTGTTCACCGATGGCGGCGGGCTTGGGCCCGCTTCGCTGCAAGAGGCGGGACAGATCGCCGCGCGCGGCGCCCGCCTCTCGGTCGTGTCACCAGAGCCGTCCTCCGGGATCGACAGCCACGCGGCAGTGGGCGGCGGACATATCTTTTCACTCGCCGAGACCGACAGGCTTGGTGACTGGCTGCGCGAGGATGCACGCACGCGACTGGAACAACAGGATTATCCGCTGCTGTTCTGGAAGGATTTCGGCCGGTATCTGTTGTTTCTCGCGCTGTTCCCGCTTCTTTTGCTGTTCAGGCGGCAGATCGCATGAAAGTGCTGGCGATCATGACCGCACTTTGCTGCGCACTGACACTGATACTGGGTGGCACGGCGCCCTTTGGCCGCGCATTCATGGCCGCGGGATTGCCCCGGCTGGCGGTGCCTTTGATGGATGATCCCGGCTGGCGCGGCGCTGCGCTGTACCGGTCCGGCGACATGGATCGCGCGGTGGAATCCTTTGCCGAGGCCGGCGCGTTTCTGAACCTTGGCAATGCCCGGGCCCGGGGCGGTCGCTATGCCGCCGCGCTGGAGGCGTTTGACGTTGCCGCCGCTGCCGGTGATGCGGATGCCAGCGCGAATTTCGACGTGTTGGCCGCGTATTATGCCGGTCTTGCCATCGACCCCGAAGCCCTGGCGCTGTTTGCCAGGCGGGATGAAGGCCCGAGCGCCGAAAGCTTTGTCGCACGCGGCAATGCCCGCGCCGCCGGGACCGGCAGCGACGTGACGAACACCAACACCATGCTGGGGTTGGCCGCAGTCGACAGCCGCGGACGGTTGAGCGTTCGGCAGGTGTTTGACGACACGTTCATGGTGGCCGATGACCGCTGGCTCAACCAGCTTTCGGATGTGCCGGGCGAATACCTGTCCGCCCGCATCCGGCACGAACGCAAGCGGCGCGCCAAGCTGGGGCTGGCTCCGCCCGATCCGGAGGACCCGCGATGAGATGGCTCTGTGCGGCGATCCTGTCCCTGTGGCCGCTCTGTTTGGCTGCACAATCGACCGAGGTCTTTCCCGGTCAGTTGAAGCTGAGCGTGCATGTCGAGGATACCGGCCACGTGCCGCTTGCAGGGGAAATGGTGATGATCACCATTCGCGGTGTCTATCGGCGGCATATCACCCGTGAAAAACTGCTTCAGCCCGATCTGGCCGGTTTCAGCTGGAGCCAGCTTGGTCAGGACAACTGGTTTGACGAGCGCATCGACGGTGAAAGCGTCAAGGTGATGGAACGGCGGATGGCGTTGTATCCGGACCGGGCCGGAGAGCTTTCCATTGGGGCGTTCACACACCAGTTGACCCTGACAGATGAAGGCGACGACTGGTTCGACTACCAGATCCAATCCGATCCGGTGTCGATCACGGTCGATCCGGCCCCGGCCGTGGATGGCTGGTGGTTTCCGACCCGTCGGCTTCGGGTGTCTGACCAATGGTCCAATGCACCGGACCAGTTGGCCCCGGGTGAAGGTGTCTTGCGCGTGGTGCGGATCGAGGCGCTGGGGGTCACGCCGGAAATGATCCCGCCGATGCCCGAATTGACCTCGCCCTCGGGCATGATCTTTCCGCATCCGGAAAAACGGCTGGTGGAACTCACGCCCGAAGGCCCGCTGACCTATGCGTTCTGGCGCTGGACGATCCGACCGACCAACGCAACCTCGGCCATCGTCGAACCGCTTGAATTTTCGTATTTCGACACCTTCACGCGTGATCATCGCACGGTGACAATCTCGCCCCAGCGCGTGGCCTACGGCCAAGCGGTGCCGCCGACGCCGGGTCCCGGTGGGGACGATCCGGTGCCGCCGCCCGCAGCCCGGTTGCCCGGCTGGCCGGAAGCGGTGCTGGCCGCCATTATCTTTGCCGGTGGTCTGGGCCTGGCATTGTCGGGTTGGCAACTGACCGGGTGGCGCGCGCTGCAACGGTTCGGTCCGTTCGACCCGATGGTGCAGGGATTGCACCGCGCGGCCCGGGCGGGCAGGCCCCATGACGTGCGCAGGTGGGCCTCTGGCATGGCACGGCGTGACGGGCTGACAGAACACCGCCGCGATCTTCTGGCGGCGCTGGATCAGGCGATTTATTCGCGCGCGGCGGCGGACCCGGACCTGGCCGCCTTTGCCCGCGAATTTGCCAAACGTCGACCCGATCCACCACGCGCCGGGTGATTCTCTCCGCCCGTTTCGATGGGATTGGCCCGCCCGAACCCTGCACTTTCGGGCCGGTTCACGTGCAATTGCACGTGGTGCGATTGGCATTTTTTGCGCCACCGGTGGTAAACTGTTGAATTGTGGCGGGAACCGGCTAGCCTCTCACCCTGGGAGGACGACACATGAAACAAGGGACCAAACCGCAACAGCGGCCACAGGTTTCTTCTGTGCTGATCGTGGATGATCATCCGTTGTACAGTGATGCACTGGCCGGGGCGCTCGAACTGGTTTTTGAGGATTGCCAATTCGTCAAGGCGCAGACACTGGGCGAAGCCATGATTGCGCTCGATAACGGGCTGAAACCGGATCTGGTCATGTTTGACCTGAAACTGCCGGACGTGACCGGAATATCGGGGTTCATCAAGCTGCGCGACCGGGTGAGCGACACGCCGATTCTGGTGATCTCTTCGCTTGCCTCGACTGAACTGGTGCAGGCGCTGGTGCGCGAGGGCGCGGCCGGTTTCCTGCCCAAGGACAGTTCGGCCCAGCGGCTTCGCACGGTGCTGACCGAAATCGTTGCCGGGCGCAAATACGTGCCCAAGGACTACCTCGAAGCGAAAACGGTGCAGCCCTGCGAAGATGCCCGCTTCTCGAAACTGGCGGCGCTGACACCACAGCAGCAGAAGATCATGAAACTGATCTGCGCCGGCAAACCGAACAAGCAGATCGCCTATGAATTGTCGCTGGCCGAAGCGACGGTCAAGGCGCATATCACCGCGTTGTTGAGACGGCTCGGCGTGCAGAACCGCACCCAGGCCGCCGTGCTGGTCGAAGGGGCTGGCATGCCGGGGGGCCCGGGCACGGACGAGCCGGAGGCACGCGCCTTCCTGATGCATTAGGCACGCCATGCGCGACGAGATACCCACCCCGTCCTATGTCTGCGTGGCGCAATCAAACGCGCTGGACGTGCGAACGGCGGTTTGGGAATCCGCTGCACAGATTTCGCTGGACGACACCTGTTTCATCGTCGTGTTCGTGCCCGGCCATCTGGATTTGGACAGTCTTGCGGTAGAGCTGAACGCGGCGCTGAACGGTGTGCCCGTGTTTGGCTGCACGACGGCAGGCCAAATCACCCTGAAGGGCTACGAGGAAGACGCCCTGCTGCTTCTGGCCTTTCCCAAGGCGCATTTTTGCTGTTGTCCGGTACTTCTTGGCCCGCTCAACCCGCTGTCGATCACAACCATCGCCGCCGATGCGGAAAAGCAATCCTCGCGCTTTTTGCACCGCGCCGGGTGGAACCGGTTCGCGCTGTTCTTTGCCGACGGCTTGTCAAAGCAGGAAGACCTTCTGGTTTCGACACTGGAGACCGTGCTGGACGGTTTGCCGGTCTTTGGTGGGTCGGCCGGCGACGCGCTGGCCTTTGAACAGACCTTTGTTCTGCATGGCGGCCAGTTTCACACGAATGCGGCCCTGTTGTTGCTGATAGAAACGAAGCTGCGCTTCCAGGGTCTGGGCTTTGACCATTTCCTGCCCACCGACTCGCAGCTGATCGTGACCGCCGCCGACCCGGAAGAACGGCTGGTTTATGAAATCAACGGTGCACCGGCGACCGAGGAATACGCCCGGCTGGTCGGGTGCCGCGAGCAAGACCTGTCGCCGCAGATATTCGCGGAAAACCCGCTTCTGGTACGGCACAACATGGAATATTACGTGCGCGCGATCAGCGATGCGCGCCCGGACCGGACCCTGTCCTTTCTGGCCGCAATCGACGACGGGCTTGTCATGACGATCGGTCGCGGCAAGGAAATCATCGAGACGCTCGAGGCCGAGCTGAACATCGCGGATTCCCACGGTCAGGGGCCCGATTTCATTCTGGGTTTCGATTGTGTCCTGAGAAAGCTCGAGATCGAGCACAAACAATTGAAACAGCCGGTTTCGGAGATTTTCAGGCAACGCCACGTACTGGGCTTCAATACATATGGGGAACAGCATTGCGGGTTGCATGTGAACCAGACCTTTGTCGGGATCGCATTCTTTGAGCCCGAAGAAAGGCACCGGTCGTGAGTTTTCTGGACCCCAACGATCCGCCCGAAACCCAGATCGTCAAACAGGGCAAGATCATCGACGCACTTGTGCGACGGGCCAGCCGCCAGACAGAGGTTGGTTTGTCGGCCTACAATGCCTTTCAGTCCGCCATCGAACTACAGGCGCAGCTGGCCGCGCAATCGCGCGACCTGGAACGCACCGCGACCGAACTGGAAAGCGCGCGGTACGAACGCGAGCACACCCGCCGGAACCTCGCAGAGGCACTGTCTTCGATGGAGGAAGGCTTTGCCCTGTTCACCGATCGCGAGCTGGATCTTTGCAACGAACTTTTCCGCAGCCTGTTGCCGGATATTGCCGATCGTATCGTTCCCGGCCTTGATCTGGAGCGTTATTTCCAGCTGATGTCGGGCAGCGCCTTTCTGGTCTCCACGGACCGCGACGTGCAGCAAACCATGTCGCAGATGTGGAGCGGCCACAGCCAGGCGTCGGTCGCGTCGCTTGTCGTCGAACTGGTGAACGACCGATGGTACCAGATCAGCCTGCAGCACACATCGCCGGACAACATGGTGTTGCTTCTCACCGAATTCACCGAGATCGTCCGCCAGAACCGGACCGAAAAGAAACATCTTATCGACCGGCAGGCGGATTACCTGCAGGCTGTGTTCGAGAACATGACATCGGGCGTGTGCACCTTTTCCGCCGAGGGCGAGGTGATGATGTATAACGGGCAGTTCCGCCAGTTGCTTGGTCTGCCGTTCACCGTGCTGCAAAAAGGGGTCACGCTGCAGCGTCTTCTGGAGTTCATGAAGGCCCGGTCCCTGATCACCGACGAATCCCTGCTCAAGGTGCAATCCTGGCGCCAACAACTGACCCGGGACGGTGGTTTTCACAAACGGGTCCGGCAGGGCGAGGGCCGGATGATCGAGGTGCAG
This sequence comes from uncultured Rhodobacterales bacterium, assembly GCA_964351155.1. Classification (GTDB taxonomy): domain Bacteria; phylum Pseudomonadota; class Alphaproteobacteria; order Rhodobacterales; family Rhodobacteraceae; genus CAYGNE01. Next base: position 5,303 of record CAYGNE010000001.1, on the reverse strand, counting down.
GCCAATGTGCTGCCCGACGGCGGCTATCTGGTGGAACTGAAGGACGTGACGCTGGAAAGCCGCGCCACCGAGACGCTTGAAAACCGGGTCATGGAACGCACCGCCGAACTGACCCGGGCCAATCTGCGGCTGACCGAACAGTACGAGGAAAAGGCCCGGGTTGAAGAGGAGTTGCGTCTGGCCAAGGAACGGGCAGAGGCGGCGGTGTCGTCAAAGACCCGGTTCCTGGCCGCGGCAAGCCATGATCTGCTGCAACCGATCAATGCCGCCAAACTGTTGATTTCAACCCTCAAGGAAACCGCACAGGAACGCCAGTTCGCCCCCACGGTCGACCGGCTATACGGGGCGTTCACGTCGACCGAGCAGTTGCTGCATTCGCTGCTGGACATATCCCGGCTTGACAGCAACGACCCGGATGCGGTCTCGCCGGCAACGGTCAGCCTTGGCGCGCTGATACAGAGTGTCATTGCCGATCAGACGCCGCTGGCCGAACAGAAGAACGTGCAGCTGGACGTGGTGCCGAGTTCGGCCTTTGTACATTCGGATCCGGTTTACCTGCTGCGCTCGATACAGAATCTCGTGGTCAATGCGATCCAGTACACCGAGCCGGGCGGGCGGGTTCTGGTCGGATGCCGGCGAAGCGGCGCCAAATCGGTGCTGCAGGTCTGGGATACGGGCATCGGAATCCGGCGCAAGGACCAGCAGCGCATTTTCGAGGAATTCGCCCGCGCCGACAACGTTCCGCTGGGATCGGGCATGGGGCTGGGCCTGTCGGTCGTCGACCGGGCCTGCCGGCACCTGGGTCACCGGCTGTGGGTGCGGTCCAAACCCGGGGTGGGGTCGGTGTTCTCGATCGAGATGGACCGGGTCGCCGTTCCGACCACGGTGGTCGAACCCGGCGTTCTGGAGCACGCCGCCAGCGATCTGCCGCTGGATCATATTGTCATGGTGGTCGAAAACGACGCCGACGTGTTGTTCGCCACCACCCAGCGGCTTGAACACTGGGGGGCGTCTGTGATGGCCGCCTCTTCGACACAGGAGGCACTGACCTTTGTGCGCGACATGGGCATTCCGCCCGACATCATCCTGGCCGACTACCAACTCGACAACGGCGATACGGGTATCGATGCGATCCGCAAGATTCGCGCGCTGACCGGGTGCAAGGTGCCCGCGATCATGATCACCGCCGACAGGCGGGAAAGTCTGCGCAGGGCCGGTGCAGAGCATGATTTCACCGTCATGACCAAGCCGGTGAAGCTGGCCCGGCTGCGTCCGCTGATCGAATGGAAAATCCGCTGGCAAACCTCCGAGGCCGCGACAAGGACGGACCAGGCGGTACAGACAAAAGTCGACAATGACACCGGCGCCTGACAGCCTAAGCTGTCGGTCAGGGAGAATGACACCATGCGCAGATTTCTGGCCATATTCGCAACGCTTCTGGTCTGTGCCGGGCCGTTGGCGGCGGCATCCCCGGATGCGTCGTCAACCTACGATCTCTTGTTCCGGAATGGCACCCTGGACCAGATCGACCGCCAAAACGTGCTGGTCTACAGCCGGGATGTGACCAACCGGCTGAAACCCGAGGCCGCCGAACGTGATACGGGTGACATTGCCCTGTCGTTTGGCTCCGGCACAAAGGAGATGGCGGAATTGCAGTTCCGCCAGGACGACAAGCATCGCGGACTGGGGCGGTTTCCGGCCAGCGTCGGCAATCCGATCATCATGTTTTTCTATGAATCCGTGCTGCGCGACATGGCCGAGGCCACCGGCGGCAGTCCGCACTATATCAGGAACCGGGTCAAAGAGGCCCTGGTTCAGCCCGGCGAGCTCGACACCGCCGAGGCCGTGATCGGGGGGCAGACGGCCCAGGTCCGGATCATCCGGCTCTTTCCGTTCCGCGATGACCCGAACCAGGACCGCATGCAGGGTTTCGGCGCTCTGGAACTGCGCGTGACCGTGTCTGACGCCGTGCCCGGCTGGTATGTCAGCCTGATCGCCGAGGCGCCGGGCGGTGAGGGCGCGCCCCCGGTCTATCGATCCGTATTGACGTTCGAGCGTCTGGAAGCGGCACAATGAAAGCGGCGGGGATCCTGATGGCGGGCCTTTTGATGGCCGCTACCGCGAGCGTCCATGCGCAAAGTGTGGCTCAGAAACTGAACGATTATCCAACGGCCGCGCGGGCCGATTACGTTTTTGCCTGCATGGTCACCAACGGGCAGAGCCGCCTGATGCTGGAACGCTGTGCCTGTTCGATCGACGAGATCGCGACGATCCTGCCGTTTGAAAGCTATGTCCAGGCCGAAACCGTGCTGTCGATGCGCCGGGTCGGCGGCGAACGCATGGCCGTTTTCACCAGCGCCGCGGTGGCGCAGAACCTGGTTGCCGAATTGCGCCGCGCACAGGCCGAGGCCGAACTGATCTGCTTCTGAAACGTGATACGCCCGGGCCGTGCCCGGGCGCACTTCGCCAAAGCTGTGGCGCGGTTCAGCTCTCCGCCGACTTTGGCAGCACTCTTTCGAACCGATTCCCCTCGGTATCGGTCGCCTTCACCGTCAGCGCGGTTGCACCGTTGTCGGTATAGGAAAAGCGAAAGACCGGGTTCTCCGAGATGGAGATACCGCCATCCATGGTAAACAGCAGGTCTTCGCCCTGCCAGACCTCCATATGGTCGATGAAATGGGCCGGGATGAACAATTGGGTCACCTGATCGCGCTGCAGCCCCGAATAGTTCGGATGCCGGATCATGATCTGTGCCTCGCTCCGGGGCGTGGACATCTGTGACTCCTGACCGAACAGCCGCAGTTTCATCTTGCCCATTCCGGCCAGCGCAACTTCGGGGTCGCGCGATGCCGGGGCCGAACAACCGCCCGATGCCTTTACGTAGCGACCGGTCATGTGGAACCCGTCCGGCGTTTCCGCGATGACGCGCACGTTTGAATACTGGTTGACGCGCACGCGCAGCTCGAAATCCAGCGGGGCCATCGCCTCGGAAAACCCGAGAACCGCCGCCACGGGGGCGGGATTCTCGTCTATCACCACCGTCGCGGCCGTGATCCTGGCGGCTTGGTCGAGCTGACGCAGCACGATCGGCACCGTTGCGGCATCATGCGCGCGATAGGGCGCATCAACCGACAACAGGGCATCGCCGTTCGCAATCTGGACATCGCCAACCACATCGACGCGCAGGTCCTGCCAGGTCGCGCTGTCGGTCAGCGGGTTCTTGATCGAGTCCGTCGCCCAGGCGGGCGCGGCGATCAGCGCGGCAAGTGCGGCCGCGGTGGCAAATCTTACGGGCATCGGCTTCCCTCCGGTAACGGTGCGGGCGGACTATGCCATAAAGGGCGCGAAAATTGTACTAGTATGAATGTCTGTATAGTTGACAGTTTCGTGTATGAGATGCTGCAGGCGGAGGATGCGCCATGTTCGAAGCGGTGATTACCCTGTGTCTGAGCCTGTCCGATGGCCCCTGCCGGGACCATCTGTTGCCCGGCTACGAGGCGGCAACAGAGCAAACCTGTCAAACTGCGCTTCGGACTGATGCGCCGGATCTGTCCGCATTCGGTGCCCTGCAGGCCAGGGGCACGGCGTTCTGCCGGCCAACCGGCGAAAAGCTGAGTGTCCAGGAGGTCGCGCCCGGGATTTTTGCGCATGTGGGGCTGATCGAAGAGCCCGACGCCAGCAACCGGGGTGATGTGACCAATCTGGGCTTTGTCATCGGCGCGGACAGCGTTGCGGTGATCGACACCGGCACCGCGCGCTGGATGGGCGAGGCGCTGTGGCGGACGATCCGGTCCCGTACCGACAAACCGGTCAGCCACGTGATCCTGACCCATATGCATCCCGACCACGTTCTGGGCGCGGCCCCGCTGGCCGCCACGGGAGCGGAGGTTGTGGCGCATGACCGGCTGACGCGCGCACTGGCGGATCGGCGCGCGAATTACCTGGAAAGCCTCGACCGCCTGATCGGCGCGCAGGCGTTTCTCGGGACCGAGATTGCCGCGGTCACACTGCCAGTCACCGGCGCCATGGAAATAGACATTGGCGACCGGGTACTGGCGCTGCGGACATGGCCGACCGCCCACACGGGAACCGACCTGACGGTTCAGGATCTGAATACCGGCGTGATGTTCACCGGCGATCTGGTGTTTCACCGCCATACCCCGGCACTGGACGGGTCGCTGACCGGGTGGCGCGACGTGCTGGAAGAGATGCTGGCGATGGACATCACGCAAATCGTGCCGGGCCATGGCGGCCCGATCCTGCCCTGGCCAGATGGGGCGCAGGCGATGCGGCAATACCTTGCGACCCTTGAATCCGACACGCGCGCCGCCATCGACGGCGGCGAACGCCTGGGAGACGCAATCACGCATATCGCCGAATCCGAAGCCGCCCTCTGGGACCTGTTTGACGCCTTCAACCCGCGCAATGCGACGGTGGCCTTCACGGAACTGGAATGGGAATAGAGCCGGCGCTCAGTTCGCAACCTGCTGCAGCATCTGGGCGATGGCATAGAGGCGCTTTTCAAGCAAAGTCGGCGTTTCGCACAGATAGGTGATCGACTGCTGCCTGTCGGTATAGATCACCTGATCCCAGTCGATCTGTTCTTCCACCGCATCGATCCTGTCGTAGTCCGGCGCCTCTGCGGCCATCAGCCTGTCCATCTCCAGCCGGGCCTGTTCGATCTTGTCCGCCAACGCCGCCTGGCCAAGCGAAAAATCGCCAATACCCCGGATGATCCTGCCGCGCCGCTCGGACAGCCGGTCGAACACGTCGGCAAAGACGCGCCCCAAAAGGGCCCGGTCCCCGTCATGCGCCGCGGCGAACGCTTCGACCCTCACACGCATGTCTTCGAGATCGACCCGGCGCAGGGACAGGGTTTCGGCCAGATCTGCGATCTCCCTGGCGGTCTCTGCATCGCCCAGCTCATCCGTCTCGACCGGGTGCGGCCACATCAGGCCCAGTGACAGGGTTTCCACCTTGCGCTGGATGCAGGGCCATGTCGGATCGGAGTAATCCGCCGTCCGGCCCGGAGCGGCAAGCCCGGTCAGTACAAGTGCGGCGGCAAGCAATTTGATCGGTTGCATGGCGTCGATCCTCCCTATTGCCGACTATGTCCAAGCAACGACGCCAAGTCCACGTATCCCAATACCCACCATGGTCTTAATTGTTCTGCGCAGGCAACCGCCCGCATACTCCCGGCAAGCAGGCGCGGGTTGTGCATGACTCGCGCGTAAGGAGGGTTGACTTGATGAGAACGCGAGCTGCGGTTGCGATGGAGGCTGGCAAGCCGCTTGAGGTTATGG